>NZ_QCWA01000010.1:0-252101 GCF_003058245.1 Pseudomonas sp. GV047 | reverse complement strand
ACCAAGCGTCCGGCGTCGTCGTACTGATACGCCGTCACCGCCCCCAGCGGATCCTGCTCAACCGTCAGCCGGCCTTTGGCATCGTAGGATTTGAAGTGCTGGGCACCGTCCGGATCAATCCGCTGCACCAGCCGCGCCCGGTCGTCATGGACATACACCTCCTGACTGCCATCGGCGTTGTGCAGCGTGACCCGGCCGTCGTCCCCCCAGGCATACCGCGTATCCATCTGGGAAAAACTGGCCCAATGCCGGACACATCGCACCGCTTTGCCGGACCGTTCCCACGCCCAGAAGAAACTCGCCCCACCGGCCAAGCCCCGCTCAAGAATCACGTGCTGATCGTCGTAGCGATAAACCTCGCTTTCACCTACCGCATTGGTCGCCGAGACCAGTCGGCCAGCGTCGTCATAGGCGTAGGAAACGACGTTCTGCTCCGTCACCCATTCGTAAGGCTCATACCCCTTGGCCCGCTGCACCTGGTAGTCCACCGCGACGATGCGGGCCGACGCATAGCGCAGGAACAGCGCACACCCCGCACCGTTATCCAGCCGCTCAATCCGCCCCAGAAAATCCCGAGAAATCCGCAGCCGGTTGTCGTACGCATCACTGATCGAGACCAGCACACCGTTGCGAAAGTGATAAAACCGCGACGCCTGGGCCAACACCAGTTCATCCGGCGACGCGCCCAAATAGATCGCTGCTTCGGCCAAACTATTGGTGATGGCGGGTCGAGCAACAGTCGGCAGTGGAAACCCAATCGAGCGATTCTCATGGTCCGTCCACACCACCGAATCGCCCGACACCACCAGCCGATGCGCCAGCGAATGACTCCAGCCAAACCCCAACCCGCCATCCACTTCCACCGCACTGGTGCGATACAGCCGGGTCCACTCAAACGGCAAGATCCCGTCTAAAACACCATCGGTGAGAGTGAGCAATTCCTCCCCGGTAACCATCGACACGGGGCAACCGTTGGTGACCGTCTTATCCGAAGAAGCCGCCGCATCTCCGCTCGGGTTCTTCCCCGAAACAGGCACATCATCGACAGGCTCCTGCCTGACCAACACCGTCTGCTGAGTCTTCCTGCGAGCTGCCGGCACGGGGTTTGAAACCATATGCTCCCCAGCCTTCAACGGCGCAATCGGTACGGTCTTGATCGACGTCGCAGGGCCACCCAGCAGAACCGGTCTGGCGAGTTCGACATGCTCATCCATGGGCGATTTTCCGAACTGCCCCGCCATGCGCTCCAACCATCGGCGCGCACGTTGAGACTTGATGCCGCCCAGCACGTTGGTACTTATTCGAACCGCCATCCCCATCCCTGCAGTGGCGAGGCACAGCAACAAGTTGATCAATACGTCGGCGCTGATTTCCCCGAGCAACTCGTTCATATAGGGCGGCGGCAACAGGCGCATCCAGCTGACCATTGCCGACAGATGGATGAACAGCAGCGGCTCGTCGCTGAGCACCAACAAGCCCTTGGCGAGGGTGTCGGCGCCGAGGCTCAGCAGCTTTTCAAGTTCGTCCGCTGACAGGTAGTGCAGCAGTTGTTCGGCATAAGCCAACGGGTCGCCAAGCCACTGGAACAGCTGCTTGACAGTGTCCCAGAGCGAGTAGAGCGCTTCGCCGAAGCCGCGGGCGTAGGCTTGATGCAGGGCGAGGTAACGCTTGGGGAGGCTGGCTTCGGCGTAACCCTTCCACAACGGTTCGAAGATGGTCTCCCATTCACTGCGCAACCAAGCGTCCAGCGGGGCGATAACCGACTGATAAGAGGCATACAGCGCCTTGAAATGGTCTTTGGAGACGTTGGGGTAGAAGCTGATCCGGTACTGTTGGTTGCGATCACACTCGGTGATTTCGAGGATGCCGCTGGGGCCGATGGTCCTGTGGATCGGCTCGCCCAGGGGACCGCCCTCTGGATCGATGCGTTGCACCATCACGGGCGTATTGCCAATGGGCACGAACCGAGCGCTCTGGAACATATGCACCAGGGTCAACGTGCCGTTTGCCTGGCACATTGCGGTCGTGCTGCTGGGAAGGATGGCGCGGTTGATCGGCGCGACGAGCGCCACTTCATCCCCGACCTTGAAGACCTGTTCGATATCCAGGGCCCAAAAGCTAAAGAAGCTTTCCGCCCAGGTCTCGTAGGTATTGAGGCAGCGCCCGAAGTCGCTGAGAACGGATTCGACGTCCCGCGTCTTTGAATCCATGGCGGCCAGCACCAGGTAGCCAATGGCTTGGCGGGTCACCTCGATCATGAAACAGCCCCGTCAACCGGGGCCTTAACGAAAACCACCATCTGCAATCCCTCGCACTGTGTATTCAGGCGAGGGACTTTGCAGCGGTTTTCAGGGCAGGGGAGTAGCGCTTATCCGGCGCTTACGTGGGGCGTTTCGACAATTTTTGTCTTCTCCCGCCCCAGCACCAGGCTGCACAGCGCCGGCAGAAACAACAGCGTCAACACCGTGCCCACCAGCACCCCGCCAATCAGCACGAATGCCAGGGACGACCAGAACACCGACAGCGTCAGCGGAATAAACGCCAGCGCCGCCGCCAGCGCGGTCAATATCACCGGCCGCGCGCGCCGCACCGTGGCCTCGACAATCGCCGCGTGGATCGCCATGCCATGCTCCTGGTTCTGGCGGATCTGGTCGGTAAAGATCAACGTGTTGCGCATCAGGATCCCGCCGATCCCGATCAAGCCCAGGATCGCGTTGAACCCGAACGGCTGGTTGAACAGCAGCAAGGTCGGCACCGCGCCAATCAAGCCCAGCGGCGCGGTGGCGAAGACCATGAACATCACGCCGAAGGAACGCACCTGGAACATGATCACCGTGAGGGTCAGCAGGATCATGATCGGGAACAGCGCCGCCAGCGCCACGTTGGCCTTGGCGCTTTCTTCCACCGGGCCGCCGATGTCGATCCGGTAACCGGCCGGCAGCCGGGCGATCAGCGGTTGCAGGTCTTTGTACACGGCCATTTCCACGTCGGGCGGTTGCACGCCGTCGATGATGTCGGCACGCACTTCCACGGTGCTCGCGCGGTTGCGGCGCTTGAGGATCGGTTCCTCCATCACCGCCTGGAACTGCCCGACCTGGGCCAGGGGCACCGACGTGCCGGCGCTGTTGGTCAGGGTCATATTGTTGAGGTTGCCGAGGTTCTCGCGCTGGTTGCCCTGGGCCCGGGCGACCACGGACACGGTGCGGTTGCCCTCACGCACTTCGGTGATCGGGTTGCCGCTGAGCAAGGCGTTGAGCTGGGATTTGACCTCGTTGGGGGTAAAGCCCAGCAGGCGCAGGCGGTCTTGATCCAGCACCAGGCGATAACCGCTGGTGCGCTCGCCCCAATCGAGAAAGGCGTCCTTGGTCAGCGTGTTGGCGGCAACGACCTTGCGCACGTCCTCGGACACCCCGCGCAGCACCTCCACATTCGGGCCGGACACGCGGAACACCACCGGGAAGGGCACTGGCGGACCGAACAGCAGTTGGGTGACCCGCACCCGCGCCGCCGGAAACTCACCGGCCGCAATTCGCTCACGCATGCGCAGCTTCAAGGCGTCGCGGGCGTGAGAGTCCGGCGTCTGCACGATCAGCTTGGCAAACGCCGGGTCCGGCATTTCGGGGTTCAGCGACAGGAAGAAACGCGGTGCACCACCGCCCACATAGGTGTCGACCATGCTGGTCTGCGGCTCTTGCAGCAGCGCCTTTTCCAGCTGCGCCGCCACCGCCTCGGTGCTCTTGAAGGCACTGCCGGGCGGCATATACACCTCAAGAATCAGCTCGGACCGGTCGGAGTTGGGGAAGAACTGTTTCTTCACCACGGCCATGCCCAGTACGCACAGTACAAAGGCAGCGATCACCAACCCGGTCACCAGCCAACGCCTGCGTACGCAGGCTTCGACCAAATCACGCAGCTTCTGGTAATAGCGCCCGGCATAAATCGCGTCGTGGCCACCGGGCACCGGTTTGATCTGCGGCAGCAACTTCACGCCCAGGTACGGCGTGAACACCACCGCCACCAGCCAGGACGAGATCAGCGCAAAGCCGACGATCCAGAAGATATTGCCGGCGTATTCCCCCGCACCGGACCGTGCAAACCCCACCGGCAGAAAACCGATGATCGTCACCAGCGTACCGGTGAGCATCGGTGCCGCCGTGGAGCTCCAGGCGAAGGTGGCCGCATGAATCCGGTCAAAACCTTCCTCCAGTTTCACCACCATCATCTCAATGGCGATGATGGCGTCATCCACCAGCAGGCCCAGGGAAATGATCAGCGCGCCCAGGGTAATGCGGTCGAACTCACGCCCGGTGAGCAGCATGATCACAAACACCACCGACAAGGTCAGCGGCACCGCCGCCGCCACCACCAGGCCGACGCGAAAGCCCAGGGCCAACAGGCTGATGATCATCACCACCGCCAGGGCGACGAAGAATTTGAGCATGAATTCATTCACCGCCAGGCTGATGTTTTTCGCCTGGTCGGAGACTTTGGCGAAGTTCACGCCCAACGGCAGGTCCGCCTGGATCCGGGCTTCCTCGGCCTTGAGGCTTTTGTCCAGCTCCAGACCGTTCCAGTGCTTTTCCATGATCACGCCGAGCATCAGCGCCGGGTCGCCCTGGTGACGGATGCGGTAGCTCGGCGGGTCTTCATAACCGCGGCTGACGCTGGCCACATCGGCAATGCGCAGCACGCGACCGTTGACTTCCAGGGGCACGTTTTCGATCAGCGCCAGGCTGTCGAAGGCACCGTCGATACGGATATAGGCGCGCGCGCCTGCGGTTTCGACAAAACCTGACGGGGCCACGGCGTTCTGTGCGGCGAGGGCGGCGAAGATCTGCTCCGGCTTGATCCCCAGGGTCGCCAGGCGCTCATAGGAGAACTCGACAAAAATCCGCTGCGCCTGCTCGCCGAGGATATTGACCTTCTTCACCCCCGGCAGGTTGAGCAGGCCCTGGCGCAATTCCTCGGCCATCTGCACCTGTTGCCGATGGGGCAGGTGCTCGGCCTCCAGGGCGTACAGGGCGAAGTACACATCGGAATATTCATCGTTGAAGAACGGCCCGACCACCCCGCTGGGCAGCCTCGCGGCTTCATCGCTGAGTTTTTTGCGCGTCTGGTAGAACAGCTCCTGGATTTCGCTGGGGCGCGTGGACTCCTTGTAGGTCATGCGCATCGACACAAAGCCCGGCTGGGCGATGGTCTCGACGCGGTCGTAGTAGTCCAGTTCCTGCAGGCGCTTCTCCAGGCGGTCGGCCACCTGCTCCTGCATCTCCTGGGCAGTGGCGCCGGGCCAGGCGGCGGTAATGGTCATGACCTTGACGGTAAACGACGGGTCTTCGGCGCGCCCCAGTTTGCCGAACGAGAAGATCCCGGCGGCGAGGATCGCAATGATCAAAAACAGCGTGACTGCGCGGTGCTTGACCGCCAGTTCCGAGAGGTTGATGCCGCGCATGCTCATTGGTCCTGTTTGCGGTTGAGGGCCAGTACCTGGGCGGGCAACAGGCGCACCGCGTCGCCGCTGTGCAACAGGTGCGCACCGAGGGCGACGACGACCTGGCCGGGGTACACGCCGCTGTCGAGCAGGGCGTCTTCCTGGCCGAGGCTGGCGACCTTGACGGCGGCGAAGCTGACCTTGTCATCCGCGCCGATCAACCACACACCGGTGCCTTGCCCTGCATCGTGCAAGGCGCCGATCGGTACGCGGGTTTGTTGTGCCTGGCCGTCGCCTTGCAGGCGCACGGTGATGGTCGAGCCGAGGGCGAAGCGCTCGACGTTACCGTGCAGTACATAACGGGCGCGGTAGGTGCGGGTGGTGGGATCGGCGCTGGCCGACAGTTCGCGCAAGGTCGCCGTCACTGCCTGGTCCGGGGCGCCGAAGGGGAAGGCCAGGGCTTTTTGCGCGGCCTGGTCGCGCTGGTTTTCCGGCAGGTTGACGATGGCTTCGCGGGCGCCGTCATGGGCCAGGCGCGCGACGACTTGCCCTTCGGCGACCACTTGGCCGCGGTCCACCCGCACGTCGGTGATGATGCCGTCGCCATCGGCCTTGAGCACCGAATAAGTGCGGCGGTTCTCGATCTGGCTGGCGTCGGATTGCGCCGCGGCCAACTCGGCCTCGGCCACGCGCAGGTTGGTGGCCGACTGGTCGAAGATCTGCCGTGACACCGCGCCGGTACTGGCAAGGCGTTGGTAGCGGTTTTCATCGTCGCGGCGCTGACGCAGCTGGGCCTGGGCGGCGTTGACGCGGTTTTTCGCCGAACGCAGGGCGAGCTCGAAGTCGCCGATGTCCAGCACCAGCAGGGTGTCGCCACGGGAGACATGCTGGCCGGGGTCGACCTTGCGTTCGATGACCTTGCCGCCGACCCGGAAGCCCAGGTCGCTTTCCGTACGTGCAGCCACCACGCCGGTATAGGCGCTTTGCTGAGTGCCGGCGGCGTCGACCTTGGCGGCGAGTACCGGGCGTGGTTGCGGCGCTTGGGCGGTGGTGTCGGCCTGGCTGTTGCAGCCGCTGAGGACGATCAACACGGCCAGGGGCGTGAGAAGGCGCGAGGGGAGAGGGATCATGTCGGGCTCCGGGGATGACCAGTGGGCAAAAAATTATGGACATAATTTTTCACGCATATTATGGTCGAAATATAAATAAAACCAGCCCCGGATAATCCCCATGTCGTACACCCCGGCCCCATCGCGAAGCTTGTTGTTTTTACTGGTGGCCTTGACGGCGCTGGGTGAAGTCTCGACCCAATTGATCATTCCAGGCTTGGGTCTGATCGAGCACGCCCTGTTGGCGCCACCGGGGTCTGCGCTGATGGCACTGTCGGCGTTTGTCGCCGCCTTTGGCCTGGGGCAACTGCTGTTCGGCCCGCTGTCGGACCGCATCGGCCGCCGTCCGGTGCTGCTCGGCGGGCTGTTGCTGTATGTGCTGGCGACCTTGTCGATGCTGCTGGTCAATGACATCCAGCAATTTATCGCCGCTCGCGTCGTGCAAGGTCTTGGCGCCTGCGCTGCGCTGGTACTGGCGCGCACCGTGGTGCGTGACGTGTGGAAGGCCCAGGCGGGGCCGGCGCTGGCGCTGACCATGATCGGCATGCTGTACGCCATCGTCGTCGCACCGATGGTCGGCGGCCTGCTGATCAAGCTGCTGGGCTGGCGTGCGCCGATCCTGCTGGCACTGGCGATTGGCAGTGGGGTGTTGCTGCTGGCGCTGCTGTTCTTCCGCGAGAGCAACCACTTCCTCGACCCCAAGGCCGGCCACTGGCGCACCCTCGGCGGGCAATACCTGGACCTGCTCAAGGGCCGCCCGTACCGCGCGTTCGCCGTGGCGCTGGCGTGTACCTATGGCGCCATGTTCGCGGTGATCGCCGGTTCCTCGGCGGTGTATATCAATCTGCTGGGCTTGAGCAGCCTGGAGTACGGCATCAATTTTGGCCTGATCGTGTCGATGCTGATCATCGGTTCCACCTACACCCGACGCAACATCCAGCGCCTGGGGCCGCAACGGATTGTGGCGATGGGCGTGACGCTGGTGGCCATGGGCGGGATTGCCGCACTGGTGATTTATGCGCTGTTTGGCCTGTCGGTACTGGGCCTGGATATTCCCATTGCGCTGGCGACCCTCGGCGGCGGCCTGGTATTGCCCGGGTCGGTGACCGGAGGGGTCATGCCCAACGCTCATCGCGCCGGTTTGGCGGCGGGCTTGATGGGCTTTGCGCAGATGTTCGGCGCGACCTGCAGCGGCCTGTTACTGAGCCATCTGCGCGACGGCAGTGCCACACCGATGATCGTGATCCAGGCGTGTTTTGCCGTGACGGCCTTCGTGGCCTTCCATCTGTTGCGTGAGCGCCGTACCGCGGAGGTCGCGGCGGCTTGAGTTGTCACACTTTGTCCAAGTTATTCGGGGCTGGATGATTACGATTCTCTTTTGAGTCTAATCCGAAGGTCTTCGCCCATGCTGCCTGCTTTTCGTTTCTCGCCCCTGGCCCTGCTGGTGGCCGCCAGTCTTCATGCCCACGCCGATGAGCCTGTTGCACTGGAACTCAATGATGTAGTGGTGACTGCATCCGGTTTTGCGCAAAGCGTGGAAGACGCGCCGGCCTCGGTCACCGTGATCGATGGCGAGGCGCTGAGTCGCAAGTCCTACCGCGACCTCGGCGACGCGGTTAAAGACGTGGAAGGCGTCACCGTCAACGGCGGTGCGAATGAAACCGACATCTCCATCCGTGGCATGCCGGCCGACTACACCCTGATCATGGTCGACGGCAAGCGCCAGAGTGCGCGGGAATCGCGGGTCAACGGCAACAGTGGCTATGAACAGAGCTTCGTGCCACCCGCTGCGGCCATCGAGCGGATTGAAGTGGTGCGCGGGCCGATGTCGTCGCTGTACGGCTCGGATGCCATCGGCGGGGTGATCAACGTGATCACGCGCAAGGTCTCACCGACCTGGGGCGGCTCCGTCGGGTACGACTACTCGGCGCGCCAGCACAGCGACCAGGGCAATGCACGCCAGACCCAGTTCTACCTCAGTGGTCCGCTCAAGGAAGATTTCCTCGGTTTGCAGGTGTGGGGCCGCTACCTGGACCGCCAGGCCGATGACGACATCGAGCAGACCAATGGCTTCAGCAAGGCTGACCACCGCGACCTCACCGCGCGCCTGGCCTTCACCCCCACTATCGACCACGACATCCTGCTGGAAGCCGGCGCCACGCGCTTGAAGAATGGCGACGGCATGAGCGCCAACTGGGCCACCCGCGAACAGGAAAACAACCGCGATCACTGGTCGCTGTCCCATCAGGGCCGCTGGGGCTGGGCCACCTCGGACATTGCCTTGTCCCAGGAAACCTCCAGCCGTGAAGGCAAGGCGACACCGGCGCAGACTGACATCTACGGGCGCAAACCCGAGATCAAGAACACTGTGTTTGACGCCAAGCTGGTGGTGCCCACCGCCCGCAACGTCAGCACCGTGGGCCTGCAATGGAATAAAAGCGAGCTGACCGACTGGAACCAGGGCCTCGGTGACCGCGTCGACTATAAATTCTCGGTGGTGCAAAAAGCCTTGTTCGCGGAAAACGAGTGGTCGATGACCGACAGCTTCGCCCTGACCACCGGCCTGCGCCTGGATGAGCACGAAGAGTACGGCGCCCACCTCAGCCCACGGGTCTACGGGGTGTGGCGCGCCACCGAGCAGTGGACGTTCAAGGGCGGTGTTGCACGTGGCTTTAAGGCCCCCGAGCTGCGTGCGGTCGTCGAGGATTACGCCTACCTGCGCCGCAACCGCTTCGTGATGTTCGGCAACCCGGACCTTAAGCCCGAAACCAGCACCAACTACGAAGTCTCGGCGCTGTGGAGCAACCGCGACAACCTGTCCGGCGGCGTGACGCTGTTTTACAACGACTTCCAGGACAAGCTTTCCACCGTCACCACCGACCGGCGCTGGAACGGCTACACCATCATGGAGCGGGTCAACGTCGACAAGGCGATCATCCAGGGCGTTGAGCTCAACGGCCAATGGGACATCAACCCCAGCGTGCTGCTCAAGGCCAACTACACCTACACCGACTCCGAGCAGAAAAGCGGTGCCAACAAAGGTGCGCCCCTGGCCCTCACCCCTGAGCAAAAAGCCAATGTGCGTACCGAGTGGACTATTAACGATCGCACCCAGGCCTGGGCCTCGCTGAGCTACTACGGCGAGGAAACCGGCAACACCATCACCACCGACGAACCGGCGCCGGGCTACACCACCGCCGACCTGGGCGGCTCCTATGACGTGAGCGATTCGTTGACCCTCAACGCCTCCCTCAACAACCTCACCGACAAGCGCCTGGACGATGAAACCTATGGCACGGTGAACTACGGCCGCACCCTGTGGATGGGCGCCACGCTCAACTTCTAGAGCGCTGTGGGCAATCGCACCACCGCGCACAGGCCGGCCGGTGGGCGATTCTCCAAGACCAGTTCACCGCCATGGGCCTGGATGCACGAGCGTGCGATCGCCAGGCCCAGCCCCACGCCGCCGTCACTGACACCCCGTTGTACGAAGGGCTCGAAGACTTTGCTCAACCACGCCTCGGGTAGACCTTGGCCGTGGTCGAGAATCTCGATGCGCAGCCAACCGTTGTCCTCGCGCGCCAGGCTCAGGTCGGCGTCGCCGGCATGGCGCAGGGCGTTGTCAATCAGGTTGGTCAGTGCGCGCTTGAGCGCCAGCGGCCGGCAGGTCAGCAGTAACGCGGGTGCGCCGGCCCAGGTGACGGGCTGTCGCAGGCGTTGGTAACGCTTGGCCAGGTCATCCAGCAAGTCGCTCAACGAAAGCGTGGCAGTCGCTTCCTGCACCGCGTCGTCGCGCACGAAATCCAGGGTTTCACGCACCATCGCACTCAGTTCCCCGAGGCTTTCGAGCATGTCATCGCGGGCTGCGCCGGGCTCCAGCAACTCCACTTGCAGGCGCAGTTCGGTGATCGGCGTATTCAAGTCATGGCTGACCGCTGCGAGCATCCGCGTGCGCCCTTCGACATGCCGTGCGAGGTTGACCTGCATGGTGTTGAAGGCGGCAGTGAGGTCGCGGGCTTCCTGTGGGCCGGTTTCCGCCAGCGGGGCGATCCATTCACCGCGGCTGACGCGCTCGGTGGCCTGGGCCAGGGTCTTGATCGGGCGCACCACGCGGGCAATGAAAAACATCACGATCAGCAGCACCGGCAGTGTGGTCACCGGCAGGCTGTAAGCCAGGACGCGACCCCATTCATAGGCGCCGGCGGGGTATTGCACGGCATTCAGGTAGGTACCGTTGGGCAGCGGCACGCTGCTGCGCAGGCGCAACGGCGCCCAGCCGGCGGGGCTGAACACATGGGTGCGGGCGTCGGCGCCGCTGATGCGTTCCAACTGCATGCCAATGGCGGCGCTGTTATCCAGCTGTAATTGGCGGCGCAGCTCGTTGGCCAGGCGCTGTTCTTCCGGGCGTTGCGCAAACGGCGCCACCTCCGGCGTGGGGCCGATCCAGAAGCGCGTGTCGTCGGTGCTCATGCCGGCCAGCAGGTGCGCGGTTTCACCTGGGGTCAGGTCGATTGCCGTGTGATGGGCAATCCCCAGGCGTTCCAGGCTGAAACTGCGCGACAGCGGGTGGATCAGGCTGCCGGTGCGTTGCAAAAACAACATCGCAATGGCGTTCGACGCCAGCAGTGCCAGCAACAACAACAGGCTCAATTGCCGTGCCAGGGTGCGCGGCCACAGCCGGTTCAGGGCGTGCATTCGCTGACCTCGGCGGCCAATAGATAACCGCCGCCCCAGATGGTGCGCAACAGTTCCGGCGCCGCATCGCCCTGGGCCAGCTTGCGGCGCAGGCGGCTGACTTGCCGGTCGATGGCGCGGTCGCTGACATCGCTGTCGGCGGCGGCGGTGAGGTCGATCAAGCGTTCGCGGGGCAGCAGGGTGTTGGGGTGGGCGAGGAACACCTGCAGCAACCGGCTTTCAGCGGTGCTGAGTTGGATGTCGGGGTGGGCATCGCGGCGTAAGGTGGCGCTGGTCACACTGAAGTGCCAGCCGGCAAACTCATAGGCCCGTGCGCCGGCGCCGGGCGCGGTGGGGCCGGTAGCGCGGCCCTGACGACGCAGCACGCTGTTGATACGCGCCACCAGCTCCCGGGGCTCGAACGGCTTGGTGACGTAATCGTCGGCACCCAGGTCCAGGCCGCGTATGCGGTCGGCGGCAGTGTCGCGGGCGGTCAGCAGGATCACCGGGGTGTTGCTGCGCCGATGCAACTGGTTGCACAACTCAAAGCCATCGCCATCCGGCAGCAGCACGTCGAGCACCACCACATCGAACGCCTGGGTCTTGAGCAATTGCCACATGCCGGCCGCGTCTTCAGCGGTGCGCACATCAAAGGTGTAACGTCGCAGGTACGTGGCCAGGGGTTCACGAATCTTGCGGTGGTCATCCACCACCAGTACGCGCGGTGCGGCAGGCGCAGGGGCAAACGGCATTGCAGCCTCGAGGGTTGAGCGGGAGAGGGTGGATATTACTACGAGTCATTATCATTAACGCTGTTTTGTGAGGATGCCACCGTAGATCGTCCTGTCGGTAGGACGATCAAGGTTTTTTTTACCGTCTAGCGCCGAATTGCTGCGAGTTTTAAGGTGTATGCACTTTGGAGGACTACCATGAAAAAACTCATCGGCATCTACACCAGCCCTCGCGCCCATTGGGTCGGCGACGGCTTCCCCGTGCGTACGCTGTTTTCCTACGACTCGATGGGCAAGCACATCAGCCCATTCCTGCTCTTGGACCACGCCGGCCCGGCCGATTTCGCCCCGACAGACCAGCGTCGCGGCGTCGGCCAGCACCCCCATCGCGGTTTTGAAACCGTGACCATCGTCTACGATGGCGAAGTCGAACACCGCGATTCCACCGGCGCCGGCGGCAAAATCGGCCCGGGCGATGTGCAATGGATGACCGCCGCCAAGGGCATCCTCCACGAGGAATTCCACTCCGCCGCCTTCGCCCGCAGCGGCGGTGCGTTGGAGATGGTGCAACTGTGGGTCAACCTGCCCGCCAAGGACAAAATGGCCGACGCGGGCTACCAGACCATCGTCGACGGCGATATCCCCTTGCTGCCCCTGGCCAACGACGCCGGCCACCTGCGCCTGATCGCCGGTGAATTCGCCGGCACCCAGGGCCCGGCGCGCACCTTTACGCCGATCGATGTGTGGGACCTGCGCCTCAACGCCGGCAAGCCCGTCACCCTCGACCTGCACGCCGGGCGCAACACCGCCCTGGTGATCCTGCGCGGCACGGTGCTGGTCAATGGCGAAGAAGTCGCACGCCAAGGCCAACTGGCGTTATTCGAACGCGACGGCCGCCAACTCACCCTGGAGGCCAACGACGACGCCAAGGTCCTGCTGCTCAGCGGCGAACCGATTGACGAGCCTATCGTTGGGCATGGACCGTTTGTGATGAATACCGAGCAGGAGATTCACCAGGCGTTTGTGGATTTCCAATCGGGTCGTTTTGGGCAGATGCAGGATTAAGGTCGGCCACAAGGCCAATGTGGGAGGGGCGGTGCGACGATTCGACTTGCCCCCGATGGCGGTGGATCAGGTACAGAGGTTCAACCTGACACTCGGCTATCGGAGGCAAGCCTCCTCCCACTTTTTTTCGCTATACCCTGGAACGGCATTTCATGCGATCTTCCCGTCATTCGCCCTGGAGTCGCCTGGATGCCCTAATCTTTAAAGATTAGGCGACGTTCAGTTAAATCGATCGACTGAAAAAGCTGACAGCGAAAAGCTTGCTTGTTGACCAATGGCCATATTAGCCAAGGCATCCCCAATAGCCGGCGCAAATTTAAATCCGTGTCCTGAGCACGCAGAAGCGAAATAGGTTGACTCCAGTGCTTTAGAGTGTCCTATCAAAAAAGATTCATCGCGACTCATTGTATAGAAACAGTTCTTTGCTTGTGTCGGGATACCTTCAAGTTTAGGGAATATGGACTCTATGATTGGGGGGATTTCCGTTATATATCTATGTTGTACGGGAACATTTTCCCAGCCGGGGAGCGAGGGACTTTGCTGCCTATTGTGAAAGCCGATTTTTACGTCGGGTTCATTACTGACTATTGAGGGAACGCCGTAGAGAAGTCCGCCATCCTGCCTCTCGTAAAGAAAAATGGGAAATTGTTCTTGAGAAAATGGAGTTTCGCAGCCTGCTTTTGGTTTGAACCAATAAATTGGTACTCGACGTGGTTCTAGGAACCTAGTGAGCTCCGGCATAAGGTTGGTAGTGATCCACGGTCCTGTTGTGACTATTACCGAGCCAGCAAAATAAATACATCCACTTTTGGTCGTTACACGCACGCCAGTGCCATGTTTCTCGAGTTTTACGACATTGTTGCCGAATTCAGTGAAAGCGCCATTTAGAACGGCATCGTTCAGCATTGCCAGTCTCGCCTCGCTGGCCGAAATTGCATATGCACTAGGCTCGTAAACAACTGCCATCTCATCCTGTATGTTGAATGCTGGCAAATGCTTTCTAGCATCTGAAGCGATCCATACCTCGTGCTCAATTTTTCCCTTTTTCGCGGTTTCAATGCTTCCGGACACTATACGGCTGGATTTATCTCCGATGAAAACTCCTCCCGTGCGAAACAGCAGGTGTCTTTGAGTTACTTGCTCCAGTTCTTTCCACAGCAAATCAGCGTGATTAAGTAGTTGAAGATATTTTTCGCCCTCCCAGTACGCCCGGCGAAATATCCTCGACGCTCCATGGGAGGATCCGTGGCAATGGCTGGGGCCGGATGCGTCGATTCCTAATGATCGGGTGCATTTTGATGCGACTCTCCACAACGCAGCAGCCCCCATAATCCCAAGGCCGATAACGATAACGTCATAGCTTCTGTTCATTTGTGAGTCCTGTTTTTAGAATTTTGGATACTTGTAGTTTTATAAGTTGTGAGGGCGATTAAAATGCTAATTATTATAAGTGGTTATTCTGGTGGTGTGTCTGATGTCTTTTAAGTGTGTGTGAGTATTGAAACTAAAATAAGCGTGGCGGGCAGTATGAATTGTAGGAGGCCAGTTAGGGATAGCGGTATTTTTCCTGTTGAGTAAGACAGCATTAATAAAGGAACTATGGATACTCCGCCCGCCAGCCAGATTAGCTTGTTTGAGTGGGTGAAAAAATCGCTGGGATACATAACTGGAAGGCTGAATGCTAGAGTAGCTATTGCTAGGCATGCAGTTAAGAATATGGTTTCTACAAGCAGTCCGCTTACCATGTCTAAGGGGGTGAGTTTTTTGATGTAGGTGTAAAGCCCCCATGTTGTGGAAATTATAATGTAAGTCAAATGGTTTAGGTTGTTGGAGGATATGATTAGCGCGATTATGAGGCTGAGTGCGATTAGTGCGGAGAGGGCTTTTTTAAAAGTGATTGACTCGTGGTAAAGTGTTATCCCTAAGGCAATAGAAAAGAAAGGAGCTAACAGGTAGCCAAGGCCACTTTCTAAAAAAAGCCCGTGAATGGAGGCCCAGATGAAAGATCCCCAATTTACTGCGATGAGTAACGAAGCAATGCAATGTAGAAAAACTAATTTTATAGTGAGTTTTTTATGTTTCTTTTTTGACGAAACAAACCGACGAAAAGAGTGAGGATGGCAGCGGATAGTGTGATTCGATAGGCGATCAATGTTATGGGCGAAAAATCGCTGAGCCCTCTCCAGTAAAGAGATGAGATCCCCAGAAGAAAGTTTGCCAGTCCACATAGAAATATGGAAAGCGCGTGCGTTGATCTAGATGTTTTATATGCGTTCATGATCGGTTATTTCTGGTGATGAGAAAATTCGATAATTTCATATGATCAGTATGCCATGACTGAAACTGTTATTCCGGCATGATGCTTAATCTGCGAATTGATTTCTGCGAATTTTATAAATGCTTGGGGTGGGATGGCCAGAATCATGATTTTCGAAGCTGAGTGCTCTGGTAAGCTGTTCATTACATGGATGCCCACATCTTCCATTTCTTTGTCGTGGACATGATCAAGGTCAATAGCTGCTATCGATATGTTTGGAGATGATTGTATTAAACCGGTAGCGATTGCATACCCCATATGGCCCGCCCCAATAATTGAAACGTCTTTTGCTATGGTCATGATTAATTTCCTATTGGCTTCGCTTACAGCCTCGTACTAAATTTTGTTGTTTTCAAAACAATCACGTCCCAAAGACATGTAGTACATTTCTTGTGGTCTTGGATCGTGAGCGTGTTTAGACTGAGTGGTTTGAATTGTTCGTGATGTTTGTAATGTGTTTAGACGCTTCTTCAGAATTATCTGAAGGAAGTTGTATATGCTAATACCCCTCAGTTAAAACTCTCCTGTCTGTGGTTTTCGAATCACTGTGCCATTGCCCGAATATTTTTTCTGCGCTATACCCGCAACCTCTATTTCATGCGATCTTCCCGTCATTCGCCCTGGAGTCGCCTGGATGCCCTCATTTATCGCTGATCACCCGATGCTGTGCGCCGTGGCGCTGATCTTTATCGACATCGCCGTGTGGCGCCTGATCTCTGCCGACCTGGCCAATTGGAAGCTGGCTGCGCGACTGGCGATTTTTGCCGTGTTCAGTGCCGTGCTGTTCAACGACGGCATGAACCCCATGCAACTTGCGCCCTATGCCGACAGTACCGCCTTGCACCTGGCCGCCACGGCCCTGCAGATCGGCTGGTGGCTGTTTGCGGCGCGTACGCTGACGGTGTTGCTGGGCGCGGTGATGATGCAGCGGGTAGGCCACACCGGGCGGTTGTTGCAGGACTTGATGGGCGCGGTGATTTTCCTCATCGCGATCATCGCCGCCATGGCCTACGTGCTCGACCTGCCGGTCAAGGGCGTGCTGGCCACCTCCGGCGCGGTGGCGATCATCGTCGGCCTGGCGTTGCAAAGTACCCTCAGCGATGTGTTTTCCGGGATCGTGCTCAACACCACCAAGCCTTATCAGATCGATGACTGGATCTCCATCGACGGCACCGAAGGGCGGGTCACCGACATCGACTGGCGCGCCACGCGCCTGCAAACCTCCCAGGGCAGCCTGGCGGTGATCCCCAACTCCCTGGCGGCCAAGGCCAAGATCATCAACTTTTCGCGCCCGGCGGATATGTTCGGCCTGGCGGTCAGCCTGCAGGTCAGCCCCCATGCGCGCCCGCAAACCGTGATCGAGGCGCTGGAGCGTGCGATGCAGGGGTGTCGGCCACTGTTGGCCAAGCCGGCGCCGAGCGTGGCGTTCAAGACCTCTGCCAGTGGCGGCGTGGAGTATGAAATCAGCGGCTTCGTGCCAGCCATGGCCCTCAAGCGCGAGGTGCGCAACCAGCTCTATGACCTGGCGTTCCGGCACCTGCAGGCGGCGGGCGTGGCTGTGCTGTCCGCCACCGAAAGCAGCGCGCCGCCGGCCATGTCCGCCGCGCGGGCGTTGCTGGAGCGGTCGTCGATTTTCTCCACCCTGCGCCAGGAAGAGAAAGACACCTTCAGCCAGAACATGACCCTGCACACCTACCGCGCCGGCGAGATGATCCTGCCGGCGGGGGAGGTCAGCGATCATTTGTTTATCGTCGAGTCCGGTGTGGTTTCGGTGATGTTGACCAAGGGCGGCCATGTATTCGAAGCCGGGCGCATGGGGCCGGGAGAAGTGATTGGCGAGGCCGGGATCTTGTCCGACCAGGCCGCGCTGGCGGACTTTTCCGCCAAGACCTTCTGCACGCTGTACCGCATCGAGAATGAATACTTGAAACCGTGCCTGGACGCGCGTCACGACATCGGCGAGGCGATGACGGCGCTGCTGGATTTCCGCCTGCACGCCGCCCAGGTCCTGACCCAGGAAGCGCCGGTGGTGCCGGTGAAAAAGGGCTTTTTGCAGTGGTTGCGCAAGCGCGGTCTGTGAGAGGCGAGGGCCTGGAAGTGCTGTACTCGAGGTCGAATGATCGCCAATGTGGGGTTTCTTGACTGTCTCTGACCACGTGAGGGCTCGACCTTGATTCGACTCGCCGACTACATCGCCAACCTTGCTCAATCTCCCCTGGCCCCGTGGGCCGACCTGGCGCCCTGGGCCCTGGTCGCCCAGGCGCTGGCCGTTGTTCGTCAGATGCTCGCCGAACTGCCGGCCGACGACTACCGCGTGCACGACGAAGTCGCCATCCACCGTACCGCCATCGTCGAACCCGGTGCCTTGCTCAAGCCGCCCCTGATCATCGGCGCCCATTGCTTTATCGCCAGCGGCTCGCTGCTGCGCGGTGGGTGCTGGGTGGATGAGCACTGCATCATCGGCCCCGGCGCCGAACTGAAAACCACCTTCATGTTCAGCGGCAGCAAACTGGCTCACTTCAACTTTGTCGGTGATTCAGTGCTGGGCCATGGGGTCAACCTCGAGGCGGGAAGTATCGTCGCCAACTACCGCAACGAGCGGGACGACAAGGAAGTACTGGTACGGGTTGACGGGGTGTTGCAGCGCAGCGGCTGCGACAAGTTTGGCGCGTTGCTGGGGGATCAATGCCGGATCGGCGCTAACGCGGTGCTGGCGCCTGGGGGGCTGTTGGTGCCAGGCAGTGTCGTGGGGCGTGGGCGGGTGTTTGATGCCGAGGCGTCGGTATAAACGCGAAGTTGAAAAGATCATGGTGTCCCGGCACGATATTAAATAGAATGAATCTCATTTGAGACTCAATCGCGCCGTGCAGGTTGTTGCCATGAATGATGCTGTTGTCCCCACGCACGCTCCTGAACTGACGCTATCGAGCTTGTACCGTGACCATCGCAGTTGGCTGGAAAGCTGGCTGCGGCGGCGCCTGGGCAATGCCTGGGATGCGGCCGACCTGAGCCAGGATACGTTCCTGCGGGTGCTTGCCAGTGCGCAGCCGATTGCGCAGATGCAGGAACCCCGGGCGTACCTGGTGACGGTGGGCAAGCGCCTGCTGGTGAATTTCCATCAGCGCCGCAGCCTCGAACAGGCGTATCTGAATGCCCTGGCCAGCTTGCCCGACACCTGTGTGCCGTCGCCCGAACAGCGCTGGCTGGTGCTGGAAACCCTGCAAGCCCTGGATGAATTGCTCGACGGCTTGCCCGTGCTGGTGCGCCGTGCGTTTCTATGGAGCCAGCTGGAAGGCCTGGGTTACCGCGAGATTGCCGAGCGCCTTGACGTGTCCGAACGTACGGTGAAGCGCTACATGGCCCAGGCCTACGAGCATTGCCTGCTGGTGGAGCTGTGAGCCGCGACGTCGCGCGCGCCGCCGCCCAGTGGCTGGCGCTGCTCGAATCCGGCGCGGCCACCGAGCGCGATCACGTCGCCTTGCAGCACTGGCGCGACAGCCATCCCCAGCATGAACAGACCTGGCAAAGAGCCCAAACCCTGCGCCAGCGTTTCAGCGATTTGCCCCAGGCGCTCGCCATGGCCAGCCTCGACCGCCCGCAACCGGGGCGACGTGCCGTGCTCAAGCGCGCCCTGGGGGTGGCGGCGCTGGTGCCGGCGGCCTGGCTGATCAGCCGCCAGTTGCCCATCGACGCCTGGCGTGCCGATTTGCACACCGCTACCGGCGAACGCAAACGCCTGCCGTTGGCCGAGGGGGGCAGCCTGCAACTCAATACCGCTACAGCCGTAGACGTGGACCTGGCACAACGGCGCATCACCCTGGTCGACGGTGAGCTGGCGCTGAACGTTCCGGGTACGGCGGCGATGACGGTGCAAACCCGCTACGGCCAATTGCTCGTCAGCCAGGCCGAGGTGTGCGTGCGTCAACTGCCTTCCGGCTGCCTGGTGTCGGTGCTCAAGGGCACGGTGCAGGTGCGTGATTTGCGCGCAAACCTGGCGACATTGCAGGGGGGCCAGCAAGCGCCGTTGAAAGCCGCCGGGCTTGGCGCCTCGGTGCCCTTCGATGTGCTGCAATTAGGCTGGCGCGACGGCGTGTTGACCGCACAGAACCAGTTGCTGGGGGATTTTCTGCGCGAGCTGGAACGCTATCGTCCGGGCGTATTGCGCTGGGATCCCAGCCTGGAAACGCTGCGGGTGACCGGCAGTTTTCGCCTGGATGACACCGACCGCATCCTCAACCTGCTGGCCTCGACCCTGGGGCTGGAGGTGCAAGCTCGAATGCGTTATTGGGTGAGCCTGCGCAAGGCGGCGTAATGCGGTTTTGTGGCCAGCCTGCTTGTTGCGGTGAACAAGCTTATTGTGCTGAGCGGGCTTGCTGTGGTGAGCGGGCTTGCCCCGCGCTGGGCTGCGCAGCAGCCCCAATCAGGCTCCCTGTGTTCTGTCAGGTAAACCGCAGCGCCTGGTTTTGGGTCTGCTTCGCAGCCCAGCGCGGGGCAAGCCCGCTCACCACAGGTTACGAGTAGTCCTCAGATCACGTGGGGCGTGGAGGTGCAATCTCGAATGCGTTATCGGGTGAGCTTGCGCAAGCTTATTGTGGCGAGCGGGCTTGCCACAGGTTACGAGTAGTCCTCAGATCACGTGGGCACGCTGCAACTCGGTCAAGGCCCGCGCCTTGAGCCGGGCCAGCAACGGATCACGCCGATCCCTCGGGTGCGGCAGGTCGATCGTCAGCTCCTGGCGGATGCTGCTGGGCCGGTTGTCCATCACCAGCACCCGGTCACTCAGGTACAGCGCTTCGTCCACATCATGGGTCACCAGCAACAGGGCGATGGCGTGGTGCGCGGCCAGTTGCAGCAGCAAGTCCTGGAGCTTCATGCGGGTGAAGGCATCCACCGCACTGAACGGTTCGTCGAGCAGCAACACCTGCGGACGTGAATACAGGCCGCGTGCGATCGCCACCCGCTGTGCCATGCCGCCGGACAACGCCTTGGGCAGCGCCTGGGCGAAGCCCTTGAGGCCGACTTCCTCGATCAATTGTGTGACCCAGGCCCTGTCGTAGCGGTTGTCATCGCTGAAACCAATGTTCTGCTCCACCGTGAGCCAGGGCATCAGGCGCGGTTCCTGGAACACGAACGCCACGTCGCCGTCAGGGCTGCGCAGTTCGCCCTGGAAGTCCTTTTCCAACCCGGCGACGATCCGCAGCAGGGTACTTTTGCCACAGCCACTGGGGCCCAGAAGGCTGACCGCTTCGCGCGGCTGCAAGGCCAGGCGTACGTCTTTCAACACGGTGGTGCTGGCAAAGCTTTTACGCTCCACCCGAATGTCCAATAACGGCTGCGTACTCATTGTTCCGCTCCTTGGCCGGTGAAGGTGTCGCGCCAGGCCAGGCAGCGTTTCTCCAGCGCCGCGAGCAGGCCGTCGCTGACCTTGCCCAGTAGCGCCAATACGATGATGGCGGCCAGCACAATGTCGGGCCGTGAGGTTTCCCGCCCATCGCTGAGCAGGTAACCCAAACCCTTGGTCGCCGCGATCAGTTCGGCCGCCACGAGGAACATCCACGCCAGGCTCAAGCCACTGCGCAGCCCGGTGAACAGGCCGGGCAGGGCCGCGGGCAGCAGGATCCGGCGCACCAGGCGGCGGCGACTGAAACCGTACATTTGCCCGACTTCCACCAGCTTGCGATCAATATCGCGAATCGCCGCGACGCCATTGAGGTACACCGGGAAAAACGCGCCAATGGCGATCAGCACAATCTTCGAGGTTTCATCGATGCCCAGCCAAAGCAGCAGCAAGGGCACCCAGGCCAGGCTCGGGATCGAACGCAGGCCGGCGAAGGTCGGCTCCAGGTAGGCTTCGGCTTCACGGCTCAAACCGACCCAGGCGGCAAACACCAGGGCCAGGCTGGCGCCGATGGCAAAGCCCAGCAGCACGCGGGCGAGGCTGGCGCTGATGTGTTTCCACAAGGCGCCCTCGGCCAGGTCGGTGAGGGTCACGGCGATCTCGCTGGGGGCCGGCATCTGGTAGGACGGCAGCCAGCCCACCCGCACGACCACTTCCAGGATCAACAGGATCAGCACTGGCAGGACCAGGCCTTTGAAGCGTCGTGGCCAGGCGCTGCGCTGGCTGACCGCGGGGACCGGAAGGGGCAATGCCTGGCTTTTGCTGGTCATCGCGCGCCCCTTATTGCTTCGACAGGGTTTGGCCGAACGAAGGGTCGATCAGTTGATCGATCACCTGGTCCACATTCACCCCGCGACGCACCAATTCCTCGGACACCAGGATCGGCGCCGCCGCCTTCGACGACTGCACATCCTTGGCGCTCAACAACGGCGTGCTCAGATCGGTGCGCGACAATTGCAGCTTGGCCACTTCCAGCGGCAGGCCGGATTCATCCGCCAGCAACCTGGCGAATTCATCGGGGTGCTTCACCGCCCAATCCCGGGCTTTTTCATACGCCCCGAGCACCTTGGTGATGGTCTGTGGGTGCGCCTTGGCGAACTGCTCGGTGACGCTCACCACGCCATAGCTGTTGAAATCCTTGTTGCGGTACAGCAGGCGCGAACCGGCCTGGATTTCACTCGCGGCCATGTGCGGGTCGAGGCCGGCCCAGGCGTCCACGTCACCTTTTTCCAGGGCGGTGCGGCCGTCCGGGTGTTGCAGGTGCACCAGTTCCACGTCGTCTTTTTTCAGCCCGGCCTGTTGCAGGCTGCGCAGGGTGAACAGGTACGGGTCGGTGCCTTTGGTCGCGGCGATTTTCTTGCCCTTCAGGTCGCTGACGCTGTTGAGCGGCGAGTCCTTGCGCACCACCAGGGCGGTCCACTCGGCGCGGCTGTAGACGTACACCGATTTGATCGGGCTGCCATTGGCGCGGCTCAACACGGCGGACAAGCTTGCGGACGAAGCGAAATCCACGCCGCCGCTGTTGAGGTATTCCAGGGAGCGGTTGCTGCCCTGGCTGAGTACCCAGCCGACCTTGCTGTGGGGCAGGGCCTGTTCCAGCCAGCCGAAGTGCTTGAGCACCAGGCTGACCGGCGAGTAGTAGGCGTAGTCGAGGTTGACTTCGGCGGGATCGGTTTCGGCGGCATAGGCATGTGCCTGCAGGCTCAGGATGAGGGCGCAGGCGCCGAGTAGACGCTGGGTGAAGGGTTTCATGGAACAGCTCCGGACAAGGCGTTGAGAGAAGGCTTTTCTTATATTCAGAAAGATGATTTTTAATGTCTCATCATGCTTTACAGGAATATGCAGTCTCTATGCCAAGGTTACCGCTACCCCGCGTAGAGATCGTCTTAACCGTAAATATCGCCTTATCCAAATCCGCAGCTGCTACGGGGGTAGCAAATTGTTGATCGGCTGTTGGTGGGGCAACAGTGCACATATATTTTTATGGAATAAATAAAGAGTTATATATTCCTTTTAATGTTCTGCGTGATGGCGCACTTTGAGGGCCTGCGCATTCGTGCGGATTGACCCAACAGCCAAAAGGAAAGCCGACATGACCATTAAAGCGATCAACGTGCGCAACCAGTTCAAGGGTGTGATCAAGGAAATCCTGCTGGGGGAGGTGGTGTCCGAAATCGACGTGCAAACCGCGTCCGGCATCGTCACCTCGGTGATCACCACCCGCTCGGTGCGTGACCTGGAATTGAAGGTGGGCAGCGAAGTGATTGCCTTCGTGAAGTCCACCGAAGTGTCCATCGCCAAGCTGTGAAGCCCACCGGATGTGGGAGCGCTGCTCCCACATCCATAAAGCCTGCCTCAGCGTTGCTGCAGCGCACGCTCCATACGTTGCAGACCCTCTTCCAGCAAAGCCCGTGGGCAGCCGAAGTTCAGGCGCACGAACTGCTGGCTGTCGTCACCGAATTCGATCCCCGCACTCAGCCCGACCTTGGCCTGTTCGAGGAAGAACTGCTGTGGGTCGTCCAGGCCCAGGGCGCTGCAGTCAAGCCAGGCGAGGAAGGTGCCTTGCGGCGCATGCATCACCACGCCGGGCAAACGGGTTTGCACGGCGTCGAGAAGGTAATCGCGGTTGGCTTGCAGGTAGTGCTTCAGCGCGTCGAGCCATTCACCGCACTGGCTGTAGGCAGCGCGGGTGGCTTCCAGCCCCAGGGGGCTGACGCTGTCGACCATGCCGCAGCGGGCCTGGTTGAAGCGCTCGCGGATCTCGGCGTTCTGGATCACCGCAAAGCAGGTCTTCAGGCCGGCCACGTTGTAGGCCTTGCTCGCCGACATCAGCGTGATGGTGCGCTGGGCAATCTCAGGGCTAAGGCTGGCGGTGGGGATGTGGCGGCGGCCGTCGAAGCACAGTTCGGCGTGGATTTCGTCGCTGATGATCAGCGCGCCGTTTTCCAGGCAGGCAGTGGCCAGGGCCAGCAGTTCTTCGCGGGGGAAGACCTTGCCGATCGGGTTGTGCGGGTTGCTCAGCAGCAGTGCGCCGGCGCCGCTCAGGGCCTCGCGCAGGGCGGGCATGGGGGTGACGTATTCAGCGTTGTTCAATTCGAACGGTACTTCGATGCGCGGCAGGTTCCAGTGGCCGGGCGCCAGGCGAATCGGCCGGTAGTTGGGGGTTTGCAGCACCACCGGCTGGCCCGGTTGGACGAAGGCGTGCAGCGCCATATTGAAGCCAGGCTCGACGCCGGGCAGGAACAGCAGGTCGTCGGGCTGCACGCGCCAGGCGTACTTGGCCCACAGGTCGGCCACGATGGCCTCGCGTACATCCGGGCCGGCCACGCTGTAGCCGAGAATCTGCTGGTCGAGGCGCGCGTGCAGGGCCTGCAGCACGGCGGGCGGCGCGGCGATGTCCATGTCGGCGATCCACATCGGCAACACATCGGCCGGGTAGCGGTTCCACTTGGTGCTGCCGGTGCCGAGGCGGGGGTGGATCGTGTCGAAATCAAAGCTCATGAAGGGGCTCGTGTCAGGGAGGGCAGGCGGGAATGGCGATGATTCTAACGGGATAAAATCCAGATGCCAGCCCCGTCTTTACAGGCCCTGGCTGCCCCGAATCAAGTCATACGCCTTGCGCGCAATCGGGTTCGCCGTATTCGGCCGAATCCACAGGTAATACGTGACCTCCGGCAACCTCGGCAACCCATCCGTTTCGCCCAGCACGCGCATGTCCGGGCCGAGCATTTCCATGCTGCGCGGCGTCACCCCCAGGCCCGCGCGAGTGGCCGCTTTAATCCCGATCAGGTTCGACGCCAGGTACGCCTGGCGCCAGGGAATGTTCGCCCGTTCCAGCGCCTCCAGCGCGTAGCGCCGGTAGATGCTCGGCTCATCCACCAGGATCAGCGGCAGCGGCTCGCTCGGCTGGTGGATGTACTGCGCCGAACAGATCCACCACACCGGCGACGTACGCAGCGCAAAGCCTTCCAGGTTCGGGTCGGCGCGGGTGGAGATCACCATGTCCACCTTGCCCCGGTGCAGGTCGTCCATCAGGAACGGACTGCGGCCCACGTCGATCTCCAGGCGCAGGCGCGGCGCCGAGCGGGCGATATGGCTGAGGATCGGCGGCAGGATGGTGTCGGCAATATCGTGGGGCGAGCCGATGCGCAGCACACCGCTCAGGCTGCTCTCGCGCAGGGAATTCAAGGCATCGTCATTCAGCGCCAGCATCTGCCGCGCATGACGCAGCAGTTGCAGGCCGGGCTCGGTCAGTTGTTTTTGCCGGCCGCGCTTCTCGAACAGGCTGACCCCCACTTGCTGCTCCAGGCGCTGCATATGCTGGGTCACGGACGACTGGGTGCGCGCCAGGTGCGTGCCGGCTTCGGCGAAACTGTGGTGGTCGACCACGGCGATAAAGGTGCGCAGGAGTTCAAGATCGAGGGTCGACATGGCCATTTCCAGGGGCGGTTTTATATCAAGGACGTGAAGTTAAACATTACAGATATTTATGCTTTTCTGAAGATTATTTTTGCGTGGGTCAATAAATAAAGGGTTATGCCAAAAACGAAGGCGGGGTAGACACGGCAAGTTATAACGATATGAGATATTTGCATTTCCGTTGCCCGCGCACTCTCCCTAGCATGCCCCTCCATCAGGTCGGGGTACGCCGATCATTCGCCAGGGGGAAGTCCAATGATGTTGAAGAAATGGTTGCCGGTGGCCCTGGGGTCGATGATCGCCCTGGGCGGCAGTGTGGCGGCGCAGGCCGATGCGACCCTGGACAAGATCGAGCAGCGCCATGTGCTGGTGGTGGGCGTGTTGTTGTCCGGCGGGCCGTTTGGCAGCATCGATCCGGCCACGCAACAGCCCAAGGGCTTGAACGTCGACCTGGCCAATGAGCTGGGCCGTCAACTCAAGGCCGAAGTGCAACTGGTGCCGGTATTGCCGGCCAACCGCGTGCAGTTCCTGCAACAGGGCAAGGTCGACCTGCTCATCGCCAATATGGAATGGACCGCCGAACGCGGTGAAATCCTCGGCTTCGTGCCGACGCCGTTCTACCGCGTCGGCGGTGCGGCTGCGGTGCTCAAAGACAGCCAGATCACCCGCTGGGAAGACCTCAAGGACCAACCCGTGTGCACCTCCCAGGGCAGCAGCTACGTCAAGCCGCTGACCGGGTTCGGCGCGCAACTCAAGGCGTTCAAGAGCTCGTCCGAATCGCTGCTGGCCCTGCGGGGCAACAACTGCGTCGCGGCGGTACACGACTCTACCCTGATCAACCCGTTGATCAACGACAGTGCCGAATGGAAGGACTACCGCGTCCTTGGTCCGGAGCTCAACCCGGCACCGTCGGTGATCTGGACCCGTCGTGGCGAGAATGACACCCAGGCCAGGCTCGACCCGATCGTCAAGGAACTGCACCGCAGCGGCTGGCTGATCGACGCCCAGACCCGCAACCGCATCAGTCCGGCATCACCGGCCCTGGTGGAATTGCAGAAACAGTTCAAGGGCGCCTGAGCATGAACCTGAAAACCTTCACTGCACTCGGCCTGGCCCTGTGCGCGGGCCTCGCCCATGCCGACGCCACCCTCGACAAGATCCAGCAACGCCACGTCGTCAGCGTCGGCGTGATCCTCAGCGGTCCGCCGTTCGGCACCATTGATCCCAAGACCGGCGAACACCTGGGCTACAACGTCGAGCTGGCCAAAGGCATCGGCCAGGCGCTGGGTGTCGAGACCCAGACTGTCTCGGTGCTGGCGCCCAACCGCGTGCAGTTCCTGCAACAGGGCAAGGTCGACATCCTGATCGCCAATATGCAGTTCACCGAAGAGCGCGCCGAAATCCTCGACTACGTGCCTACGCCCTATGAAGAAGTCGGCGGCGCTGCGTTGATTCGCAAAGGCGCCGGCATCCAGCAGTGGGCCGACCTCAAGGGCCAGCCGGTGTGCGTGTCCCAGGGCAGTAACTTCATCAAGCCTTTGCAGGAGACCTACGGCGCACAGATCAAGGCGTTCCGCAGCCAATCCGAATCGCTGCTCTCGCTGCGTGGCAATGGTTGCGTGGCCGCCGTACATGTCAGCCCGACCATGCATGCGCTGCTCAGCGATGCCGAGTGGGCCGGTTATGAAATCCCGTTGCCTGGCGATTTGATCCCGTCGAAATCGGTGATCTGGATTCGCAAGGGCGAGCACGACACCCAGGCCAGACTCGATGCCATCGTGAAGAGCTGGCATAAAAGCGGCTTCCTGATCGCCCTCGGCGAGCGCACCGGCATGGCACCGTCCCAGGCCTTGCGCGACCTGCATGAGCAGTTCAGCCATGAGTGATGCGCTGTTCGCCACCTTGCAACAACTGCTCGGCGCGGCCCATGTACAAACCAGTGATGAGGCGGCGCACCGCCTCACCGATAAACAGGGCCGTTATAGCGGGCGGGTGGTAGCGGCGGTGCACCCAGGGAATACCGAAGAAGTTGCCGCGGTGGTGCGCGCCTGTGTGGCGTTGAAAGCGCCCATCGTGGTGCAGGGCGGCAACACTGGCCTGATGGCCGGCGCGACGCCGGATGCCAGCGGGCGCTCGGTGTTGCTGTTGCTCGACCGCATGAACCGTGTGCGCAATGTCGATACCGACAATGACACCCTCACGGTAGAAGCCGGCTGCATCCTGCAAAACATCCAGGACCTGGCCCGCGAGGCCGGCCGTCTGTTTCCGTTGAGCCTGGGCGCCGAAGGCAGTTGCACCCTCGGCGGCAATCTCGGTACCAATGCCGGCGGCACCGCCGTGCTGCGCTATGGCAACACCCGTGAGCTGACCCTGGGCCTGGAGGTCGTCACCGCCGAAGGCGAGATATGGGATGGCCTGCGCGGTTTGCGCAAGGACAATACCGGCTACGACCTGCGCGACCTGTACATCGGCAGCGAAGGCACCCTTGGCATTATTACTGCCGCCACCTTGAAGCTGTTCCCGCTGCCCAAGGCCCAGGCCACCGCATTGTTGGCCTTTGACGAGCTGGCCCAGGCGGTGGCGTTCCTGTCCCACGCCCGTGCCGGTTTTGGCGCCAATCTCACCGCTTTCGAATTACTCAGCGCCGATTGCCTGGCCTTGCTGCGCGACCAGTTCCCTGAAGGCTCCCAGCCGTTCAGCAGCGCGCGCCAACCCTGGTTTGCCTTGATCGAACTCTCGGATAACCATGGCGAAAGCCATGCCCGCGAGGCTTTTGAACACGTGCTTGGCGAAGCCTTCGAGCACGAATTGATCGCCGACGCCCTGATCGCCGAAAGCCTGGCGCAAAGCGACGCCTTGTGGCTGCTGCGCGAGAACATGAGTGAGGCGCAGAAACGTGCCGGGGGCAACATGAAGCACGACATCTCGGTGCCGATTTCTCAGGTGGTGGCCTTCGTTGCCCACACCGATGCAGTGCTCCAGGAACATTTCCCCGGCGTGCGCAACTTCACCTTTGGCCATCTGGGCGACGGCAACCTGCATTACAACGTGGCCCATCCGCTGGATTCGACGGTGGAGGCGCATATGGCCCATTACGCGCAATTGAGCGCGCTGGTGCATGACAGCGCCAACGCCCACGGCGGTTCGATCAGCGCCGAGCATGGCATCGGCCAGCGCAAGGTCGGCCTGCTCGGCCGCTATAAAAGCCCGGTGGAGCTGGACCTGATGCGCCGCATCAAGCAGGCGCTGGATCCGCACAACCTGCTCAACCCCGGCAAAGTCCTCGAGGTTCAGCCATGACCGTACGCCTGTCCCGGCGCGTGCAGCGAGTGTCGCTGTCCGCCAACGCCGCGGCCAAATCCCGCGCGACTGAATTGCGCGATGCCGGTCGCGACATCCTCGACCTCACCACCGGCGAGCCGGATTTCGACACGCCCGAGCACATCAAGCAGGCCGCCTGCGCAGCCATCGCTGCCGGTGCGACCAAATACACACCGACGCCGGGCGTTAAAGCCTTGCGCGTCGCGGTGCAGCGCAAGCTGGCCGAAGAAAACCAACTCGACTACCCGCTGGCGTCCATCGTGATTGCCAATGGCGCCAAGCAGATCATCTTCAATGCCTTCGCCGCTACCCTGGATGACGGTGATGAAGTGCTGGTGCCGACGCCGTACTGGCCGTCTTTCCCGGACAGCGTGCGTTTCAATGGCGGCGAACCGGTGTTTATCGAATGCGGCCTGGAGCAGGGCTGCAAGCTGCTGCCGGCGCAATTGGAGCAGCACATCGGCGCACGCACACGCTGGCTGATCCTCAATGGCCCCGGCAACCCCAGTGGCGCGGTGTACAGCGAAGCCGAGCTGCAGGCGCTGGCCGAGGTGCTGCGGCGTCATTCCCACGTATTGATCCTGCTGGACGAGCTGTATGAACACATCCGCTTCGATGGTCGCCCGGCGCAGAGCCTGTTGAATGTCGCGCCGGATTTGCAGGCGCGCTGCCTGCTGGTGGGCGGCGTGTCCAAGACCTACGCCATGACCGGCTGGCGCATCGGCTTTGGGGCGGGGCCGAAAACCCTCACCGACGCCATGGCGGTGGTGCAATCCCAATCCACTTCCGGCGCCTCATCGGTGGGGCAGGCGGCAGCGTTGGCGGCGTATACCGGCGGGTTGGACTTCCTCGCGGAGCAGGTCGCAGCCTATCAATTGCGCCGCGACATGCTGGTCGAGGCGCTGAAAAACATCGATGGACTGGACGTACTCGAGCCCCAAGGCGGCTTCTTCGTCTTCGTGCGTTGCGCCGGGCTGGTGGGGCGTTCTCGTCCGGACGGCCAGCGTATCGACAATGACGCCGATGTGGTGGCCTGGTTGCTGGAGGAAGGCGTGGCCGGCGTGGCGGGCAGTGCCTATGGCCTGTCGCCGTGGTTCCGCCTGTCCATCGCCACCGCGACCGACAGCGTTGCCGAAGCCGGGCGGCGTATCGTGACAGCCTGCGGAAAATTGCAATGATGGAGCTTTTCGTCGATTGGGCCGCGCGTATCGGCCTGAACTACACCTTCCTGCTCGACGCCTATCAGCGCGGCAGCCTGGTCCAGGGCGCGCTGACCACCGGCCTGCTGTGCCTGTTCACCATCCTCGGCAGCTTGCTGGCGGGGATCACGCTGGCTGCGATGCTGACCTCAGGCAACCCGTGGCTGGCCAAGCCGGCGCGGGTGTTCGTGGAAGTCACGCGCAACACGCCGACGCTGGTGCAGCTCTATTGCGCGTTCCTGGTGTTGAACATGCTGCTGACCCAGGCGGTCGGCGCGGCCAATCCGCTGACGCCGTTTGCCTGGGTGGTGATCGTGATTTCCCTGCACAAGGGCGCGTTCCATGCCGAGGCCCTGCGCGCCGGCATCGAAGCGGTGCCGGCCGTCACGCTGGAGGCCGCCAGCTCCCTGGCCTTCAGTCGCCGCCAGTTGCTGTGGAATGTGCAGTTGCCCCTGGCGCTACGCTTCGCCTTGCCGTCGCTGATCAATAACCTGATCGACCTAGTGAAGATGACCGCCGTGGCCTCCGCGATTGCGGTGGGCGACATCACCTACGCGGCGATCATGATCTGGACCCAGAGTGACAACGTGCTGGAGCTGATGCTCCTGATCCTGAGCTTTTTCGGCCTGCTGAGTTTTATCGTCAATTGTGTGGGGCGCTGGCTTGAAGCGCGCCTGAGGATGCCCGGCTATGGCCATTGATTCATTTCCCGTGCTGTCGGCGTTGTGGCAATGGTCGCCGGCGCTGGTCGCAGGCTTTGGCCAGAACATTCTGATCAGCCTGCTGGCGATCGGCATTGGTTCGGTGCTGGGCCTGTTGATCGGTGCATTGGCATTGTCGCCCCTGGGCTTTGTGGCGCGGCTGTGGGTGCAGGTGTTTCGTAATGCGCCATGGCTGGTGCTGATCTACTTCACCACCTATGTGTTCCCGTTCGAGATCCGGATCGGCAGCGGCTACGTGTCGTTCCCCGACTGGGTCAAGGTCACTATCGGCCTGGCCTTGCCGGCCAGCGCCAATGTCGCGGAAATCTTCCGTGGCGCCATCGGTTCGATCCCCAGCACCCAATGGGAAGCCGCGCGGTCCCTGGCGTTCACCCGTGGCCAGCTGTTTCGCTCGATCATCCTGCCGCAGTGCTTCAAGCGCATGTTGCCGCCGTGGATGAACCTCTACGCGGTGGTCACCATGGGCACCGCGCTGGCCTCGCTGGTGGGCGTGCATGATGTGATCGACACCGCGCAGATCGCCAGCAACACCGTGAACATGACCGGCTTTACCGTGGTGATCTACCTGAGCCTGCTGGTGCTGTTCTTTGCGTACTGCTACCCGATTTCCCGCCTGACCCAACACCTGGAGCGCCGTTATGCCTTCTACTGAACCCCTGGTGAGCCTGCGGGATGTGCACTTGTCGTTCGGCGCCAACCCGGTGCTCAAGGGCATCGACCTCGACGTGCTGCGCGGCCAGGCCGTGTCGATCATCGGCCCGTCGGGCTCGGGCAAGTCCACGATCCTGCGCTGCATCACCGGGCTGTTGCAGCCCCAGCGCGGCAGCATTCGCGTGGACCAGACCCAGGTCGACAGCCTGGTCCAGGAAGCCCAGCGCATCGAGTTGCGCAAGCGCGTCGGCTTTGTGTTCCAGCAATACAACCTGTTCCCGCACTTGTCGGTGCTGGAAAACCTGGTGATCGCCCCGCGCAAGGTGCTCGGTCGCAGCCGTGCCGATGCGGAAAAAGACGCGCGGGCGCTGCTGGCCAAGGTGCGCATGGAGCACAAGGCCGATGCGTACCCGGGCCAGTTGTCCGGCGGCCAGCAGCAGCGCGTGGCGATTGCCCGCGCCCTGGCGATGCGCCCGGAGCTGATCCTGTTTGACGAAGTGACCTCGGCGCTCGACCCGGAAACCGTCGGCGAAGTGCTGACGGTGATCCGCGAGTTGACCGAAGAGGGCATGACCTGCGTGCTGGTCACCCACGAAATGCGCTTCGCCGAAGAGATCAGCGACGTCGTGTACTTCACCGAAAACGGCGTGATTGTCGAGCATGGCAGCGCCGCGCAGATCTTCCAGAACCCTGGCAACGAACGCACCCAGACGTTCCTGCGCCATGCCTTGGGCGATTCGGGGCGCCGTGGCCCCATCCACCATGACCCGTACCTGTTGACCCATTTGAGCCGTTACAGCCTGTCAGTCTGATAAGAGGAAAACCGTGATGAGCAACGCAAACCGTGCCGCCGTGATCGAGGCGTTTTTGCAGCAGATCCGCGTCATCAACCAGCGCGGCGTAGACCGTGCGGCCCTGGTGGAAATCGTCGGCCTGCTGGAGCAATTGGCCGAGCGCCGCGACCTGTTCAACTTCGAGGCATTCCCCGCACCTGTGCCAGGGCAGGGCAGCAGCGCATTCCGCTATCGCCTCAACGACGACGGCGATACGCCGACCCTGTACCTCAACTCGTTGTTGCCGGGCAAAAGCACGCTCCCGCACAACCATGAGACCTGGGCGATCATCAGCGCGGTGGAAGGCCAGGAGATCAACTACGTCTATGCGCGCAATGACGAAGGCCGCGAACCGGGCTTCACCACCCTCAGCCTGGAGAAAGAAGTGATCGTGCAGCCAGGCACGTCGATCTCGTTCCTCGGTGAAGACCTGCATGGCATCAAGGTTGAAGGTGAGCAGGCAACGTTGCATTTCCACCTGTATGGCTTGCCGTTGGAATCCCTCAATGGCCGCTACGGCGTGGACGCGGACGGCCGCATCCTCAACTACAACGCCTCGCAGATGGCGCCGTCTATTCGCGCTTACTGATCGCGGGGTGTCAACCGGATCAAATGTGGGAGGGGGCTTGCCCCCGATGGCAGAGTGCCAGTCACCGGATGGATTAACTGACACGCCCTCATCGGGGGCAAGCCCCCCCACAGTTGGTGTTGCAGTCACTTTTCTCTTAATTGTTGGGACTTCCATGAGCCAGACCATCACCCCACTTCAACTGCAGCAATGGCTGTTCGATGGGCAGGAAATCGCCGTGTTCGACGTGCGCGAGCACGGGCAATACGGCGAAGCCCACCTGTTCCATGGGGTGAACCTGCCCTATAGCCGCCTGGAGCTGGAAGTACGCCGCCTGGCGCCCAACCCGCAGGTGCGGCTGGTGATCTATGACCAGGATGGCGGCGAGGTGGCGGCGCTGGTTGCCGCGCGTTTGCAGGCGCTGGGCTACCGCCGCGTGCATGTGCTGGAGGGCGGTGCCGAGGGTTGGCAGGCGGCGGGGTTGCAGCTGTTTGCCGGTGTGCACGTACCGTCCAAGGCCTTTGGTGAGTTAGTGGAAGAGGCCAGTCACACGCCCCATGTCACTGCGCGGCAGCTGGCGGATTGGCAGGCGCGCGGCGAGCCGCTGGTGGTGCTGGACGGACGACCGTTCGAGGAGTACCGCAAGATGACCATCCCCGGTTCCATCTGCTGCCCCAACGGTGAGCTGGGCTACCGCGTACAGGACCTGGTGCCGGATGAAAGCACGCCCGTCGTTATCAACTGTGCAGGACGCACCCGCAGCATTATCGGCGCCCAGACCCTGATCAACCTGGGCCTGAAAAACCCTGTCTATGCCTTGGAAAACGGGACCCAGGGCTGGTACCTGGAAGATTTCCAGCTGGAACATGGCAGTACTCGGCGCTATGCCGATCAGGTCAGCACTGACCTGGCTCGGCAGCGCCTGGCTGCGCGGCAATTGGCAGAGCGGTCAGGGGTGGTGACGGTATCGGCGGATCAGGTTCGACAATGGGCCGAGGACGCGCAACGCAGCCTGTTCCTGTGTGATGTGCGCACCGCTGAAGAGTTTGCCCTTGGCTCGTTGCCAGGCGCGCAACATACACCGGGCGGGCAGTTGATCCAGTCCACCGACTTGTATATCGGCGTGCGCCAGGCACGCATCGTGCTGGTGGACAGCGATGGTGTGCGTGCGCCGATTGTCGCCAGTTGGCTGCGTCAACTCGGGCACGAAGCCTATGTGCTCAGCGGTGGTATCGACAGCGGCCTGGCGCTGCCGGTGTTGCCGACGGTGGCGTACGAGCCGTTGCCGCTGATCAGCGCCCAGGCCCTGGCGCTGGAATTGAGCGATGTGAACCTGATCGACCTGCGCCCGAGCATGGCCTACCGCAAGGGCCATATTGCCGGGTCCCGCTGGTCGATTCGTGCGCGGCTCAAGACCGATCATCGTCCCTTGGTGTTGGTGGCGGATGACCCGGCATTGGCGGCCTTTGCTGCCGAAGGCCTGTCGGCCAGGTTGCTCGACGGTGGCTTCGCTGCCTGGGTCTCGGCCGGCCTGCCGGTCAACCAGGATCCGCAGACGCCGCCGGACGCCGAGTGCATCGACTTCCTGTTTTTCACCCACGACCGTCACAGCGGCAACAAGGACGCCGCGCGCCAGTACCTGGCCTGGGAAATCGGCCTGCTCGCACAAATGAGCAAAGCGGAAATCGCCAGTCTCAAGCCGCTGGTACCTGTGTCGCGGGTGCGCACGCGCTTGATCCATGCCGCGCGTACCGAAAAAGGCCACGGCGGCCGCGCCGTCAACGTACCCGTCACGCGCCTGAGCACCGTGCTGTTCGACAACCTGGCGCAGATGCGCGACGCCCGTGCCCGCCGCGACAGCGAACGGGTGCTCAGCTACGGCGCGCGTGGCAACCCGACCTCCCATGCGCTGGAAGACCTGGTCACCGAGCTGGAGGGCGGCTTTCGCACACGGCTCTACGGTACGGGCCTGGCGGCGGCGGCCCAGGTGTTCCTGGCCTACCTGCGCCCCGGCGATCATGTGCTGATCACCGACGCGGTGTATTCCCCGGTGCGCAAGCTGGCACGGGAATTCCTCCAGCCGTTCGGCATCGAGGTCGGCTACTTCGCACCCGATGGCAAGGGGCTGGAAGCGCAACTGCAAGCCAATACCCGGCTGGTCTACGCCGAAGTGCCGGGCTCACTGTTGTATGAGCTGTGCGATCTGCCGGCGATTGCCGCATTGTGCAAGCCTCGCGACATCCTGCTCGCCGTCGACAACACCTGGGGCTCGGGCTACCTGTACCGGCCACTGGCGTTGGGCGCGGATATTTCGATCATGGCCCTGACCAAATACCTCGGCGGCCACAGCGACGTGATGATGGGCAGTGTGTGCACCACACCAGCGGCCTGGCCGGCGCTGGGCAGGATGAGCGACACCTTCGGCAACGCGGTGAGTGCCGACGACGCCTACCTGATCCTGCGCGGCGCCCGCACCCTGGCCTCGCGCCTGGATGTGCACGAACGCCAGGCCGTGGACATCGCCCTGTGGTTGCAGGGGCAACCCCAGGTCAAGCGCGTGTTCCACCCGGCCTTGCCCGGGCATCCGGGGCATGGGTTGTGGCGCCGGGACTTCACCGGCAGCAATGGCTTGGTGTCGTTTGAACTGGTGAATGCCGAGGCCGCCTACGTCGAGCGGTTTATCGACGGCTTGCAGCTGTTCGGCCTGGGCGCCTCGTGGGGCGGCTATGAAAGCCTGGTCACCGTGGCCGACACCGGCGACCGCGAGAGTGCGGCCGACCGTGGGCTGAACCCGGTGGTGCGCCTGCATATCGGTCTGGAAGATGTGGCGGCGTTGATCGAGGATCTGCAACGCGGCTTTGCACGTGCCGTTCTGTGACCGACAGGTTCTGTAATAAAAACGCCATTGCGCTGGGGATTAAATTCGGGACGGGCTATTTTGGTGCATCTCAATAACTAGAGTAGCCATGGATGAAATACCAACCCTTCAGCCGCACACTGATTGCCACCGCCCTGGTGTTGACGGTCAGCGGCGTGCACGCCGCGTCCCAGGCCCCGGTGGCCGGTGAAAATGGCATGGTGGTGACCGCCCAGCATTTGGCCACGCATGTCGGCGTGGATGTACTCAAGGCCGGCGGTAACGCGGTGGATGCCGCCGTGGCGGTCGGCTACGCGCTGGCGGTGGTGTACCCGGCGGCGGGTAACCTGGGCGGCGGCGGGTTCATGACCGTGCAACTGGCGGATGGGCGCAAGACCTTCCTCGACTTCCGCGAAAAGGCCCCGTTGGCGGCCACCGCCGATATGTACCTGGACAAGGCCGGCAATGTGGTCGAAGGCCTGAGTGCCAAGGGGCACCTGGCGGTCGGCGTGCCCGGCACCGTGTCCGGCATGGAGCTGGCCCTGAGCAAGTACGGCACCCTCAAGCGCGCCCAGGTGATTGCCCCGGCGATCAAGCTGGCGGAAAACGGCTTTGCCCTGGAGCAGGGCGATATCGACCTGCTGCACACCGCCACCGGTGAGTTCGAAAAAGACAAGGATATGCGCGGGATCTTCCTGCACAACGGCCAGCCGCTGCAGGTCGGCCAGAAGCTGGTGCAGAAAGACCTGGCCAGGACCCTCAAGGAAATCTCCGCCAAGGGCAGCGACGGTTTCTATAAGGGTTGGGTCGCCAAGGCCCTGGTGGATTCCAGCCAGGCCGGCAAGGGCATCATCACCCAGTCCGACTTGGACAAGTACAAGACCCGCGAACTGGCGCCCATCGAGTGCGACTACCGCGGCTACCACGTGGTCTCGGCACCGCCGCCAAGCTCGGGCGGCGTGGTGATCTGCCAGATCATGAACATCCTTGAAGGCTACCCGATGGCCGACCTGGGCTATCACTCGGCCCAGGGCCTGCACTACCAGATCGAAGCCATGCGTCACGCCTACGTGGACCGTAACAGCTACCTGGGCGATCCGGATTTCGTGAAGAACCCGATCGAGCATCTGCTGGACAAGAACTACGCGGCCAAGCTGCGTGACGCCATCGAGCCGCAGAAGGCCGGGGATTCCCAGGCGATCAAACCCGGTGTGTCGCCCCATGAAGGCAACAACACCACCCACTATTCCATCGTCGACAAGTGGGGCAACGCGGTCTCGGTGACCTACACCCTCAACGACTGGTTCGGTGCGGGCGTGATGGCGAGCAAGACCGGGGTGATCCTCAACGATGAAATGGACGACTTCACCGTCAAGGTCGGGGTGCCGAACATGTACGGCCTGGTCCAGGGTGAAGCCAACGCCATCGCACCGGGCAAGGCGCCGCTGTCGTCGATGAGCCCGACCATCGTGACCAAGGACGGCAAGGCCGTAATGGTCGTCGGTACGCCAGGCGGCAGCCGCATCATTACCGCGACCCTGCTGACCATCCTGAATGTCATCGACTACAAGATGAATATCCAGGAGGCCGTGGACGCGCCGCGTTTCCACCAGCAGTGGATGCCGGAAACCACCAACCTGGAGACCTTCGCGGTCAGCCCGGACACCCAGAAGATTCTGGAAAGCTGGGGCCACAAGTTTGCCGGGCCGCAGGATGCCAATCACTTGGCGGCGATCCTGGTGGGGGCACCGTCCCTGGAGGGTAAGCCGGTGGGCAACAACCGCTTCTATGGGGCGAATGACCCGCGTCGTAATACCGGCCTGTCGCTGGGCTACTAACCCCCCCTAAAACCAAACACCGCGTCCTGTCTGGCAGGCTGCGGTGTTTTTATTGGGGCGGCTTCGCCACCCAGCGCGGGGCAAGCCCGCTCACTACAACAGCTGTTCTACCGCAGCAAAGGCGGCGGTGCGGCGCTCCTCCCAACTCCCCCTGATGATCACCACCGCCTGTCGATGCGCCTGCATCCACGCCAGGCTGTCCTGGAAAAACGCCTGGCGGTCGGCCAGTTCGGGTTGGCAGCGCTGCCCGTCGGCGGTCCATTCCACATCATCCGGCGACAGCAGCAGGTGCAGGTCGTAATGCCGCGCCAGCAGTTCGTCGTCGAGCCATGCCGGGTAGTCTCCGAACAGGGTCTGGCTCCAGAGTTTGTTGGTCAGCAGGTGCGTGTCGAGGACCAGCAGGCGCGGCTGCCGGGCGCGGGCGGCATCTTCCCAGGACAGTTGGCCGTGGGCGATGGCCGGGATATCCGCCAGGCTGGTGTCGCGCTGGTGGCGGTCCATGAAATCGCGCACGTATTCACGCACCATCAGCCCACCGAAATGCGCGTGCAACTCGGCAGCCAGCCAGCTTTTACCGCTGGATTCGGGGCCGGCCAGTACCACCACCTTCATGGTTGCAACGCCGGGTCGGCGCGCCATTCACGCCAGCCTTGCACGGCGATCACGGTGAACAGGGCATAGAGCGCAGCGGTGAGGTACAAGCCTTTGTAGAGGAACAGCCCGACAAAAATCACGTCCACGGCGATCCACAGCGGCCAGCATTGCACGCGTTTCTGCGCCATCCACAGTTGCGCCACCAGGCTGAAACCGGTGAGGGCGGCGTCGAGCCAGGGCTGGGCGGCATCGGTCCAGTGCGCCATCGCAGCGCCCAGCAGCAGGCTGCCGACCGCACCGATGGTCATGCTGATCATGATTGCCGGCCAACCCAGGCGGGTGACCTGGCGCCCTTGCCTGACCTCGCCGGCGCGGGTCCACTGCCACCAGCCGTAGACTTGCAGGGCGGCGTAGACCACTTGCAGCAGCATGTCGGAATAGAGCTTCACGTCATAGAACACCCAGGTGTACAGCAACACCATCACCAGGCCGATGGGCCAGCACCAGGGGTTTTGCTTGACCGTCAGCCAGACAGCGATCACCCCCAGGGCGGCGGCGAACAGTTCAAGCCCGGACATGGCGGTTCCTTGGGAGAGTGGGAGAGGGCGGGGATTGTAACCAGAGGCCAGCAATCTTCAAAACACAGTAAGGCAAATGTGGGAGGGGGCTTGCCCCCGATAGCGGAGGGTCAGCTGCACATATGCAGACTGATGTATCGCCATCGGGGTGTAGCCCCCTCCCACATTTGGAGCAGTGTTAGACCTTGAACTGGCGCAAGAGGCCGTCGAGCTGCTCGCTCAGCCCGCGTAAATGCACGCTGGCCACGTTGGACTGCTCGGCCGCCATTGCGGTGCTGTGGGACAGGCTCGCAGCCTGGGTGACGTTCTGGTTGATGTCTTCCACCACATGGGCCTGTTGCAGGGTGGCGCTGGCAATCGAGGCATTCAAACCGTTGAGGTTGTGCAGCGCCTGGCCGATGGCGGTAAGGCTGGCACCGGCCTGGCCGGCTTGTTCGATGGTCAGTTGCGAGGCGCTGTGGCTGTCGCTGATCACCTTGACCGCGGCTTCCGAGTGACCTTGCAGGCGCTCGATCATCGCCTGGATCTCGGCGGTGGATTTTTGCGTGCGCTGGGCCAGCAGGCGGACTTCATCGGCCACCACGGCAAAACCACGGCCTTGTTCCCCGGCGCGCGCCGCTTCGATGGCGGCGTTGAGGGCCAGCAGGTTGGTCTGGTCGGCGATGGAGCGGATCACTTCCAACACGCCACCGATCTGCGTGCTTTCGCTGGACAAGGTGCGGATCACTTCCACGGCCTGGCTGATGGTGGTGGAGAGCTGGTCGATCTGCTGCAGGCTGCTGTCGATATTGACCTGGCCTTGCTGGGCCTGGGCCTGGGCATCGCGCATTTCGCTGGCGGCGTGTTCGGCGTTCTTGGCCACGTCCTGCACGCCGTAGGTGACTTCATTGATGGCGGTGGCCACCAGTTCCATCTGCTGGGACTGCTGCTGGCTGCGGTCGTGGGCCTGGGTCGCGTTGTTGCCCAGTTCCGTGGAGGACTGGCCCAGGGCGTTGGCGCACACCTGCAACTGGCTGACGACCTGGCGCAGCTTGGCCGTGAAGGTGTTGAAGTGCTGGGACAGCTGGGTGACTTCGTCGCGGCCGTGGGTGTCGAGGCTGCGGGTCAGGTCGCTTTCGCCGCTGGCGATGTTGCCCATGGCGTTCACCGCATCCTGCAGGGGGCGCACGATGCTGCGGGCAATCAGCGATACGAGCAGGGCCATCACCAGTGCGATGCCGAGGACGATAAGCGAGGCCTTCCACACTTGGCTGTTGAACTCGGCCTGCACATCGTCCACGTACACGCCGGAGCCGATGATCCAGCCCCACGGCTCGAACAACTGGATATACGAGGTTTTCGCCACCGGCGCCTCCGCGCCCGGCTTCGGCCAGCGGTAGTTGATGATGCCGGCACCCTTGGCCTTGGCCAGGATCACGAACTCGTTGAACACGGCAAACCCGTCGGGATCGCGGATGGCCGAGAGGTTCTGGCCGTCCAGCTTGGGGTTGGCCGGGTGCATGATCATCACGGGGGTGAGGTCATTGATCCAGAAATAGTCGTCGTGGTCATAGCGCAAGCCGCGCACCGCGCTCAGGGCTTGTTTTTGCGCGGCTTCGCGGGTCATCACGCCGGTGGTTTCGAGGCTGTGATAAAACGTCAGGATCCCGCTGGCGGTCTGGACCACGTGCTGGGTCTGCTGGCGCTTGGCCTGGTACAGGTCGTCGTGGATCTGCTTGAGCATCAGCAAACCCAGGGCCATCAGCATCAGCACGGCGACGATCAGGATCATCCAGAGGCGTCGGCTGATCGACATATTGCGCAAACTGTTCATCGTCCTGTCACTCCGGGCTTTTTATAATTGTGGGCGTCGCATCGACTTTTACGCCTCGTCTGATAGGCTTTCGGCCTGAAATCGCAAAACCTGAGTACTGCCTGATTTTTCACAGAATTTTTGCAGGCCGGCATTGACCATGGTCAACACCGGGCACTTGAGTGCGCTCGTCAGTGAACCATTAAAAGATTGATAAGGCATGCCACAGCGCATGACCTTTGGGGGAAGCATGGATTTTTGGACCGCCATTCAGGCATTGATTCTTGGCGTCGTGGAGGGGCTTACCGAGTTCCTGCCGATCTCCAGCACCGGACACCAGATTATCGTCGCCGATTTGCTCGACTTCGGCGGCGAACGCGCCATGGCGTTCAACATCATCATCCAGCTGGGCGCCATCCTCGCGGTGGTCTGGGAATTCCGGCGCAAGATCCTCGATGTGGTCACCGGCTTGCCGACTCAGCGCAATGCCCAGCGCTTCACGGTCAACCTGCTGATCGCGTTCCTGCCGGCCGTGGTGCTGGGGGTGATCTTTGCCGACCTGATCCACCATTACCTGTTCAACCCGATCACCGTGGCCGCCGCGTTGGTGATCGGCGGCATCGTCATGCTGTGGGCCGAGCGCCGCGAGCATGAAGTGCACGCCGAAAGCGTCGATGACATCACCTGGAAAGACGCGCTCAAGGTCGGTTTTGCCCAGTGCCTGGCGATGATCCCGGGTACGTCGCGCTCCGGCTCGACCATCATTGGCGGCCTGCTGTTCGGCCTGTCGCGCAAGACCGCCACCGAGTTTTCGTTCTTCCTGGCCATGCCGACCATGGTCGGTGCGGCGGTGTACTCGGGCTACAAATACCGCGACCTGTTCCAGCCGGCGGACCTGCCGGTGTTCGCCATCGGCTTCGTCACCTCGTTCATCTTCGCGATGATCGCGGTCAAGGGCCTGCTCAAGTTCATCGCCAGCCATAGCTACGCGGCGTTCGCCTGGTACCGCATTGCGTTCGGTCTGCTGATCCTGGCGACCTGGCAATTCGGCTGGATCGACTGGGCAGCGGCCAAGGCATGATGATTCAGCATCCGCGCTTGAAAGCGGCGATCTTTGTGCTGCTGTGCGCCGCGCCGCTGGTGGGGTCGGTATTGGTGTGGCAACGCGGCGAAACCGTGATCCCGCTGGTGGCCTATGGGGTGGTCAGCATGATCGCGTTTTTCCTGTACTGGAGCGACAAGCGCAAGGCCCGCACCGACAGTTGGCGCACTCCGGAAAACATCCTCCACGCCGTGGAACTGGCGGGCGGCTGGCCGGGGGCGCTGATTGCCCAGCAGGTGTTCCGGCACAAGACACGCAAGGTGTCTTACCAGGTGCTGTTCTGGGTGATCGTGCTGTTGCACCAGGTGTTCTGGCTGGACCAATTGTTCCTCGGTGGCACGCTACTGTCCGTTCTCTAGCAGCAACCCCACCTGTGTGCGCTTGGGCAATTTGCTCACCACCAACTGGTGGGAGCGCTGCAACAGGCTACGCAGTTCCTCGGCCCCCAGCGGGTAGGGCGTGTTCATGATGATCCACTGCGCGCGTGCCAGGTACGGCGCCGGGTGGATGCCGGGACGGTCCACATGGCCGAGGAACAATTCCTTGTCGACCTTGAACGCCAGCGAGTCGCCGCGCAGGTTTTGCAGGGCAAACATCTTGTTGCCTGCTATCGAGAACACCCGCACGCCACCCCATTTGTAGTCTTCCCGCGCGCCGGGCAGGCTCAGGCAGAACGTTGCGACCTGTGCTTCGGTCATTTTCATAGCAGGCGGTCTCCGCAGCTTTTGAAGCCTTCTTCCAGGTAATCGATCCAGGCGCGAATCGCCGGCAGCACGCCACGGCGATGCGGGTAGACGGCCTGCAGCCAGCCGCCCGGCAACGACCATTCCGGCAGCAATTGTACGAGCCGGCCGCTGGCCAGTTCTTCTTCGCAGTACATCATCGGCAGCACGGTAAAGCCCAGGCCCATGATGGCGCTGGCCTTGCGTACGTTGAAGTCATCGACGCCCAGGCGCGCTTCCATCACCAGGTCGTGGGGGTTGCCTTCGGGATCGAGGATGCGTTGGTGCACCATGCGGTCTGCTTCCAGCGCGCCGAGTATCGGCAGTTGCTTGAGGTCGTCGAGGCTGTTGATGTGCCGACCGTGCAAAAAGTTCGGGCTGGCGACCAGTGCCGTCTGGGCCGGGCGCAGGCGCTTGGTGACCAGCAGCGGGTCTTCATCGCCCAGTTCGCGCACGCGCAGCGCCACATCGATGCCTTCGGCTACCAGGTCGACACGGCGGTTGACCAGGGTCATCTCCAACTGCACCTGGGGGTGGGCGGCCAGGAAACCCGCGACCACATCCGGCATCATGTTTTGCGCCAGGCCCACCGGACACGTCACCCTCAGCCGCCCACGGGGTTCGCTGGACATGCTGGCGACGGCCTCGTCGGCCATTTCCGCTTCCAGTAGCATCGCCTGGCAGTGGCGCAGGTAGCGCTCGCCGACGGCGGTCAGGGTCAGTTGCCGCGTGGTGCGTTGCAGCAGGCGCGCGCCGAGGCGCTCTTCCAGCTCGGCAATGCGCCGCGACAGCCGCGACTTGGGAATGCCCAACAGCCGCCCGGCCGCCGCAAAGCCGCCGGCTTCGACGACTTTGGCAAAATAGTAGAGGTCGTTGAGGTCTTGCATGGTCAGCCTATTGTCCTGTCAGTGGGACAAACTATCGCATTTCAGGCGTCTTATCGACTATTGGTTTCATGCGTAGCATCCCCTCCATCTGATCGCCACTGTCGATCCCACCCTCGGAGATCCACCATGAAACTGTTGCACATCGATTCCAGTATCCTCGGCGACAACTCGGCTTCCCGGCAGCTCAGCGCTGGCGTGGTCAAGGCCTGGCAAGCGGCCGAGCCAGGTATGGAAGTGACCTACCGTGACCTCGCCAGCGAAGGCATCAACCACTTCTCAGGCGCGACCCTGGGCGCCCTGGGCACCGCCGCCGAACTGCGTGACGCCGCACAACAGCACGAGGCCGACCTGAGCGCCAACAGCCTGGCCGAATTCCTCGCCGCCGACGCCGTGGTGATCGGTGCGCCGATGTACAACTTCACCATTCCAACCCAGTTGAAAGCCTGGATCGACCGCATCGCCGTTGCCGGCCAGACCTTCCGTTACACCGAAGCGGGCCCTGAAGGCCTGTGCGGTAACAAGAAAGTCATCATTGTGTCCACCTCCGGCGGCATGCATGTCGGCCAGGCAACCGGTGTGGCCCACGAGGAATACCTCAAGGTGATGCTGGGCTTCCTCGGCATTACCGACATCGAATTCGTCCGCGCCCATGGCCTGGCCTACGGTGATGAAGTGCGCAGCAAATCCCTGAGCGACGCCAACGTGCTCATCAACGAACAATTGTTCGCTGCTGCGTAAGGCTTGTGTAAATTTCGCCTCTGCTCGGTTTCAATCCGAAGCCGGGCGCCTAAACTCTGTATTCTTGTCGCCTGAAACGACCGGAGTACGGAGTTTTTTCGTTTACCCGCTGTCATTACTTTGGCCCAGGTTATGCACGCATGGGTTTATCACCCGATGCGAGTGCCTTGAACCATGGACTTTTCATATAGACATGCCGCGGGTGTTGAACGTGGTCACGCAGCAAAGGTGGACATCCTCATGATGCGTCTTTGTGCTGTTATGGTTCTTTCCCTGCTCGGCGGCCTGATTTCAGTGCACGCCGCGCCCGCGCCGCACCCCCATTGGAGTGTGGGCTTCCACCGCATGAGCTTTCTCGACCCGCTGGACCTGCAGCCGATGAAAGCCGTGGCCTTCTACCCGTCCACCGACGATGAACACAGCACGCAACTGGGTCCCTACCACGTCGCCGCCAGCGAAGATTCCAAGATCGCCATTGGCCGCTTTCCGATGTTGATGCTGTCCCATGGCAACACCGGTACGCCGCTGGCCCTGCATGACCTGGCCACCTCCCTGGCGCGCAAAGGCTTTGTGGTGGTCGCGGTGTTGCATCCCGGCGATAACTATAAGGACCACAGCCGCCTGGGCACGGTGAGTAACCTGTACGGCCGGCCGATCCAGATTTCCGAAGCGATCACCGCGACCCTGGCCGACCCGATGCTGTCGCCGTTCGTCAACGTCGATCAGGTGGGCGTTATCGGCTATTCGGCCGGTGGCGAAACCGCGTTGATCCTGGCGGGAGCCAAGCCGGACTTCGACCGCCTGCGCCGCTATTGCCAGGAACGCCCCGAAGATCGTGATGCCTGCACCACCAAGGGCGAACTGGTGGTGGACCGTGACGACCTGCAACCGCAATCCGACCCGCGCATTCATGCCTTGATGTTGATGGCGCCGTTGAGCCTGATGTTCGGCCGCCACACCCTGGCCGACGTGCATGTGCCGGTGCTGCTCTACAGCGGCGATGGCGACAAGCTGGTGGCGGTCGACAAGAATGCCGCCGCCCTGGCACGCAAACTGCCGGAGCCACCGGACTTCAAGCTGCTGGCGGGGGCAGGGCACTTCGTGTTCATGGCGCCGTGCGACAGCGACCAACTGGCCGCGATGCCGGCCATCTGCACCGATGCGGACGGCGTCGACCGTGAAGGCATCCACCGCGACCTGATCTCCGAGGCCGGGCGTTTTTTCAGCCACACCCTCGGCCAGGCTACCCGCGCCGGCTTGCAGACCGCCGATCAGTAAGCGCGGCGCTTGAGCAGCAAGGTCACGCCCAGCGCCGTGACCGATAACAGCGCTGCGCAGAAGAAAATCCAGCTGTAACCCAGGTTCAGCGCCACGGCGCCCATCAACGGCCCGGCAATCGCCAGGGCCAGGTCGAAAAACACCGCATAGGCACTCAGGCCGGCACCGCGGCTGCTGTTGGGCACCTGCTTGATGGCCTCAACGCCCAGCGCCGGGTACACCAGCGACAAGCCAAAGCCGGTCAGCCCTGCACCGATCAAGGCTACGCCGGTGGATGGTGCCAGCCATAGCAGTGTCAGGCCCAGGGTCTCGATGATCATGCAGGCAATCGCCGCCCTGAAGCCGCCAAACCGGCTGATCGCGGAGATGAACAGCAGCCGCGAGAGGATAAAACATACGCCAAACACCGTGAGGCAGTACGCCGCGCCGGCCCAGCCGCGATTGAGGTAATACAGGGTGATAAAGGTGGTCAGGGTGCCGTAGCCGATGGATGCCAGGCACAGGCTGGCACCAAAGGGTGCGATGCGCCCGAACACCGCCCAGAACGGCAGGCGCTCGCCACGCACCACCGGCACCGAGGGTTTGTTGCGGATCAGCATCAGGCCCAGCGCCGCCAACACCGACAGCGCGATACCCAGGCTGGTGTAGCCATATTCGGCGACCATCACCACTCCGAGCGGCGCGCCGATGGCGATGGCACCGTAGGAGGCAATGCCATTCCACGAAATCGACCGCGCCGTGTGCTCCGCCCCGACCTGGCCCATGCACCAACTGATGGTGCCCACGCCGATCAGACCCTGGGCCACGCCCAGTAACAGCCGGCCGACGATCAGAATCCCCAGGCTCAGGCTGGGCAGGCTGTCCACCAGGGTGGCGAAGAACGTCAATACACCGCTGACCAGGATGCCCGCCAGCCCCAGCACAATCGCGCGCTTGGTGCCGACGTTGTCGGACATGCGCCCGGCCATGGGGCGGCTGAGCAGGGTTGCCAGGTACTGCGAGCCGATGGTAATCCCGGCCACCACCGCGCTGAAGCCCAGTTGCTCATGGACATAGCCCGGGATTACCGCAATCGGCAGGCCGATGCAGATAAAGGCGATGAAGGTGTAGAACACGATGGAGACGATCTGCAGGGTGATCGACAGGGAGGAGGGGGCGGCGTTGGACATGGGCACTCGTTCGCGGGCGGGCGGTGAATGCATCATGGCAAGGGCTTGGGGGAAAAGGAAGCAGGCTAACTACTTTGGCTGAGAAACCGGCCTACTGTGGCGAGCGGGCTTTTGTGGTGAGCAGGCTTGTTGTGGTGAACGGGCTTGTTGTGGTGAGCGGGCTTGCCCCGCGCTGGGCTGCGCAGCAGCCCTGAAAACGAACACCGCGTTTTGCCTGGCAGAATGCGGTGTTTTTTATTGGGGCTGCTGCGCAGCCCAGCGCGGGGCAAGCCCGCTCACCACAAAAGCCTGCTCACCACAAAAGCCCGTTCACCACAACGAGCCTGTTCCCCAGGGTTTCACGTCGCTACTGTTAGAACACCACGCCCTGGCTGCGCAGGTAATCGTCGTAGGTGCCGCTGAAGTCGATTACGCCGTTGGCGCTCAACTCGATGATGCGGGTGGCCAGGGACGATACGAACTCACGGTCATGGCTGACGAAAATCAGCGTGCCCGGGTAGTTCTCCAGCGCCAGGTTCAGCGCCTCGATGGATTCCATGTCCAAGTGGTTGGTCGGTTCGTCCATGATCAGCACGTTCGGCTTTTGCAGGATCAGCTTGCCGAACAGCATGCGGCCTTGCTCACCACCGGAGATCACCTTGACGGACTTCTGGATTTCATCGTTGGAGAACAGCATACGACCCAGGGTGCCACGGATCATTTGCTCGCCTTGGGTCCACTGGCCCATCCAGTCGAACAGTGTGACGTCGTCTTCGAAGTCGTGGGCGTGGTCCTGGGCGTAGTAGCCCAGTTCCGCGGCGTCGGTCCACTTGATGCTGCCGGCATCCGGGGTCAGTTCGTTGACCAGGGTGCGCAGCAGGGTGGTCTTGCCGATACCGTTCGGGCCGATGATCGCCACGCGCTCGCCGGCTTCGATCTGGAAGCTGAAGTCCTTGAACAGCGGCTTGCCGTCGAAACCTTTGGCCATGCGCTCGACGATGACCGCCTGGCGATGCAGCTTCTTGTTCTGTTCGAAACGGATGAACGGGCTCACACGGCTCGAAGGCTTGACCTCGGCCAGTTGGATCTTGTCGATCGCCTTGGCGCGGGAAGTGGCCTGCTTGGCTTTCGAGGCGTTGGCCGAGAAGCGGCTGACGAAGGACTGCAGCTCGGAGATCTGCGCTTTCTTCTTGGCGTTGTCCGACAGCAGTTGCTCGCGGGACTGGGTCGCCACGGTCATGTACTCGTCGTAGTTGCCCGGGAACAGGCGCAGCTCGCCGTAGTCCAGGTCAGCCATGTGGGTGCACACGCTGTTCAGGAAGTGACGGTCGTGAGAGATGATGATCATCAGGCTGGAGCGCTGGGTCAGGATGTTTTCCAGCCAGCGGATGGTGTTGATGTCCAGGTGGTTGGTCGGTTCGTCGAGCAACAGCACTTCCGGGTCCGAGAACAGCGCCTGGGCCAGCAACACACGCAGTTTCCAGCCGGGGGAGACTTCGCTCATCGGGCCGAAATGCTGTTCCAGGGGAATACCCAGGCCCAGCAGCAGTTCACCGGCACGGGATTCGGCGGTGTAGCCGTCCATCTCGGCGAATTCGGTTTCCAGCTCGGCCACGGCCATGCCGTCGTCTTCGCTCATTTCCGGAAGCGAGTAGATACGGTCGCGCTCGGCCTTGACCTTCCACAGCTCCTCGTGGCCCATGATCACGGTGTCGAGCACGGTGAATTCTTCGTAGGCGAACTGGTCCTGGCGCAGCTTGCCCAGGCGCACATTCGGCTCCAGCATGACCTGGCCGCCGGACGGATCGAGGTCGCCGCCGAGGATTTTCATGAAGGTCGACTTGCCGCAACCGTTGGCACCGATCAGACCATACCGGTTGCCGGCGCCGAACTTGACCGAGACGTTCTCAAAGAGCGGCTTGGCGCCGAACTGCATGGTGATGTTAGCTGTGGAGATCAATTACTTTACCTATCAATGGGTTGCGAGCGTGGCGGCAGGAGCCTTCAGGCATGCATCAACAGCGACATCAAGGCGCGAAACCCGGTCGCTGAGCAAAAAATGGGGGATGTGTGTTGGAATTTGGCGCGCATTGTCGCATATGTCAGGCGACAGTTGTATGGCGGCCGACGACGGATGTTCAGCGTTTTGAATGTGGCAAGCCGTTCTCGACGAGGCCGCGCTCAGTAAGTTGTTGCGATTGCCTGTGCGAGCTGCATATCGGTCATGGGGCGCGTGTGAGGGGCCGAGCGGTAGTGTAGAGATGCCTGCTCAAACTGAGCGCCGCGAATTTCGCCCTCGGAGCCAATGAATGCAAGGGCATCATCCTTCGCTTTTTTCATTACTGAGGGCGAGTAGACCGTGAATGCCGTGGTCCCGCCGAGGACAATGGTCGGGAACAGGGTGGTGGCGCTCAGCGCTCTCTCGACCGGGTTCTCCACATACCATGCCATAGCGTTGGTGCTGATCGATGCCATGAGGGCGATTGCCAGCGTCTTCCAGGAATTCATTCTTCGATGCTTCCATTGCGGTCGAAGGACGCACGGTAACAGAGTCGGCTGAGCGCCAGAAACCCGGCCCGTCAGCAATTAAACACAGGCGCATAACGCTCTTCGCGTTTCTTGAAATGAATCGGGGCCATAGGGACTTTTTCACCGTTGACGAATATGTCCGGGAAGGTGAGCGTGAAATCATCCATGTCGCCTTGGCCCAATGCTGTCCCTTTGAACTCGCTGTGGAATGTTTTCCTGGGGTCGAAACCGGTTTTGAGTTGTTCAATGGTGACAGGATAGCTTTGCCCATTCGCCAGGGTGACCGTGACAACGGGCGACGCTGCACTGACCCAAAGCGCCGGGTCGGCCTGTTTGACGGCTGCTGTGCTATTGGATGGGTAGAGCCGTCCGAACAGGCGCAGTTCAGCAGCGGTTGAGCGCTGGTTACCCGGCCAGCTGGATGTGCCGGGTGGCGCCACATAGACCAGCACATGAACCCAGTTGAGTTCTTCTGCCAGTGGGGCATAGCTCATCGCCGCTTTCGGGCCGGGGCAGGTGCGCGAAAGCAGGGCGTTGCTGCCCACCGTCGACTCCGGATGCAGATAGGGCCCCGTGCTGCATCCTGCGAGCAGAAGCAGTAGCGGATACAGGATGTATTTCTTCATAGGGGCAACTCCATTTGCTGTTTGGGTTCGGCGCACAGTGTCGCTTATATCATGCGGCAGATGCGTGGGGGGCCAAGATGGGCTTCGCCAGCGTCTCCGGCATCGCCAGCCATAACAGCGCCAACGCGACGCCCGCCACCCCGGCCAGGGTGAGGAAGGCCGCATTGTAGCCCGCCTGCTGCACCACAAAACCGGCCAGGCTGCTGCTCAAGGCCGCGCCCAGCCCAAATACGGTGGACAGCGCCCCCAGGCTGACGTTGAAACGCCCGGTGCCCTGGGTCAGGTCCTTGACGATCACCGGGAACAGCGCACCGAAGATCCCTGCGCCGATACCGTCGAGCATCTGCACGGCCACCAGCCAGTAGGGATCGCTGGACAGGGTATAGAGCACGCCACGCAGCGGCAGGATCATGAAGCCGAACAGCAACAGCGGCTTGCGCCCCCACACGTCGGCCTTGCTGCCCACCAGCCAGGCCATCGGCACCATCACCAATTGTGCGGCGACAATACAGGCCGAGGTCAGCGGCGTGGCCATCTGCAGGTTGATCTGCGAGAGCTTCTGGCTGACCAGTGGCAGCATCGCCGCATTGGCCAGGTGGAAGAGGGCGCAGCAGACGGCAAACAGTAATAACGGCCGGTTGGCCAGCAAGACCGCAATGCCGGACGGCTGCTCATGGTCGCTGTGGTGGGCAGGGTCGAAGCCCCGGGCCACCTCATGGTCGATCGCCTTGGCGGAGACGCAACTGACCGCGACGACGCTGGCCACCGCCATAAAGGCCATCAGGTAGAACACCACCACGGGTCCGAACAGGTACGCCAGGCCACCGGCCAACAGCGCCGCCACAGCGTTGCCGGCATGGTTGAAGGTTTCGTTGCGCCCGGTGCGCCGGGTGAACGCACGTGGCCCGGTAATGCCCAGGGAAATCGCGGAAATCGCCGGCGCGAACACCGAGGCAGCGATGGCACTGGCCGCCTGGGTCAAGGCAACCAGGCTGAATGAACTGACGAAGGGCAGCAACAGGCAACTGCCGGTCACCAGCAGGGCGGCAACGGCAATCACCGCGCGTTTGCTGCGCGTGCGGTCGATCAGGGCACCCGCCGGGCCCTGGGTGATCAGCGCGGCGATACCTGCCAGGGTCATGACTACGCCGATACTGGCCGGATCCCATTTGTGCACCGCCAGCAAGTAGATGGCCAGGTATGGACCGAGGCCGTCGCGCACATCCGCCAGGAAAAAATTCAGGCTGTCCAGGGACAGGGTATTACGCAGGTCGGCGTGTGTGGCCATGATCAGGACTTCGCAGGGGGCGTTCAAAGGCTGAACACTCATTGCGCTAGTGACCTGCGCGCAGTTCATTTAGTTTCGCCTGCTGCTGGGGTTTTAATCTGCGGGCTTGTGGCTTATTTTCTTTGCCTCGCCGTATGACTTATCTGGAGACGCAATGGACATGCCCTCAGCTCAACAGGCGATTGCCTGCAACAAGGACGCCTGGGATCAATCCGCCGACCTGCACAAAACCACCGAGACCTGGAGCGCCCTGCTTAACGGGGTCCGCGACCCTGGGTTTTCGTGCCTGGACCCCACCCTTACCGGGCTGTTGCAAGACATCGGCGTTGCCGGCAAAGAGGTGGTGCAGGTGTGCTGCAATAACGGCCGCGAAAGCCTGTCGCTGTTTGGCCTGGGCGCGCGTTTGGTGGTCGGTGTGGATCAATCCCGGGCGTTCCTGCAGCAGGCCCGTGAGCTTGCCGACGTTTCGCCCCACAACCCGGAATTCATCGAAAGCGATATCCACCAGTTGCCATCCCGCTTGCACGAGCGCTTCGACATTGCCTTGGTGACCATCGGCGTGCTGGGCTGGATGCCGGATGTGGCGCTGTTCATGCGCCATGTTGCGAGGACCTTGAAACCCGGTGGCACGCTGGTGATGTATGAAACCCACCCGTTTCTGGAAATGTTCGACCCGCGCGCGCCAGACCCACTGTTGCCGGCCAGTTCGTACTTCCAGCGTGAGCCTTTTGTGCTGCAGGAGTCGATTGTCTATGAGGGGCAGGGCGAAGTGGCGGGGCCGACCTCCTATTGGTATGTGCACACCCTGGGGGATGTGGTGAGCGCGGCGATTGCTGCGCAATTGCAGATCGACCATCTGCAGGAATATGCCCACTCCAATCGCGAAGAACTTTACGACCAGTACGAGCACCAGCCTGCCCAGTTGCCCCTGTGCTTCACGCTGGCCGCCACCAAGCGTCCCGCCTGAGCCGATTCGCACCAGGCAAAAAAAAGCCCGCGAACTGGCGGGCCAAGGGATTTACTGGAGTAGGTAGGCTTTACCCTATAGGGCTGAAAGTGAAGGCTTTGTGAAAATGCTGTCGCGCGTTCGGATGGCGTACAGCATCAAGCGCGGCGCACGAAAGTGCGCATGGTTTGGCCTGGGCCGGTACTGAACACGATGGGCCTGGGCATACCTTCATCCGCCGCAATGAACACAAATGAATCCCCCTCGAGGCGATAACTGGCGGGCAGGTGCTTACCGGCGTCATCGCCCAGGGCGTCCACCCAGGTAATGCTTTTGGGAACCGTGCTGCTGTCGAGGAAAAACCGACCCGCCAACAACACCTCGCCACTGACGGTCTTCACTTCGAAGCGGTCGCCGCTGATAGTGGTTAAAGCACCCGGAGCGCTGTGGGCATCGATGGGATTGAGTACGCCACTGTCTTCGAGTGAGGTTTGCTCCCAGGCGCCTTGAAGGGCTTGAATATCTGGGTCTGAAATGGATGACATACAAATTCCTTTTTGCTGCAGGAGTAATTGCCGGACGTTGCCGGCGGTGCTGCCTTTTACCATCTTTCGCCGTTCGATGATCGGTGGTTGCCGGGCCCCAAGGCCAGCCCGTCGAGGCGTCTGCAAGGCACATTCGGTAGACAGGTTTTCACAATTCTTGATTAACTTTTGGTTACAAACTGTGGCTAAATAACTGCCACGGACCACGTATCGGGACATTACTCAGCCGTTCGTGCCAATTGTGTGAATTGTGATTTCAGATGCTGCTATCCATCCTCAGCCGTTGTGGGCGCGCAGGAGCAGCCTGTTTTCTCCTGACATGTGACGAAATCCCTTGAAACTCATCATTGTTGTTCTCTACGTTGCCTCCATTGCGTATGTACACCTGCGTGGTCGGGTGCGGCATAAGCTGGGCCGCCAACTCAGTGATCATTCGACCTTCCTGGCCCCGATCAACTGCTTGCTGTACCTGTGCTCCAGGTTACCCGGCCGTCCCTACCTGTCACCCAGTGACTTTCCTGACTTGAGCCCCCTTGAGGCGCATTGGAAAGAGATTCGCGAGGAGGGCCTGAACCTCATGCACATGGGTGAAATCAAGCGCTCGGACCAGTACAACGATGTAGGTTTCAACTCGTTCTTCAAGTCTGGCTGGAAACGCTTTTACCTGAAATGGTACGGCGAAAGCCATCCTTCGGCGATGAAACTGTGCCCGCGTACTACCGAGCTGTTGCAGGGCATCGGCTCGATCAAGGCGGCAATGTTCGCCGAGTTGCCACCGGGCTCCAAGCTGGTGCGCCACCGTGACCCCTACGCCGGTTCGTACCGTTATCACTTGGGTCTGGTGACCCCGAATGATCCGGGCTGCTATATCAATGTGGACGGCGAGAACTATTACTGGCGTGACGGTGAGGCCGTGATGTTTGACGAGACCTACATCCACTACGCCGAAAACACCACGCAGCAGAACCGCATCATCCTGTTTTGCGATATCGAGCGGCCGATGAAATATCGCTGGGCTGCCACGTTCAACCGTTGGTTCAGTCGTAACGTCATGGCCGCTGCAGGCTCGCCCAACGATGCAGGCGACAAGACCGGCGGGCTCAATCGCGCATTTAACCGGCTGTACAAGATTCGCTTGCGTGGCAAAGAGCTGAAAAAACGCAACCGCACACGTTACTACCTGGAAAAATGGGCGATCTTCGCGGCCCTGGCACTCATCTTCATACTGATTTGAAGTCGATTCGGGCGTTAGTCACTCCGGTGGCTTTGCGCCCAACTTTTCCCACATTTTTTTACTGATCTTCTGCCGATTGGCGTAGCCGGCCCAAGGATCAACCTTCAGCTCCTGCAAGCGTTGGTGCAGGTTGGCCACCGTCCATTGCTGAGCGCCGCGCAATCCCTTCAATTCCTCGCGACTGACCGGCACCGACACCGGCAGCCCAGGGCGTGCGCGCACCGAATAAGCCGCCACGGTGCTCGCGCCTCGTGCATTGCGCAGGTAATCGATAAAGATCTTGCCTACACGGTTTTTCGGCCCGGAGGTGGCGGTGAAACGCTCGGGCAGTTGCTCGGTCATGAAATGGGCAATGGCCTTGGCAAAGGCCTTTACGCTGTCCCAGCCATCCCGCCGCGCCAGCGGTATGACCAGGTGCAAGCCTTTGCCGCCGCTGGTCTTGACGAAGGCTTCCAGCCCCAGCTCGTCGAGTACCGACAAGGTGAGCTGAGCGGCTTCCAGCATGGTTTTCCAGGGCAGCGCCGGGTCCGGGTCAAGGTCCAGCACAAACAGGTCCGGGGTTTCGATCTTGTCCGAGGTGGCGCCCCAGGTATGCAGTTCGAGGGTGCCCATTTGCACGGCCCCAATCAGCGCTTTTGTCGTGTCGATCTCCATCAGGCGCGCATGGCCTGGGTCCAGTGCCGGGTCCAGTTGCTTGATGTTCGGAATCGCCAGGCGCTCCGCGTGCTTCTGGAAGAACTGCTCGCCCTCGATGCCTTCCGGAGCCCTGAGCAGGGACACGGGGCGATGGCGCAGGAAGGGCAGGATCCATTCGCTGATGCCTTCGTAGAACTGCGCCAATTGCTGTTTCTGCGTGCCGCTTTGCGGGTCGATGACGCGGTCGGGGTGAGTGATCGTCACCCCGCTGGCTTTGCGGGCCGCCGGTGCTTTCAGGGTTTTGGCCGCGCGGGGCTGCTCCCGGATGACCTGCGCGGCGGGTTTGTCCGTGCGCAACCCCACAAACGCTGCCTGGCGTACCACGCCCTCTCGGGTCCATTGGGCAAACTGCACCTCGCCCACCAGTGTCGGCTCCACCCAATGTACGCCGCGCGCCTGGGCGCCGGTAAGCGGTTTTGCCAGGGGCGACGCGGTGCGTTCCAAAGGCTTGAGCCGGGCATGGATATTTTTCAGTGAGGCCTGGTCGAACCCGGTGCCCACGCGCCCGGCATAGACCAGCGCGCCATCGGCATGGACGGCCAGCAGCAGCGCACCAAAACCGCTGCGTGAGCCCTGGGGGAGGGTGTAGCCGACGATCACGAACTCCTGGCGCAGGCGGCATTTGAGCTTGATCCAATCGGTACTTCGACTGGAGACGTAGGGACTGCCCTTACGTTTGCCGATCACGCCTTCCAAGGCCAGCTCGCATGCGCTTTCGACAATATCGCGCTGGTTGGCGGCAAACGCCTCGGAGAAACGCAGCAATTTGCTGCGGCTGCCGGACAAGGCGTCTTTGAGCGCGGCGCGACGCTCCTCCAGTGGCGCCTGGCGCTGATCGCTGCCGTTTAAAAACGGCGCGTCGAACAGGTAGTAGACGATGTCCAGGCTGCGGCCGAGCTCAAAGGCATTTTGCAGCGCCTGGAAGTCCGGCAGGCCGTCGTCATTGAGGCTGACCACCTCGCCATCGAGCCAGCTGTCCTTGAGCTTCAGGGCCTGCAGGGCCTTGACCTGGCGTGGCAGGCGCTCGGTCCAGTCGTGGCCATTGCGGGTAAACAGGCGTACCTCGCCGTCGCGGATGCGGGCGAGCATGCGGTAACCATCGAACTTGATCTCGTAGTGCCAGTCGCCTTCGGGCGCACGGTCCACCAGGGTCGCCAGTTGCGGGGCGAATTGCTCGGGGAGGGCAGTTGCCCGCTTCTGTGGTTTGGCGCGAGGCCTGGCCTTGGGTTCACCGACCGAGGCGTCACTGAGCACGCTCTTTGGCTGGGCCTGGACGATATCGTATTCGGTGGCGGGGCGGGCCTGCTGGTCTTTTTCCTTGATCAGCAGCCACTGCTCCTTGTCGCCGCTGCCCTTGAGGCGCGTACGTACCAGCGCCCAGTCACCGGAGAGCTTTTCACCGACCAGGGTGAACTTGAGTTTGCCGGCAGCGTAGGCCTTGTGCGGGTCGTCATGGGGTTGCCAGATGCCGCGGTCCCACACGATCACATCGCCGGCGCCGTACTGGCCGGCCGGGATGCTGCCCTCGAAACCGCCATAGCTCAGGGGATGATCTTCAACGTGCACGGCCAGGCGTTTCTGGCTCGGGTCCAGGCTCGGCCCCTTGGGCACTGCCCAACTGAGCAGCACTCCGTCAAGCTCAAGACGGAAGTCATAGTGCAGGTTGCGCGCGTCGTGCTTCTGGATCACGAAGCTCAGGGCCGACGCCTTGGGCTTACGGCCCGGTGCGCGGCCTGCTGGCTCGGCGGTGACCTCGAAATCGCGTTTACGGTTGTATTCGCTCAGGGGCTTGGCCATGTGGTTCTCCCGCATACGTCAGGCTCAAGAGGCCTTTTTGCCGGTTTTTTTCGCGGCCGGTTTTTTCGTCGTCGGCTTGCCGGCCAGGCTGCGCTTGAGCAGCTCGGTCAGGTCGATCACATCGGCGGACTTGCGTTCCTCGCTGCCTTCCTGGGATTCGACGTCTTCGATCTTGCCGGCCTTGGCCTTCCTGGCCACCAGCGCCATGATCTTTTCCTGAAAGCTGTCGCGATATGCCTCGGGCTGCCAGTCGGCGCTCATGTCTTCCACCAGGCGCCTGGCCATGTCCAGCTCGCCCTTGGCCAGGCTGGGTTTGGTCACATCGCTGGGCAGTTCCAATTCATCCAGGCTGCGCACTTCAGCCGGCCAGCGCAGCATCACCAGCACCAGCGCCGACTCCAGGGGCATCAGTGCCGCCAGGTGTTGCTTGGTGTGCAACACCACATTGGCCAGGGCCACCTTGCGGGTTTTCTTCAACGTTTCGCGCAGCAGTGCGTAGACCTTGCCACCGCGTTTATCCGGGGCCAGGAAGTAGGGCGTGTCGATGTTCTGCAACGGAATCTGGTCGCTGGCGACAAACGCGATGATTTCGATGGTCTGGGTCGACTTGGGGTGGGCAGAGCGGATCTCATCTTCGCTGAGTACCACATAGCGGCCTTTCTCAAACGCTACGCCCTTGACGATATTCTCCTTGGTGACCTCCTTGCCGGTGGCCTTGTTGATGCGCTTGTAGCCCACCGGGTCCATGCTGCGCTTGTCCAGCCAGTCGAAATCCACGCCCTGGGCGGACGTGGCCGAGACCAGCGATACCGGAATATGAACCAGGCCGAAACTGATGGCGCCTTTCCAGATTGCCCGTGGCATACGTGCGATTCCTTAACAAGAAGCTGTGTTCTGGTGACTCGAAGGCTGCGTGAAAAGTTTCGCCGGGCAGATGCGTGGACAGATCTCGTTACACCTGATCAGAAACTATTTAGTTACGAAAGCCGAACCCAGGGCGTAGCGTGGTATCGAAAGCACGTACTCCTCGCCCCAGAGAGGCTTTGTCATGAACAGCTGTGTGCGTCATCTCGCGGTGCTGGTGTTGGGCCTGGCACTTGGGCCAGTTGCCCTCGCGCAAAACCTGCCCGGCAGAAGCGATTCCAATACCGGCCCGATCCACCGGGCCAACCCCAACAGCATGCAGGGCACCCAGCCCAATACGCCGGTGGTGCGTGGTATTCAGACCGTGCCAACGCCGCGCACACCGACCCTGGAAAACGGTGGTATCGGCAATCGCTACCCGCAACGCGATGCGGCCCCCAGCCGTCCCGCCACCGAAACCAAAGCCCCCACCTATGATGCCAACGGCAATCGCCGGTAAGGACGCTGTCTTATGTTTATACGCAAAACCCTGCTCGCCACCCTGTGCGCCACCGCGCTGCTTGCGCGGACGGCCGTTTATGCCGCCGATGGGCAGCAGTTCCCCAGTGAACAAGGCAGCATCACCGCGACTCCGATTGCCAAGGGCCTCGATCACCCGTGGGCCGTGGCGTTTCTACCCGACCAGCAGGGTTTCCTGGTGACCGAGCGTCCGGGCCACCTGCGCTTTGTCAGTCCGGACGGCAAGCTGTCTGCGCCGTTGACCGGCGTGCCTGAGGTGTGGGCCAAGGGGCAGGGCGGTTTGCTCGATGTGGTGCTGTCGCCGGACTTCAAGCAGGACCGCATGGTCTACCTGACGTACGCCGAAGGCGGCGGCAAGGGCGGCACGGCCGGCACCGCTGTGGGTCGCGGGCGCCTGGCGCCGGACCTGAGTGGCTTGACCGATTTCAACGTGATCCTGCGCCAGGAGCCGAAACTCTCCACCGGCAACCACTTCGGTTCGCGCCTGGCCTTCGACCGCGATGGCTACCTGTTCGTGACCCTGGGGGAAAACAACGACCGCCCGACCGCCCAGGACCTGGACAAGCTGCAGGGCAAAGTCGTACGGATCTACCCGGATGGCCGCGTACCCGATGACAACCCGTTTGTCGGTCAAGCCGGGGTACGTCCCGAGATCTGGTCCTACGGCCAGCGCAATCCGCAAGGGCTGGCGCTGAACCCATGGAGTGGCACGCTCTGGGAAAACGAACACGGGCCGCGCGGCGGTGATGAAATCAACATTATCGAGCGGGGCAAGAACTACGGCTGGCCGCTGGCGACTCACGGCATCAACTATTCGCTCACACCGATTCCCGAGGCCAGGGGCAAGACCGCAGAAGGCACCGTGGCGCCCCATCATGTGTGGGAGAAATCACCGGCCATCAGTGGCATGGCCTTCTACGACGCCGACCGGTTCAAGGCGTGGCAGCACAACGTGTTCATCGGTGCGCTGGCCAGCCAGGAACTGATTCGTCTGCAGTTCGATGGCGACAAGGTTATCCATGAAGAGCGCTTGCTGGGCGGCTTGAAGGCACGCATTCGCGATGTGCGGCAGGGGCCGGATGGCTTTCTGTATGTGCTGACGGATGAGGACGATGGCGTGCTGTATCGAGTGGGCCTCAATCAGGATTGAGCAATGAACCGCAAGCTTGAAGTTTCAAGCTTGCGGCTTCAGTCAAAGCCCGAGTTCGGACAACCCCGGATGCTCATCCGGGCGCCGTCCCAGCGGCCAGTGGAACTTGCGCTCGCTCTCCTTGATCGGCAGGTCGTTGATGCAGGCAAAACGATTGGCCATCAGGCCATTCTCGTCGAACTCCCAGTTCTCATTGCCATAGGAGCGGAACCAGTTACCCGAGTCGTCGTGCCATTCGTAGGCATAGCGCACGGCGATGCGGTTGTCGGTAAAGGCCCATAGCTCCTTGATCAGCCGATACTCCAGCTCCCTGGCCCATTTCCGGGTGAGAAAGCCCTTGGCCTCTTCGCGGTTATGGGCGAATTCGGCGCGGTTACGCCACTGCGTGTCCAGGGTGTAAGCCAGCGACACCCGATGCGGGTCGCGGGAATTCCAGCCGTCTTCGGCCAGGCGCACTTTTTCAATCGCCGATTCACGGGTAAACGGCGGCAAGGGCGGACGTGTTTCTGCGGTAGATGACATCAGGCGGCTCCTCAAAACCATACAGCGTTATCGAAAGTTGCCAGGCGGGTGCGTTCACAGTCCCAATAACGTTCGCGCCATGCATTGCGCATTATCGGCAGCTGTTGAATCACCCATGACCAGGGCAACGGTAATGGCGCCATCGATCAGGATCAGCAGTTGCGCGGCCTGCCGTTCGGGGTCGGGGGTACCATGTGCTTGGCACAGTTCGAGTGCGTACTCGAACAGTTTCTGTTTATGGGCCTTGGCCAGCAGGCGGACCGGGTCGTGCGGGTCGCCGGTTTCGCCACTGGTGTTGATAAAGGCGCAGCCGCGAAAATCCGCCGAGCCGAACCAGGCCTTGAGCGCGTCGAACAGCGCGAGCAAGCGTGCGCCGCTGCCATCGACGCGCTCCACTTCGGCGCGCAGCCAGTGCATCCAACGCTCGTCACGGCGCTGCAGGGCCGCGATCACCAGCTCATCTTTATTGGCGAAGTAACGGTAAATGCTTTTTCGCGAGACGCCGGCGGTTTTCACCAGGAAGTCCATGCCGGTGGCGGCGATGCCGTGGCGATAGATCAACTTCTCGGTGACGTCGAGGATAATGTCGCGTGTTTCATTGGGGGTCATATCGTTCATGGCTGCTAAAGTAGAACGATCGTTCTTCTTGGTCAACAGGAATTTTACTCTCTGCCACTGCGAGACCTGAGCACCCCCATGGTGTAAGCTCGGGGCCTCTTCGGATTCGACCCATTGCGAGCCTTATGCCGTCGTTCTTCAAACGCTCCCTGTTGCCCAAACTGCGCGGTTTTCCCCTGACCCCCGACGCCATTGACGTGCTGTCCGGCGCTGACGCGTTCCGTCGCTGCCTGCTGGAGAACATCGCCACGGCCACCCGCCGCATCTACATCGTCGCGTTGTACCTGCAGCAGGACGAGGCAGGGCAGGAGATCTACGACGCCCTGCACGCCGCCAAGGCCGCACGGCCGGAGCTGGACATCGTGGTGGTGGTCGACTGGCTGCGCGCCCAGCGCGGGCTGATCGGTGCCGGCAAGCAACCGGGTAACAGCGCCTGGTACCAGGCCATGACGCAGCGCCATGCCAGTGAAGTGCCGGTGTACGGCGTACCGGTGCAAACCCGCGAGCTGTTCGGCGTGCTGCACCTCAAGGGCTTTGTGATCGATGACAACGTGTTGTACAGCGGTGCCAGCCTGAACAACGTGTACCTGCACAAGTTCGATAAATACCGCTTCGACCGTTACCACCTGATCCACAGCCAGCCCCTGGCGGATTCCATGCAGCACTTGGTGGAGCACGGCCTGGTGGCCTCCAAGGCCGTGCACCGCCTCGACCTGCCGAACCCGCCGACCACCCGCAGCCTGCGCAACGACATCGGCGACCTGCGCAGCCGGCTCAAGCACGCGGCCTACGACACCACGGCAGGGCAGTTGCCCAACGGCCACCTGTCTGTCAGCCCGTTGCTCGGCGTGGGCAAGAACAACCCGTTGAACCGCGTGATCCTCGAACTGATCGCCAGCGCCCGGCACCAACTGACCATCTGTACGCCGTACTTCAACCTGCCGCTGCCGGTGACCCGCGAAATCAACCGCGCCCTGGCGCGTGGGGTGAAGGTCGACATCATCGTCGGCGACAAGACCGCCAACGATTTCTACATCCCGCCCAGCGAACCCTTCAAGGTGATCTCGGCACTGCCGTACCTGTACGAAATCAGCCTGCGCCGTTTCGCAAAACGCCATCAACCGGTGATCGACAGCGGCCAGTTGAACCTGCACCTGTGGCGCGACGGCGACAACACCTACCACCTCAAGGGCATGTGGGTCGATCAGCGCTACACCTTGCTCACCGGCAACAACCTCAACCCACGGGCGTTTCGTCTCGACCTGGAAAACGCCTTGCTCGTCGATGACCCCCAAGGCCAGTGGCTGGAGCCGCGACGCACGGAGCTGGCGCAGATCTTCCAGCACACCACGCGGATCGAGCGTTACCAGGACTTGCAAACCCTGGTGGATTATCCGCAGGCGGTGGGCAAGTTCCTGCGTCGCGTCAGCCGGGTGAGGATTGAGCGATTGCTGTACCGAATCCTTTAAGCCGCCTTGTGAAATCATCAGCAATGCAATCGTAGAGGGTATCGGACAGTTCCTATATCCAGCCTGGGATAAGCGTCTTTAGATTGCCTCTCACCGTTCACGGATGGACGGATCCATTCTTAATGGACTCATCCGAGAGAGCGATGACTATGTTGATGCTACTGCCTCACAGCCGCCCATCCGTTCCGGAGTTTCCCACCCCACCCAGCGCAGTGCCTGCTGCGCCTGATCCCATACCGACTCAACCACCCACCCTGCGCAGGCGGCGATCCACTGCCGATGCAACGCCGGCCGCGGCTGGCCCGTGGACGCGACTGCCTCCCCGGGATCAGGCGCGCACTGCCGCCGCCGACACTCAGTTGGCTGAGCGCGTTGCCGCCGCTGAAAGCAGCGGCTACACGATGGTCGAGGTGCCGCCGGACAGCAGTCCGGGCCTGGCAACGCGCTTGTACCAACACCTGCTGAACCGGCCAGCGTTGCAACAGTGGATTGCCGAGCAGCGCCTTGAGCCTGCGACCCTGACCTTTCACCGCGATCATATCGAGGGCTACGCCAACCATAATGGTGTACGCAGCGCCGTCAGATTCAGCCTGACCGATAACTCCGGCTGGAACGAAGTTTCCCGCACCCTGAGGCCGATTCGAGAACTGCTGGACCCCTCGGACCAGGGGCTGCCTTTTATCGGGCCAGACGACGCATTGTGGCTGCCGCGCCAAGGGGTCGGCCAGATCACTGCCGGCAACCTTGAGCAGACCTGGCAAGTGATCAGCGAACTGGAGGAGCGCCTTGCCCTGGCCGATCGCCTTGAAGCAGAACTTGAAGAACTGCCGGACACTGCGCGTACGGACTGGTCGGATCATGAGACCGAGCTTTCACCGGCATCGTCATTGCCCCGGCATAGCCAGGCTGCGGTGGAGCGTTTGCAGCGGTTTGTCACGTGCCCGCAAATGGTTCGCCTGCTGGAGCAGGAGGGCTTCGCCTGGGCCGGTGCGCCATTCAGGGTGTCTGAAGGCAGGCTTGAGCGCCTGAGTCCGGTAGGCGGTTGGGTGAATCTGACCCGCTACGTGGAAGCCGTACCGGAACTGAACGATGAGTTCGAGGCACTGGCGGCGCTCAGCGTGCCCTTGGGCAACGCCCTGTACTCGACGCCACGCTACGACATGCGCCAGCTCCTGGATTTCAAGGGCTTGGGCTCGGCGCGTACCGTGAGTGAAACGCGCAACCTGGTTGCCTGGTTGCGCACTGCCTTGCCAACGCCGCCGCCATTGGGGGACTACGGCGCGTTGTTGCCCCAGGAGTGGAAGCCGGGCACCTTGACCGCAGACGATCAAAAGCACATGGGCACCATGGCCGACATCCGCCTGCGCGGTCCCCTGGCTCGTGGGTTCAGCGCATTGTCCGGGGTCACATTGCAGGCGTTGCAGGCCGACCCGCAGGCTCACCTGGACAGGCTGCTGGACAGCCCGGATGCCTTGGCGTTCGGCGAGCAAATGGCTGGCGCGCTGCGCTGGCAGGTGGGCCAGGGCGCTAACTCGACGCTGCCCAGGACGCTGCTCCAGCAACTGGTAACCGCCGCGATCAAGCTGCACGTCGATCCCTCGATGTCCGACAAGCCCGGGGAAGTGGCGGGCTATCCGATCTACCAGCCGACGAACATGGGGCGCTCGTTCAGTCAGGTACGCCGTGACATCGAGCGCCACCTTCAGCACAACAAAGGCCTGGACCCCAAGCTGGCGGTGTTGGCTGCCCACGTGTGCCTGGCGCAGGCGGCGCCGGAAATGCTCGTGCGCGATGTGCCCGAGTCCGTGAGTATCGGCACGCCGGCCTGGATGGAGCTGCGCCTGGGCTGCGCATTGGCCGATCACAATGCGCCAGGGACGTCGAGGATGATGAATGAACAGCAGGTCACCGACTTGACCACCCTGGAACCCGTCAGTGACGCGCAGGCGACGCTGATGCAACTCAATGCCTTGAAAGTCATCGCTGATTGGGGGGTGTTGAACGGCTGTATCAGGCAGCGCAGTGACAGTGGATACTCGTCGGGGGATATCCAGGAGGCGGCGCGGGTATTTTTCCGCCAGCGTGAAGACGTCGCCACCGCCTTCACGACTGCGAGCAGTGAACTGCCGACGCGCAAGGCGCTGGCGATCAAGGAATTGCTGCGCGTGTTTCCTGGTATCACCCAGGCCGAACTGGAAGGCATGACCGTGCATGTGGCCAGTGCAGAGGATCGTCGCAACCTGCCGATCTCGGAACCGCGCACCCGCTCGTTGGTGGAGACCTATATGACCGGCGACCTGGCACCGGGCAAATGGGTGCTCAGTGACGACATGCCTGCTTTCCCCGCGACGGCGAAAACGCCTTACCAGCACGCGCGGGCACCCCAGGTAACCGAGGCGGCGCGGGCCAGGCTCGATACACGTATTCGCCGTCTGCCCGAGCTGGATAAGTTGCTGGAAAACTCGGTGCTCCAGCACCGGAAAAAGCTCCAGGACGCATACGCCACCAAGCTTAAGCTGATGTTTGCCGAGTTGCCTCTGGAGGATCGCAAGTTGCTGGAACTGGGCAAGGTCGAACTGTTCACCTTGCGCCGGGAAACCGGGAAGATCCAGGCCGAGGAGACCGACGCACTCAAAGACGCCAGCAGGGCGCGCCACGGCACCCTGATGCGCGTTGAGCATGGACCCACGGTCGTGCATTTCGAGGTGTTCGCCAACGGCAAGATCATCAAGCGTACGGATCTACCCGACGCGATGGAGCTCGACGGCGTCATTCACCGCGAGGGTTTTCCATCACCCCATGGCCCGGTGTATTTACCGGTGGTACGCGGCGCGCAGATGAACCTTGATTTGGACGCCTATGCCAACGGTTCCCATCCTGATCCCAACCCAGCATTCCAGGCGGTGATCGTGTCGGCGTTGGGCGGGGCATTTGCTGCGCGAGAATTACCGCCCAGCCATACGCCGGAATCGTTCGTCCCGGACACCTACAGTTCGCGAAAAACAGCGAGCATCGTCAACAGGATCGCCCAGGACAACTTTTACGAGCCCGCCGAAAGCATGTTGCAACGCGCAAGCGAGTCACTGCCGCTGGAGAAGCACCGTGAAGCGCGGGCACGCGATCATGCCTTTCTACTGGGGTTCGTGCCGTTCGTGGGGGCGTATCAGGAGTTCAAACAAGGCAATATCAGCGCAGGTCTGGCCAACCTGGCACTGGATGTAGTCGGCGTGGCCATTGGTGCGGGTAGCCAGGCCCGGGCGCTGATCCGCTCGGCCAGGGCCCTGGTGCCCAGCCGCCTGACCCAGCTTGTTACACGACTCAAGCCATCGACGATTGCAGTGCCCCAGGTGAAAGCTGGAGCGAGTTTCAGCGATCGAGCATTTGACTTCATCAAGCAGTCCGGTTTGTTTACCAGTGCGGCGCTGAACCCGCTGGATGGTTACCCGCAGATGATCAATGCCGCGACCAAGGGACTGGTAAAACTGCCGGCGTTGCTAGCGGGTGGGGCAATGAAGTGGGGCAAGACGGTCCCGCATCTGGTGACCGCCGAGGAGAAGTTGCGTGCGTATCTGCTGATTGCAGCCGGGCAGGCGAGCGGCACGGAGGCGCCCGTGGTGACACCGACAGCGGGCAAGGCGGGGCGTTATCGGGAGGTCGACGTGCACGCCACGCCATACAACGGCCGCTGGTATGCGATTGACCCGCGCAGCGGCGCGCCTTTCGGCACGCCACTGAACGGCTTCCAACCAACCCGTTGAGCCGACGACCTCCCGCGCCAGGCGCGGGAGGCCGTATCAGTTCAGGCCCAGCTTGCCGCGCAGGGTCGACAGGTCTTCGGCCAGGGTGTTGACCGGACCCACCAGCGCCTTGCGGTCGTTTTCCTTGACCTTGTCGTAGGTCTGGAAGCCGCCGTCCTTGGTCTTGTACTTGGCCAGGATCTTGTCCACGCTGGCGAAGTTCTTGTCGACCTTGGCCAGGAAGGCCTTGTCCTGTTTCTCGATCTGGCCACGGAACAGGTCGACGATTTTCTTCGCGCCGTCGATGTTGCCCTGGAAGTCATACAGGTCGGTGTGGCTATAGCGGTCCTCTTCACCGGAGATCTTGGTGGCGGCAACTTCTTCCAGCAGCGCCGCAGCACCGCCGACGACTTTCTCCGGCGGGAAGGTCAGGCCGTCGACACGGGTTTTCAGGTCGTTGACGTCAGTGTTGAGCTTGGCCGTCAGGGCTTCCAGGCCTTTGGTGGTGTTCTGGGAGAACAGCGCGTACTCGATGCGGTGGAAACCGGTGAAGTCTTCGGCGGTGACGCCTTTTTCGTGGTCATCGACCCGGGAGTCAATGGACGCATCCAGGTCGCTGAACAGCTCGGCGATCGGCTCGATGGACTCATAGTGCACGCGGGTCGGCGCGTAGAGCTTCTTGGCGGTGGCCAGGTCGCCTTGGTTGATGGCGTCGGTGAACGCCTGGGTCTGGGTGACCAGCTCGCCGATTTCTTCGGTGACGTAGATCTTGTAGTCCGACACCGGGCCTACCAGGTCCAACGGCGCGGTAGCGGCAAACGCTGCCAGCGGCGAAAGGGTCATTAACAACGACAACGCGATAGTCGACTTCTTCATGGGACGTGTTCCGCTCTGGTTTGTTTTAGGTGTGGGCAGTGGTTTGAAAAGGCGTTGCAGCGAGCAGCGTGCGCCCGATGAAATCCTTAGGTCCGGTGACCCCCGGCAAGGTGAAGAAATACCCGCCGCCGACCGGCTTGAGGTATTCCTCCAGGGGTTCGCCGTTGAGCCGGGTTTGCACGCTGATAAAGCCTTTCTCCAGGTCAGCCTGGTAGCAGATGAACAACAGCCCCATGTCCAGCTGACCGTTTTTATTGACGCCGTTGGAGTAGTTGAACGGCCGACGCAGGATCAGGTTGGCCTGGGTCTGCGGGGCGCGCGGGTTGGCCAGGCGGATATGGGCATCGAGCTTGGTCAGCTTGCCTTCCGGGTCCTTGCTGTAGTCGGGCACCTGGGATTCTTTCTGGCCATCCATGGGCGCGCCGCTGGTCTTCACACGGCCGATGATGCTTTCCTGCTCCTGCAGGGGCGTGCGGTCCCAGCGTTCGACGAAGTTGCGGATGATGCGCACCGCCTGGTAGCTGCCATGGGCCGCCCAGCTCGGTTCGTCGCTGCCGGGTTGGACCCACACAATCTGGTCCATGGCCTTGTTGTCGTTGGAGTTGGGGTTGGCCGAGCCGTCGCGGAAACCCAGGAAGTTGCGCGCGCTTTGTGCCGGTTCGCCGGGTTTGGCCGGTGCCTGGGGCGGCACGCTGCCTTCCTGCTTCCAGCGCACCAGCAGCAGGTCGGGCAGGTTTTTCACGATGTCGCGCAGGGCGTGGATATTGGTGTCCGGGGTGTTGGAGCTGAATTGCAGGCTCAGGTCGCCGTGGCACTGCGCCGGTTCCAGCGCATCGTTGGGGAAGCCCACCATGCGGATCAGGCGCTTGGGTTTGACGGCGGCCAGGCCGAAGCGCTCATCGAACAACGATGCGCCGACGGACACGGTGATGGTCAGGTTATCCGGCGTGACCACCGGGCCGAGGATGCCGGAATCGGTGGGCGGCAGCTTCGGGTCGACCTGGGGTACGGTGCCGCCGGTCATCAGGAAGCCGATGCGTTCGTTCAAGGTGCGGAACAGGCGCTCCAGGTCTTCGCGGTCGCTGGCCAGGACGTCGAACGCCACGAGCATGCCGCAGGCCGGGCGTGGGGTGACGATGCCGCTCTGGTGCTGGCCGAAAAAATCGTGGTGGTCCTGGGTCTTGTCGCTGCGCGGTGCGGTGGTGACTTGCTCGGCGGCGGCCGCCATGGCCGGGCAGGTCAGGGTGCTGCCGGCAATGGCGGCACCGGTGGCGGCCATGCCCAGGAGGACACGGCGACGTTGTGCTGAAAACTGTTCTGAATCACTCATGTGTGCGGTCGTCTTCACTGCAGGCCGGAAAGGCCAAGGGCGGGGTCGATTCCATCGAGTGCGGCGGCCAGAGCCTTGGCCTTGTCGGCGATCTGCTTGCGCTGATCGGCGGTAACGCTGTCATACGTGGCGTAGCCCTTATCGAGCTTGAAACCCTGGAGCTCGGCATCGAAGGCGGCGAGGGCGCTGTCGACTGTCGGCAGCAGGTCGGCGGCGGACTTGGTCAGCAGCGGACGCATCAGTTCGACCACCTTGTGCGCGGCCTCCAGGTTGGCGGCGAAACCATTCAGGTCGACATGGCTGTAGCGCTCTTCTTCACCGCTGATGGCGCGTACATCCGCCAGGCTGTTGAGGTTGCGCACCACGATGCTCACCAGTTGTTCCGGCGGCAGTGACTGTGCCAGCAACTGCTGTTTGAGGCGGGTGACATCGGTGACCAGGCGCTGCGCAATCGGCCCCAGGCCATCAAGGCTGCGTTGCTGGAACAGGCTGTATTCGAGGCGATGGAAGCCGCTGAAGGCCGGGTCTTGCTCACGTTTTTCAAAGTAATCGGCCCGGGCGTTGATGGCGTTGTCCAGCTCGGCCAGGCGCTGCGAGGCCGGGGCCAGGCGTTGGTAAGCCTCACGGGCCGGCACGTACAGCGCTTGCGCCTGAGCCAGGTCACCGGCGTCGATCGCCTGTTGCAGGGCGGTCACGGCCTTGACCAGGGCACTGCCCTGGCTGCTCAGGTACACGCGAAACTCCGACAGCGGGCCGATAAACGCCACCATCGACGGCTTGGCCTTGGCCTGTGCGTCGGATTCTGCGGTTGGCGTCACATGCAGGGTGCCGCGCGGGTTGCTCAGCAGGCCGCAGGTAATTGCATAGTCGCCTGGCAGCAGGTTGGCGTTGATCACCTGGCTCAGGCCGGGGGCGATGTTTTCGCGCTCTTCGACCACCAGCACGCCGTCGAGGATTTCCCACTCCACCGCCCGGTCAGAGCGGTTGATGATGCGAAAGCTCGCACGGCCGGCCGGCACCGTCAGTGCATTGGGCTCGCAGGCATGGCCATGGATGGTCACGGCGATTTCATCGTGGTTGGTCTGGCGCTTGCTGGCCGCCAGTTGCGAGGCGTAATAGAACAGGCCACCGGCGGCGATCATCACGACCACCGAGCCGGCTAGCGCCCAGCGCAGGGCGCGGGGGGGCGAAGCGGGTTGAGGCGTTGGGTTGGACAAGAGACGGTCCTTACTGGCTGGAAACGGAAGAAGGGCTGGCGGCAGGCTTGGGCGGTGCCGCGGGCAGGAAAAACATCACCAGCGCCACCACCAGATACATCAGATAGGCGCCCAGGGTGCTGACGGTCGGCGCTTCCTGGTAGCCGAACATGCCGGCCAGTACCGAACCGAGCGGGCTGTCCATCGGCAGCTCGGCGCTGAAATCGAACAGCACGGTCTGCCAGTGGTTCCACACGCCCGCTTCATGCAGGGCTTGCACCGAGTTGGCGAGGATGCCGGCGGCGACCACGAGGATGAACAGGCCGGTCCAGCGGAAAAACGCACCGAGGTTCAGGCGCATGCTGCCGGTGTAGATCAGGAAGCCGACGATGATCGCCAGGACCAGGCCGAGCAGGGCGCCAATCGGTGCGCCTGGGCCCTCGCTCTGTTGGAACACCGCCAGCAGGAAGAACACGGTTTCCAGGCCTTCACGAGCGACGGCGAAGAACACCATGAGGATCAATGCCGTGACCTGGTGTTTGGAACCGGTCAACGCCTGGTCAAGGGAGGCGTGCAACGAATGCTTGATGGAGCGCGCGACCTTGCGCATCCAGAACACCATGGAGCTGAGGATGCCCACGGCGACCAGGCCGACGATGCCCTCGAACAATTCCTGCTGCTTCTGCGGAAACTCGGCACTGACCAGTTCCAGGCCACCGCCCACCAGCAAGGCCAGGGCCGCGGCGAGGAACACGCCGATCCACACGGCGGGCATCCACTGGCCGCGGCCGGTTTGTTGCAGGTAACTGGCGATGATGCCGACGATCAGCGCGGCCTCAATGCCTTCGCGCAGCATGATTAAAAAGGGAACAAGCATCGGGCACCGCAGCTTAAGTAGATAGGAGGCTAAGTTGTAACATAATGATACTCATTGCTAAACAGGAAAACTTGACGTTTGCTGAACAATGGCTGAACGGTGGTGGCGAATCGCAACCCACCTTATGATGCGCGGCATCGATAGCGCCGCCGGATTGCCCAACCTCCCATGTCGGAAAAAGACACCATCTCCATCCATCTCGTGCGCGAAGCCTTGTTGCAGAGCTGCGCACCGGGGCCGGCCACCGTCGAAGCCTTGAGCAAGGTCGGGATCGAGCCGGCATTGCTGGAACAGCCCGTGGCCCGCGTTCCGGCCACCGCCTACGCCCGTTTGTGGCGTCTGCTGGCCAGGCGCATGGACGATGAGTTCTTCGGCATGGACCCGCGCAAGCTCAAGTCCGGTAGCCTGGAGTTCCTTTGTCGCGCCGCCATTGCACAGCCCAGCCTGGCATCGGGCCTGCACACCGGCCTGGGGTTCCTCTCGCTGATGCTGGAACACCTGCCGGCCCAGTTGGTGCGCCAACAGAGCCTGGCGGAAATCGTGTTGCTCGAACCCGAGCCGGCGCCCAAGCGCGCATTCACCTATTTCACCTACTGGATGATCGTGCACGGCGTCGCCTGCTGGCTGGCAGGCCGGCGCATCCCGATCCTGGCCATCGAACTGCGCTGCCCGCAGCCGGACTTTTGCGATGACTACCAGGTGATGTTTTCCGACAACCTGCGTTTTGATCGGCCACGCACGCGGATGATCTTCTCCGCCGACTGCCTCGACCTGCCGATCAAGCGCAGCCCGGAAGAACTCAAGCGCTTCCTCGCCCATGCGCCGGCCAACATCCTGGTCAAATACCGCAACCCCGACAGCCTGGCTACACGCATCAAGCACGACCTGCGGCAAATGCCTCCCGACACCTGGCCTGAGACCGAGGGCCTTGCGGCCACGCTGTGTATCTCCGCTTCCACGCTGCGCCGCCGCCTGGCGGAAGAAGGGCAGAGCTACCAGGGACTCAAGGACAGCGTGCGCAAGGAGTTGGCGATTGTCTGGCTGGCCGAACCGCAGATCAGCTTTGCCGAGATCGCGGCGCGGTTGGGGTTTGCCGATACCAGTTCGTTTTATAAGGCGTTTCGCAAGTGGGTGGGGTCCAATCCTGGGCATTACCGCAGTTTGATCCTGGGGGAACCTCGTTGAGTCGCGCACAGGCTGCTGGCGGCCAGGACTTTTCCGATCCCATCCATTCGTGTTCCGGGGCAGGGTAGACACTCTTCAATCGTGAAAGCGAGTTCTCCTGATGTCCAAGGTCGTTGCTACGCCTGAACCTGTTGCAGTGGGTTTGCCATCCACGGCCGCCGGGATTCAGCCAGATCGTTCCCCAGAGGTCATCCGTCCGGAGCCTTTGCTGCGCCCTTCGACACTGGTTCATCACATTCCAGGCCAATTGCAGGGCATCAGCGATTTTTCGCAAGCCCTGCTCGACACGGCGATACTGGAAGCCAGAAATAAGGAACGCTGGATCGCTGCCCTGGAGCACCACGTGCAGGGCAAGGCGGATCAGGACACTATCGACCTCGCCGAGATCCGCTTTTCAAGCGTCACGAGATCCACGCTGGCGACCGATGTACAGCGTGGGCGCAAGGCCCTGGCCGCTTTGGCAAATCGTCCCGGCATGCAGGCGGCCTTGGAAAAATATGGAATCGACAGCCAGACTGCCCATCTACGCATCTTCGATGGACGCTTGGAGGTATTGGACAGTGCAGGGCGCTGGATCGATTTGAGCGACTCTGTATCCGCCCGGCCAGGCTTGAAGAAACGCTTCGACACGCTGTTGGACATGGCGCGAACCACCGGACATATTCTGCACTCCACGGGCGAAGTCGATGCATTGCAGATGCTGCGCGTGACGCTGCCCAACGCCGACGGGCAGGATGTCCCGCGCTCGGCCAAGGTCATTCGCAACCTGATTGGCTGGCAGCGCCATCCGCTTCCCTCCAGCCCGCCGATGGGCAACTATACCGGGCCCTGGCTGGCGCTGGACTCGCCGCTGAAACTCAGCCAGCAAGACCGCCAAACGCTGGTTGGGTCCTTTGAACGCTTCGTCGGCCCGCAGTGGCTGGATAAGCAGCCGCCTCTTTCCGGAGACGTCGATGCGCACATCCTTGGGCGGTTACGCAGCCAGAAGAATCTCAATGTGTACCGCCAGCACCGCTTGCTGGAAGGGCTGAACGCTCCCCACGATGGTTGGCGCAAACAGCAGCTCAATCAGTTGCAGGTTACCGCCCATCTGTTGCGTATTGATCCGCACCTGGGGCAGCAGAGAAATCACGTGGCGGGGTATGACCTGTACTCGCTGCAAAATGCCGGGCTCAAGATGGCCGATGCCCGCGAAGACCTGCACATGCACCTGGTGCACCGCAAAGGCGTGAGTCCGGACGCCGTGGAGGTTGTCAGCCATCTATTCCTGGCGACTGTCGCGCCGGAATTTCTGGTGCGGGATATCCCCGACACCGTGCATATCGGTTCTCCCGCCTGGCTGGTGTTGAGGAAAACCGTTGCCCTGCTTGAAGCCCACGCGCCAGGATCGAGTCGGACCCTGACCTATGCTCAGGTGCTGGAACGCGCGGCTCTCCAGCCTCCGGCACCCCCACTGGTGCCGTTGTTCCAGGCAGCCGAGGCAGATGCGTTGCTGGATTGGGGCGTGCTCAATGGCGTGATCGCGGGCCGTGCCGATGACCGTTACACCGTGGAAGATCTGCGCAAGAGCGCGGGCAAATACAAGGACTATATCGAGACCACTCAAAAGGCCACTGCGGTCCTGCAGACCCCTCCCGTGACGCGCAGAGCCTTGGCCCAGGCGGACCTCAAGGCGGTGTTCCCAGGGCGGGACTTGGATAAGCCCGTGCAGAGAGATACCTATCCGATGCCTTTTTTCATGGCTGATCCCTCCCATGAATTGAGCTTGATCGACCTGCATATGATGGGGGCGTTGAAGAACGGTGGGTATGCGCAAAAAGTGGCCAACGGCCCCTTTGGCGGGACTACGGCAGACATAGGTAGAGAGCTCGCCGACCTGCAGGCGGGTTTTAATCGGCTTCGGTTTACCAAAGACATGCTCGACCGCTCGGTAAAGTCGGAGGTCGACACGTTCACCTCAGCCATCACCACACGTCTCAAGGACCTGTTCAGCAAAATGCCCTATCAGGACCGACAGCTGCTGGAGCGAGAAGAACTGACGTTTTACCGGGTCGAGGGCGAGTCCATCACCGCCGAAGGAAAGACCATCAGCGGTGCGGCGGAACAAACGGAGCGGGTAAAGGGGCGCTATGGTTTTATCGTTCAGGCGGGACAGGGTGACAATGCGAAATGTTTTGAGTTTTGGCCCTTGAGGGGCGAGTACTTCGAGCGTCCCGATTTCCTCAAGGCACTGGCCCGAGGCGAAGCGCAGGTGCCCCGTGTGTGGGTGACGAAACTGCAATCCCACGCGGACGGCCATGGGGCCAGGGAGTCCCAGGTACAGATACGCGCCCTGCGCGAGACCCTGCCGGCCGGCAGCGGGCGCGGATCATTGGCAGACGGCGGATACTTTTCGCAGAAAACCAGGGATTTTGCCGCCTATGTGCGGCGCCATGACCTGGTGCTCAATCGCCAGGAACTCCTGGACTCCGCCATGGGCACGACGCCGCGTGAGCGTTTCGAGGCGCGCACGCAGGAAGCGGTCAAGACCATTGAAGACCTGCTTATTCCGTTCAAGGGATGCTACGACGACATCGCCTCCGGGCGCGTGAAGACCGAGCTGGGCGCGCTCACCGGCTGTGCGCTCGACGCCGTGATGATTGGCTCCGTGGTCGCTGGCGAGGTTGTGGAAGGGGCGCAGGCTGTCAGTCGGGCAGAGACTGCCTTGTCCAAGGTGTCGGCGGCCACCAGAGCGTTTGGTGCGCTGAGCAATAACCTGTTCAACCCTGTTGCGGGTTTGGAGCAGCCGTTACAGGCAGGCTACGAATGGTTGAGCAGCCGCCCTGTTTTTCGTCTTGGCAGGCCGCTGGGGGAGCTCCGTGCGACCTGGAAGACCGCGATGAAGGAGCAACTGGGCGCGCCGCCTTTTGCCACCGAGCGTCCCCGGAAAATGCGCAGGCCTTCCGTTGACGGTGAGCAACCGAGTCCGCACGACCCGGCTCAACTACCCACTCTGGAGACCGCCCCGACACCCCTCCTTGAGCAAAGCCGCCAAGCCATTGAACGAGCACTGCCCATCGCCCGGGAGCGACTCCATGGTGCCTTGAGTGCGTTGTCTGATCCTGAGTTCGAGAAAGACCTCAAATTCGTGTGCAAAACCTTCTTCGGCGCGGATTCCGAGGAGGTCGTGGCTGCCTTTACACGCAAGCAGCGCACCATGAAAATGGATTTGGACAAGCTGGATCTTTCCAACATCAACTTCCTCGAAAACGAAGGCTCGGAGTGGCAGGCCCAGCTCCTGCCGTCGTCCTATAGCCGTTACAAAGCAGGCTATCGCCAGGAAAAATACATAGAGGTTAATGTGAACGGCGCCACAGACTATTACCGCAGCATGGGGAGTAGCGACGATGCCATGGCCAACACACTGATCCATGAGCAGGCCCATGGTTTTCCCGGTGATGAGGATTATGTCTATTCCGGCGCGATCAAAGGCGGACGCGAGGACATTGCCGACCTGCTCAACCTGGGGAACACCACGGACCCCAAGCACTTTCGCCACTTGGGTGACGAGGTGCAGGAGGCGACCTTGAGCTTGTTCGCCAAGGCGCCCCAGGCGCATAACGCCGATTCGACCCTGTTCGGCATTGCGTTGCTGGACCAGGCTAAAAACAACCGGCCGTTGTACGAGGAAAATGTGAAAGCGATTCAACAGGCGCTGGACAAGGCCAAGGCCACAGGTGGTGTAATTACCGAACAATTGCCCGTCAGGATTATTCGCAAGCGTGCAGTCAGCAGCGCTCCCTTGCCGCGCTTTGTGCTGGTGCGCCATGATCAGACCGGCAAAATCGTCCAGGTGCTGGAGCGTCTCCCCCGGCCGGGCGGGCACGGGCCTCATGCTCCACGGTCTGTCAGCGATGTCGTTCAAGAGGTGTTCAAGTGGCACTGAAGCGCATGTTTGAATGCACTGGGGAAAGACGGATTGTCTGAGCCGCAGATCAGCTTTGCCGGGCAACTGGGAATGGCGTGATGCGCCCAGCCTTATCAATACGGTTACCCAGTCGCTCCCTCTATGAGCTCTAACTGACATATTTTGGAATTCGCCGCGTAGCCGATTTCCTAAAGTGAAAAATAGCCGGCAAATTCGCCCGGTAAAATCACGACATCTCAGCTGAGCGTTACTAGGTGGCTGAGGCATTAAACAAAAAAAAGCCCCATGACCAAATAGGCCACGGGGCTAAAAATTGGCTGGATGCGACCAACCAAAGGAGCTCTTTACGTTACTGGGCAGTCGCCACGACGGTGTCCGGCTTCCAGCCACCCCCCAGCGCCTTGTAGATCGCCACAATCCCGCGATACAGGTCCACTTCGGCCTGGGCCTGGGAATCTTCGGCGGCCAGACGCTCACGTTGCGCGTCGAGCAGGACGAGGAAGTCCACGGTGCCTTCGCGGTAGCGGATCGCGGCGAGGTCGGCGGCGGCGCGGCTGGATTCGCTTTGGCGGATCAGCGAGACCAGGCGTTGCTGACGCTTGCCGTAATCGCTGAAGGCATTTTCGGACTCTTCCAGCGCCAGCAGTACTTGCTGCTCGTAGGTCGCCAGGGCGCCATCGGCTTCGGCGTCTGCACCCCGCAGACGGGCGCGGACGCTGCCCAGGTCGAAGGCGGCCCAGGTGATGCTCGGGCCCAGGGCCCAGGCATTCGCGGCGGATGAGCCGATCTGCGAACCGCGCCCGGCGGTGAAGCCGAGGAACCCGCTGAGGCTGACCCGTGGGAACAGGTCGGCCTTGGCCACGCCGATACGCGCGGTGGCGGCGGCCAGTTTGCGTTCGGCGCTGAGGATGTCCGGGCGCCGTTGCAGCAGTTGCCCCGGGTCGCCGATCGGCAACGCCTTGGCAATCGCCGGCAGGTCTTTCGGGCTCAGGTCCACGCTCAGCTTGTCGGGACGCTGGCCGAGGAGGGTGGCGATGCGGTTGCGCTCACGCACCTGTTCGGCCTGCAGTTGCGGCACGCTGGCTTCCACTGCGGCGAGGCGTGCGTCGGCACGCTCCACGTCGAGTTGGTCACCCACACCGGCATCCCGCAGGCTGACGGTGATGGTGCGCGAGTCCTGCTGGTTCTTCAGGTTGTCGAGGGCGATGCGTTCACGCAGTTGCGCGCCGCGCAGTTGACCGTAGGCGTCTACCAGTTCGGCAATCAGGGTGACTTGCAGTTGGTACAGGTCGGCCTCGGCGGCTTGCTGGTCGGCATCGGTGGCTTCCAGGTTGCGCTGGATGCGCCCGAACAGGTCCAGTTCCCAGGCCATGTCCAGGCCCAGGTCGTACCGCTCGGTCTTGACCCGGCTGGTGGTCTGGCCGGGGATCTGGCCCTTGCCCTGGTCGCTGCTGACGCGGCTGGTAATCGTCGGCATGGCGTCATTGCTGGCGTCATCGCGGATTGCACGGGCAGCACGCAGACGGGCAAACGCCACGCGCAGATCACGGTTACCTTGCAGCGATTGCGTGACCAGCTGGTTGAGGGTCGGGTCGTCGAACTGCTGCCACCAGATGCCTTCGAACTTGGCGTGGTCATACTGCTTGGCGTCCGCGGCGGCGGTGATGTTCGCCGCCTCCGGGGTCTGGGTCTTGTAGTCCGGGCCCACGGCACAGGCGCTCAGCGCCAGGACCAGCAAGCTCGGCAGGAATACTTTCACACTCATTGCTGTGTCTCCAGCTTCAAGGCCTTGGCCGCTTTGCGCGCTTCGCTGCGCTCCACATAGCGACGGATCAGTACGTAGAACACTGGTGTCAGCAACAGACCGAAGAAGGTCACCCCGATCATCCCGGAGAACACCGCCACGCCCATGGCATGACGCATCTCGGCACCGGCGCCGCTGGACAACACCAGTGGCACCACACCCATGATGAAGGCGAACGAGGTCATCAGGATCGGCCGCAGACGCAGGCGGCAGGCTTCCAGTACCGCAGCGAGCGGGTCGAGGCCTTCCTGCTGTTTGTCCTTGGCGAACTCGACGATCAGAATCGCGTTCTTGCACGCCAGGCCCACCAGTACGATCAGGCCGATCTGGGTGAAGATGTTGTTGTCGCTACCCGAGATGATTACCCCGGTAATGGCCGACAGCAGCGTCATCGGGACGATCAGGATCACCGCCAGCGGCAGGCTCCAGCTTTCGTATTGGGCGGCCAGGACCAGGAACGCCAGCAGTACGCAGAGCGGGAACACGAACAGCGCGGTGTTGCCCGAGAGGATTTGCTGATAGGTCAGGTCGGTCCACTCGTAAGTCATGCCGTTGGGCAGTTCATCCTTCAACAGTTTTTCAATCGCCGCCTGGGCCTGGCCGGAGCTGTAGCCCGGTGCCGCGTTGCCGTTGATTTCAGCGGTGATAAAGCCGTTGTAGTGCATCACGCGGTCCGGCCCCGAGGTGTCGCTGACCTTGATAAAGGTCGCCAGCGGGATCATCTCGCCCTTGTTGTTGCGTACTTTCAGCTGGCCGATCTGGTCGGCGTCCTGGCGGAACTGTTGTTCAGCCTGCACGTTGACCTGGTAGGTACGCCCGAAGCGGTTGAAGTCGTTGGCATACAAGGAACCCAGGTAGACCTGCAGGGTGTCGAAGATGTCGCTGATCGCCACGCCGTGGGTCTTGGCCTTTTCGCGGTCGATGGCGGCATCGACCTGGGGCACGTTGACCGTGTAGCTGGTGAACAGGCCGAACAACTCGGGCACGCCACGGCTCTTGGTGATGACGTTCTGCACTTCTTTGTACAGCTCGTCATAGCCGAGGTTGCCACGGTCTTCGATCTGCAGGCGGAACCCGCCGATGGTGCCCAGGCCCTGTACCGGCGGCGGTGGGAAGATCGCCATGTAGGCTTCTTCGATGTTGGCGTATTGGCCGTTCAGCGCACCGGCAATCGCACCGGCGGACATGCTCGGGTCTTTACGCTCATCGAACGGCTTCAAGGTCACGAACACGATGCCGCTGTTCGGGCTGTTGGTGAACCCGTTGATCGACAGGCCAGGGAACGCAATCGCAGCTTCCACACCGGGCTGCTTCAGGGCGATCTCCGACATGCGCTTCATCACGTTTTCGGTGCGGTCCAGGCTCGCAGCATCGGGCAGTTGGGCGAAGGCCACCAGATATTGCTTGTCCTGGGCCGGTACGAAACCGGTCGGGGTGTGGGCAAACCCGAAGAAGGTCAGCACCATCAGGCCGGCGTACACGAACAGGGCAATGCCCGTGCCGCGAATCACCCGGCGTACGGTACCCACGTAGCCATGGCTGGACTTTTCGAAAAAGCGGTTGAAGGGACGGAACAGCCAGCCACCGAGGAGCTTGTCGAGGACCTTCGAGAAACGATCCTTCGGTGCATCGTGACCGCGCAGCAACACGGCGGCCAGGGCAGGGGACAGGGTCAGCGAGTTAAACGCCGAGATCACCGTCGAGATCGCAATGGTCAAGGCGAACTGTTTGTAGAACTGCCCGGTCAAGCCACTGATAAACGCCGCTGGAATGAACACCGCACACAGCACCAGCGCCGTGGCGATGATCGGGCCGGTCACTTCGCTCATGGCTTTTTCAGTCGCCGGGAACGGCTCCAGGCCCAGCTCGATGTTACGTTCGACGTTCTCCACCACCACGATAGCGTCGTCCACCACGATACCGATGGCCAGTACCAATCCGAACAGCGACAGCGCGTTGAGGGAGAAGCCGAACAGGTGCATCACCGCAAAGGTCCCGATCAACGAGACCGGCACCGCCACCAACGGAATGATCGAGGCGCGCCAGGTCTGCAGGAACAGGATCACCACCAGCACCACAAGGATCAGCGCTTCGAACAGGGTGTGCACCACCGCTTCGATGGAACCGCGCACAAAGATCGTCGGGTCATAGGCGATGCGGTAATCCATGCCGGCCGGGAAGCTCTTTTTCAGCTCGGCCATCTTGGCGCGCACATCGTTGGAGATGTCGATGGCATTGGAGCCGGGGCGCTGGAAAATCGGAATTGCGACGGCCGGCTGGTTATCGATCAGCGAGCGCAGCGCGTATTGGCTCGACCCCAACTCGACCCGGGCGATGTCCCTGAGGCGCGTGATTTCACCGTTGGCGCCGGCGCGGATCACAATGTTCTCGAACTCTTCCTCGGTGACCAGGCGGCCCTGGGTGTTCACCGACAACTGGAAGCTGGTGTCCGACGGTGCAGGCTGGGCGCCCAGGGCACCGGCTGCCACCTGGCGGTTCTGCTCGCGGATCGCGGTGACCACATCGGTCGCAGTCAGGTTGCGCGAGGCGGTCTTGTTCGGATCCAGCCAGACACGCAGGGAGTAGTCGCCCATGCCGAACAACTGCACGTCGCCGACGCCGCCCAGGCGGGCCAGTTCATCCTTGATATTGAGGATCGCGTAGTTGGACAGGTACAGCATGTCGTAGCGCTGATCCGGGGAGGTCAAGTGCACCACCATGGTCAGGTCGGGGGAGGCCTTGTCCACGGTGATACCGATGCGCGTCACTTCCTCAGGCAGTTTTGGCTGAGTCCGTGTCACCCGGTTTTGCACCTGCACCTGCGCATTGTCCAGGTCGGTGCCCAGGGCGAAGGTGATGGTCAGGGTCAGCTTGCCGTCGGCCGTCGATTGCGAGGACATGTACAGCATGCCCTCGACGCCGGTGATGGCTTGCTCCAGCGGCGCGGCCACGGTTTCACCGATGACCTTGGGGTTGGCGCCCGGGAAGTTGGCGCGTACCACCACGGTCGGCGGCACGACTTCCGGGTATTCGCTGATCGGCAATTGGAACAGCGAGATCGCACCGGCGATCAGGATCAGCAGCGACAGCACCGCTGCGAAGATCGGCCGTGAAATGAAGAACTTGGAAAAATTCATCTTGAGTCGTATCCCTTAACCGCGTGGAGACGCAACGGCTGCGAGCTTGGGCGCGGTTTTTTCCGGCGCCACTTGCTCCAGGTTGCTGGCTTCAAGCGCTTGTCGTTGTTGGGCCAAGGCGGCGAGGGTTTCCTTGCTGGCCATCGGAATGGTTTCCGGGGCGACCGGCGAGCCGGGGCGCGCGCGTTGCAGGCCCTTGACGATAATGGTGTCGTCCTTGTTCAGGCCGCTGCGCACGATGCGCAGGCCTTCGATCTTCGGCCCCAGTTCCACCGCGCGATACGCCGGCTTGTCGCCTTCCATCACCAGCACGAACTTCTTGCCCAGGTCGGTGCCGACGGCCTCGTCGTTGATCAGCACGGCGGAGTAGGTGCCGCTGCCGACCAGCTTCAGGCGCGCATACAGGCCAGGGGTGTATTCGCCCTTGCTGTTATCGAACACGGCGCGCCCACGGATGGTGCCGGTGGCCGGGTTGACCTGGTTGTCGACGAAGTTCATCTGGCCCAGGTGCGGGTTGCCGGTTTCGTTGGACAGCCCCAGGTACACCGGGGTGGTGGCGCCACGGCGGCCTTGGCGAGCCAGTTCGGTGTACTTGAGGTACACACGTTCATCGGCGTCGAAGTAGGCGTAGACCTTGTCGGTGGAGACCACGCTGGTCAGCGCGGTAACGTCGGCGGTCACCAGGTTGCCGGCGGTGATTTCGGCACGGCTGACACGGCCGCTGATCGGCGAGGTCACGCGGGTAAAACTCAGGTTCAGCTTGGCCAGGTCCAACTGCGCCTGGATCCCGGCGACGGCGGCGCGGGCTTCCTGGGCGGCGGTGGTGCGCGAGTCGGCCAGTTCGGCGGAGATCGCATTGCTCTGGCGCAGGCGTTCGCCGCGCTGGGCTTCGTTATCGCTGCGGGTGGCGGCGGCTTTGGTTTGAGCCAGCTGGGCTTCAAGGCGGCGCACTTCGGCCTGGAACGGACGCGGGTCGATCTGGAACAGCAGGTCGCCTTTCTTGACCAAAGCGCCTTCGGTGAAAGCGACTTGGTCAATCTGGCCAGAGACCCGTGGACGAATCTGTACGGTTTCGGGCGCTTCCAGGCGACCGGTGAATTCATCCCACTCGTTGACCGGCTGCTCAAGCACCTTGGCCACGCTGACTTTTGCCGGTGGCATGGCGGCCGCTTGTTCCGGGGTCTTGCCGCACGCGCTCATCACCACCACGGCCAGGATCGCCAGGGGGAAGCGCAAATGTTTGAGTGACTGTTCCATGAGGTGCATCCGCCAATGTATTTGAGATGGGCGGATCATGCGCGGCGACGCGGTATGTCACGAATCGAATGAAGCAAAGGTAACTATCATTCGGAATGATATAAGCGCGGGATTAGCCCTCTAGCATGGGGCTTTCGTTAGGGGGCTATCAATGGGCGTGATGACAAAGGACTGTTGTCGAGGGTGCAAGGAACTATTTCAACAGCGGTTTGCAGGGGGCGACGAAGGCCAGGATGGGTAAAAAAACGCCCGGTTCACCTGAGCCGGGCGCCAATCTCCAGGGTGCGTCAGGCGGTACCGAACCCCACCTGCACCGTCAGCGCCCCCTGGTTATCCCCCAAACCAATGCCATAACGCCCCTCCAGATCATCATTGATACACAGCTGCAATTCCCCGGTCTGCCCCGCCGGAATCTCCGCCAGGTCACCCACCAGAAACGGTGTCCCGCTGCTGCTCACCCGGCCAATCAGCGCCCCCTCATTGGCACCCGGCAAGGTGTAGCCCGCCTTGGCGATCAACCCCGGGCTGCCGTTGCCATCGACCATGCCGCCCACCGGGCTGGCCAGCCACTTGCCGCTGACATACCGCACCCGGCGCGGGCTCGGGCCGCTGATCTGCACGCCGGTGCCTTGCCATGGCTGGTTGGCCTGCACCTGTAGCGTCGCGGCCTTAAGCTCGTTGCACAGGGTGTCGCCGGCCTGGATCGACAGCGCGGCGATGGTCAGGCTGGGGTTGGAGGTGCCGGTGGTGGGGAACACGCCGTCACCCACCAGGAACAGGTTGTTGTGGTCCCAACTGCGTTGGCTCTTGTCCACCACCGAGGTCTTGGGGTCGTCCCCCATGCGGTAGGTGCCCATCAAATGCCCGGCACCCTGGAACGAATAGGATTGCCCTTGGTAGGTGAACACCCCGGGCGGGATGTCGGCAGTCAGTTCGGTAGCCCCGAGCAGTTCGGTGATGACATGGCTGGCCAGGATCCGCGCCTGTTTGAAACCTTCCTTGGTGTAGTCGGACAGGTCGTAGTGGATTTCCGGGCGCGGGATGCCCAGGCGGTCCTTGTATTGGCTGGAAGGCACGATATAGCAGTTGGCGTTATTGGGATCTTCCTCCACTTGCTCCACCAGGAAACCTATCCGAAATTGCCGTGTGAGCAGGTTGTTCAGCTGTTGCACCAGCGCCGTGCCGAACAGCACCTGGGACGCGCCCGTGGCGTTTGGCAGCGGGTTGGTGTGGCTGACGTTAGTGCCATCGATCAGGTCGGCGACGGTGGTGTAGGGATCGCCGATCGGCCAGTTGAAGCCCTCGTTGCCGATCTCGATCCGCCAGGCCGCGCGCTGGCTGCGGAAGGCGCCGTCGCGCAGGCTTTCGATGCCGGAGGTGGACACCGGGCCGCGATACGGGAAGACCGTCTTGCCTTCGGGCATCAGGCCCCAGGCCAGGTAGATCGGGTGGTCCGCCAGGCTGCGCCCGACCTGGCCGCTGCTGTTGGCCACGCCGTTGGGCCAGGCGCTGCTGGTGGAATTGAGCAGCAACTTGGGCGTCTCGATGGCATGGGCGGCGATCACATAACGTTGCCCCACGGCCACGCCGGTGCCGGTCGGTGGTCCATCGCCGAGTTGGTACTGGATGAACTCGATACCGCTGATGCTGTTGTCCGCCGCCACGGTGACCTTGCTCGCCACGGTCTTGTACAGCACCCGCACATTGCCGGTGTTGAGCGCGTTGTTCATGGTCACCGTGGCATCGTACTTGGCCTGGATCGGGCAGATCGGCGTGCAGTTGGTGTTACCCGCGCACACCCGTCGCCCGGCATACGGCTGCGAGTTGCGCCCGGCCGGCGTCGGGCTGACCACCAGGGGCAGGCCCTCGAACGACTGGCCCTGCACCGCGCTGACGAAGCTGCCATCGACCAGCGACAGCGGGATACTGGTCATCGGGTATTCATAGTTGGCCGGGAAGGTAATGCCCAGGTACGCCTGGTCGGCCACATTCGCGGCCACACCGATTTCCGCCTCGGCACGGCAATAGGCGCTTTGCAGGTCGTTGTAGCTGATCGGCCAGTCCACCCCTACGCCATACAGCGTCTTCATCTTGAAGTCATTCGGCAACATACGCAGGCAGGTGGCGACCCAATGCCAGGTGGTGCCGCCGCCCACGCGCTCGTAGGTACTGGTGAACGGCAGCGGGCCTTTTTGCACCAGATAGCTGATGTCGGGGTTGTTCCAGCCGTTGATCAGGTCGGCGATGGTCGCGCGCGGTGCGTTCTGTTCGGCGGGGTTGCGCGCCGGGCTCAGGGTGCTCACCGGCGGGTAGGGTGATTCGGGGGTCTTCAACGTCGCGGTATAGAAACGCTCCAGGTACTGGTTACGATTGGGCGGGATCTCCGGCCCCGATTCCAGCACCAGCACTTGCACTCCGGCCAGGCCCAATTGATAGGCAATGAGGCTGCCCGCAAGGCCCGCACCGACAATCACCACATCTGCTTGTTCGCTACTCATGACGATGCTCCTGGCTGCGTGCTGGCGTTAACCCCGGTGAAGTCTTCCAGGCTGGGCGGCGGGCTGTTCCAGTAGCCGAAGAAGAACTCGCTGTAGCCCATGGGGTGGGCCTGGGCAATACTCCACGCCCAGCTCTGGGTGTAGGCCTCGTCACTCACCACGGTTTGCTCGTCGACCGGGAAGGCACCCTGGGTATACGGCTGGTACCACACGCCCAGCAGCCAGAGCTTCATGATCGCGCGTGCCACCTGGGCGGTTTGCGTCGGTGCCGGTTGGCCGTTCTGCATCAGGATCGCTGTGCCGATTTGCTGCGGTGTCGCCTGCTCGGCCGCCAGCGTGGCGTACTGGGCCAGCAGGGCGCTGAGCACGCTTTGGCCGACACGCGGGCCGATGAAGTTGAGAAAGGTGCTGGGCAGGCCGATGGGATCCACGGAGGGCGCCAGCAGTTCCTGATCGATGCCGGTGAGCACCACGCTCAGGCCGGTGAAATTGTCCAGGTCGGTACTCATGGCTGACTCCTTGTCACACCGGTGGATTGGGCGCGCTCGAGCAGGTAGGTGAAGTCCGCGAAGCTGGTGCGCGGCGACTGGGTCACGTGGGTGGCGGCATTGCCGTGACAGGCGATGCAACTGGACGACGCCTGGGGCACGGTGCCCTGGATATAGGTCTCCAGCGTGGCATTGGCGAGGAACGACGGCGCCGGGTTGCCCAGCGGCCGGGTTGCGGAGATCTGGCACGGCGGCTGGCCGCTGAGCGTCGGCCACTGGGTGCTGATCAGCTGGTAGTTGGCCCATACGCTGTTGGGATTCACTGTGCGCAGCAGGGTCTGGTAGGTGGTGTTGAGGGCCTTGGTTTCATCCGTCAACGGTATCTCGCGCACGATCTGCGAGGGCGTGGCCTTCACCGCCGGGTTCCATGGCCGGGGCGGCGGCTGGTTGACCTCGGCCTGGCTGCTGGCGTTGTAGAACAGGTACGGGCCTTTGCGCTCGGCGGGCGGCGTGGTCTTTTCCGGCACATTGTCGACGTGCTCGAAGGTCGACCACACCCACTGCGGCGCGCTGGTGGTCTTGTGCACGATATGCAGGCCCACCAGCCCGACCGGCTCGGCCACGCAGGACTCGGCCACCACCGGCCCCTTGCTCGGGTCGCTGTTGCCCGGCGTATACACCAGGGCGTCAACGCTATGGAAGCTGGCGGGATTGTCGTTGCCGTCCAACACCTTCCACGCGGCCTTGACCATCAGCGAACCCACCTCACTGGTGCTCGGGTTACCGCAACTGAACGCCACCGCATTGGTCGGGCTGGCGGCAAAAAACGCCTGTTGGCCCTGGATGCTGTAGAGGCCGTTGTTGACGATGCCGTCGAACATGGCTTGGTTGACCACGATTTCATTGCGCGTGTACACGCCGCTCTGGTCCACCAGGGGGCCGCTTTCAAACGGCTGGATAAACTCGTCGAGCACATCCGGAACCTTGCCCATCTGTTGCAGCAAGCGCCCGGAACCCTTGCCTTCACAGGCTTTCGGTATGCTGGCGGGCGCATGAAAAGGCAGCGGCTTCTGCCCTTGGGCCAGGAATATCTGATAGCTCTCCTTATAGCTTTCCCACACGGTGGCCGCGTCCTGCTGGCCGATCTGCACAGCGCTGTTGGGTTGACCCGTGTCCAGGGCCGGCCAGTTCAGCGCGATGAACGTCTGCCACGACATTTCATCGAAGTTGGCTTGCAGGCTGGACAGGGAAAAGGGCGGGGTCGCCGTGACATCGAAGGGTATTTGCGTAGACAACGTGGGGGCCGCGACGACCAGGGGGCTCAGCAACGCGCCAAACAGCGCACAGCCGAACCCGGGCCGGGGGCGATGGGTTTCCATTCTCATCGGTATCTCCTAGGCATCAGGCGCCGGGAGACAGTGGGTCCGTCATGGACTCTTCAATGCGCCTCCTGGCACGGGCTAGAGCGTAGATAAGGTTGGCGGCGCAGGTGTATGGGCGGCTAGATTTGTTCGTAATAAAAACAATCGCCAAGAGGCGGTTCAGGCGCGCCCTGTTCGAATGTAAGTGCGAAACACATGGTCCCACAGCGGTGAAGACACCCCGAAGTTCTTCTCGATGCCTTTGCGATGATGCAGGTCGTGATTGGCCACCAGCCCCGGAATAAATCCATAGGCCCAATGCTGCGGGCGGTGCATCACGTAATGCAGCGAGATGTAGACGAAATAGCCCGCTACGGCGCCGATAAAGGCCGAGGCTAGGCCGGTGGACCAGGCGAGCAGCAACAGCACGGCGAAGGTCGAGCTGGTTTTCCAGCTGGACACGCCGATGTAGGCCAGCACGTCGATGTGGTGGGTCCAATGCTCGCGGCGATACAGCGAGTGGAACAGGAAACGGTGCGCCGAATATTCCACCAAGGTCCAGGCCAGCAGGCCCGACAGTGCCAGCCAAGGCTCAAAGGGCGCCAGATAGAGGGCTGCCACCACGAACAGCGGAACGGTGAAGAAATCGAGGTAATAAGCAACCGATGACATCAGCCATTTATTGGAAGCAGCCATGCGCGGAATATCCCTGTAGGGCGAAATGGACGGGCGCAGGATTGTCCGGTGTCGGGCCGCCGTATACAACTGCCCGGCGCTGGCTACGTGGTGGATTTGTGAGCCAATCGCCCTAGCAGCGTCGAATAGCCGTTGATCCGCTGCGCTGCAACAACTCAATCCGGTCCGCCGGCACCAGCGTGCGCAAGGTCTTGTACAGCACCCGGGTTTCCAGCAGGTTCCATACCCGCAGCATGGTTTCCAGCGCGTCCAGGGGTTTGCTGATGAAGTCCCGGGCGCCCAGGGCCAGGGCGCGCAGGCGTGTGTCGCGGGTGGCGTCGGCAGTGAGCACCAGGATCGGCAGGTATTCACCCTGGGGGATGCGCCGGTTGAGTTGCTCCAGCACGGCAAAGCCGTCGAATTCCGGCATGTGCAGGTCGAGGATCACCAGGTCCGGCTCGAAGCTGTTGAACAACTCCAGGGTGCGCAGTGGCTGGGTGCTGCTCAGCACGTTGGTCAGCCCTTCGCGCGCCAGCAGTTGCTCCACCAGGTCGAGGTTCGGGCGTTGGTCGTCGATGATCAGGATACGCAGGTCGAGGTTCACGCGGGCTCCGGAAAGGCTTGGTCGAGGTGGGCGAGAAACGCCGGCACGTTGATCGGTTTGTTCAATACCGCGGTGGCGCCGGCCTCCTGCAAGGCCTGGCGGGTAAGGTCGCTGGCGTCGGCGGTGATCATCAGCACCGGTGTGTCGCGGGTGATCGGTGACTGACGCAGGCGTTGCAGCACCTTCAAGCCATTGATGTCCGGCAGCGACACATCCAGCAGAATCAACTGGGGTGCGTGCTGCGCGGCGAGGTCCAGGCCCAGTTGGCCTTGCATGCTCGACAGCAGCCGTATGCCGGGCCGGCGTTGCAGCAGGGTTTCGATCAGCGCCAGGCTGGAGAGGTTGTCCTCGATGCACAACACCTTGCCCTCGAAGGTGTTGACGACGGGAGCTGGGCGCTTCAATTCGGTGTCGATGCCGGGCGTGGCAATACTCTGGGCGTGGGCCACGCGCACGAAGGGCAGTTCCAGGGTGAAGCGCGAACCGACGCCAGGCTGGCTCTGCACCTTGAGTCGGCCGTCCATGTTCTCCAGCAGGCTTTTACTCAGTGCCAGGCCCAGGCCGCTGCCTTCCACATTCGGGTCGGCCCCCAGGCGTTCGAAAGGCTTGAACAGTTGCCCCATATGATCGGCTGCGATGCCGTTGCCGGTATCGCACACAGCCACGCTGACTCGTTGTCCACGGATATCGACCTCAAGGCTCACCTGACCATCGCGCCGGTTGTATTTGATCGCATTGGACAGCAGGTTCAGCAGCACCTGGGTCAGGCGCTGGCGGTCGGCAACGATGCCCGTATCCGCCGCCAGTGCCGGCAGCGGCCGCAACTGCACGCCTGCGTCGGCGGCCATGGGCGACACCAGCGTCAGCGCCTCTTGCAAGGTGCCCGCCAGCGGGATCGGCACGATATTCAACGCCAGGCTTCCGGCCTCGATCTTGGCGATGTCCAACACCTCGTTGATCAGCGTGAGCAGGTGCTGGCCGGCGCGCAGAATGTGACCGACATCGGCCTTTTGCGCCTTGGGCGCGTCCATGTCCAGCAGTTGCGCAAAGCCCAGGATCGAGTTGAGCGGGGTCCGCAGTTCGTGGCTCATGCGCGACAGGAATTGGCTTTTGGCGCGGCTGGCGCGTTCGGCTTCCTCGCGGGCGGTGCGCAGGGCGATCTCCGCCGCGCGGCGGTCGGTGATGTCGCGGGTGATCTTGGAAAAACCGCGCAGGGCGCCGGTGCCGTCGTACTGCGCCGTGATCACCACGCTGGCCCAGAACCGCGTGCCGTCCTTGCGGCAGCGCCAGCCTTCTTCGGTGTAATCGCCGTTGCGGGTGGCCTCGCGCAACGCCATGTCCGGGTGCTGCGGGCATTCCTGGGGCAGGTAGAACAGCGAGAAATGCTGGCCGATGATCTCCTGCTCGGTATAGCCCTTGATCCGCTCGGCGCCGTTGTTCCAACTGGTGACATGGCCCGCCGTGTCGAGGGCGAAGATCCCGTAGTCCTTGACCCCATCGATGATCAGCCGCAAGCGCTCTTCGTTGTCGCGCAAGGCGCGCTCGCGCTCGGCCAGCAACAGTCCGGCCTCCACCAGGCTGGTGCCCAACTGGCCGATTTCGTCTTTTTCCGGCGGCTGTGGCAGCAGCGGCGAGCCCAGGGCCAGGCGCTGGGCATTGCGCTGCACATTCTGCACCCGGGCGACAATGCCCTTGGACAGAAACAGCACCGCGACAATCGCCCCGAACAACCCGCAGATCGCCGCCAGCCAGGTCGACAGCAACAAGCGCTGGCGGGTCTCGGACGCAGCGGCGCTGCGCTCGGCCAGCAACGACGCCTCAAGGGTGAGCATGGTGCTGATGTGTTGGCGCAGGGCGTCGAGGATGTGCTTGTTGCTGATCAGGATGGCACTGATGGACTCCGGTGTGGCGTCGCTGTCCTTGAGCATTTCCTCCAGCCCGTCGACCTTGCCGTCGATCAGCGGCTTGATCGCGCTGAGCTGCTCGCGCACCCGTGGATCGCGCACGTTGCGGTCCAGTCGGTGCAGGGCCGACTCGATCTGGGGCTTGGCGTTCAGGTAGCTGGGCAGGAAGTCTTCGCGGCGGGTGAGCAGGTAACCGCGCACACTGGCGGCGGCTTCCGCGAGCAGGGTATGCACGGCCTGGATATCGCCTTGCACGCGTAAAACCCGGCGCACATCCTCTTCGGCACGGGCGGTCTGGCGTTCCGTGGTGTAGATCAGCACCAGGGACAGCAACAGCACCACCAGTGGCAGTGAAATCACCACCAGCGCCTTGCCGCGCAGCGGCAGGTCGGCCCAACGCTTTCTCATTTGGGCCGCCTCATGTGGGTGTCACCAGGCCCAAGGCGATGCCCCGCACGGCGGCCTGGGTACGGTCAGCCGCGCCGAGCTTGCCGATCACCCGCTCGACATGGGCCTTGGCCGTGCCGGTGGTAATGCCCAGGTGTTCGCCGATGGCGCGGTTGCTCATGCCGTTGGCGACCAGGCCGAGGACCTGGCGTTCCCGTGGGGTGAGCGGTTCGCCGGGGGCGGCACCGCTGGCCTGGCGTTCGGTCATGCGCCGCAACAGCCGGGCGCTGACCGCCGTGTTGAGCGCTTCGCCACCGGCGGCCACGTGTTGCAGCGCCTGGATCACCTCGGCGCGGCTGGCGTCTTTGAGCAAGTAGCCCACCGCACCGGCATTCATGGCCGCCTCCAGGTACTCGGGGCTGTCGTCCATGGTGAACATCACCACCTTCACCGCCGGCAGGCGTTGTTGCAGCAAGCGTGCGGCGCCCAGGCCATTGAGCCCGGGCATGCGAATGTCGAGGATGACAATATCCGGCAGCAGTTGCTCACACAGCTCCACCGCTTGCAGGCCATCGCTGGCCTGGCCGACCACCTCGAACTGCGGATGGCCGGCCAGCAGGGAGACAAAGCCGGTGCGCGTGACTTCATGGTCGTCCGCCAGCACCAGGCGCAGGACGTGGGTCATTGGGGGACTCCAATCAAGTGCGCAGGCACGCGCGCGTGCAGCCGGGTACCGCCGTCGACGGTGCTGACGCAGGTGAAGCTGCCGCCCAACAGGCTGGCGCGCTCCTGCATGGTGGCGAGGCCCAGATGCTGGGCGTCATCCGTTGATGGCTCTGCCTTGAAGCCTCGGCCATTGTCGTCCAGCCGCAGGGACGCCTGGCCGTCGTGCAGCGCCAGGGCCAGTTGCACTTGGCTGGCGCGCGCATGCTTGAGCACATTGTTGATGGCTTCCTGGCCGATCCGGAACAAGGCGATTTCCACCTGGCTGGGTAAGCGCGCCTCACAGTACGCCTGCCACACCACGTTGATGCCGGCGTCACGCAGGCGGTCGGCCTCCTTATCGAGGGCTTTGAACAAGCCGAAATCATCCAGCACCGTGGGACGCAGGCCCGCAATCAGTTGCCGGCCCTCGCCAACCGAGTGTTGGGCCAGGGTAAGAATCGCCTCGAGGTCGGCGGCCAATGCCTCCGGCAGCGGCGGGCAGCGCCCGGCAAAGCCTTGCAGCCGCTGGTGCAGGCCCGCCAGGGTTTGCGCCAGGCCATCGTGGAGGTCGTAGGCGACGCGCTTGCGTTCGTCTTCCTGGGCGCGGAGCAAGCGGTTGACCAGGTCGGACAGGGTTTTGTCGCGCAGCTTGAGGGTACTCAGCAGCCGGTCGTTTTCCAGGTGGGCGGCCAGCAATGTGGCGAGCAGTTGCAGGGATTCGCTGTCTTCGTGCTCCGGCGCCCGCAGGCTGACGCTATTGCCCAGCACCAGTACACCAAAGGCATCGCCGTCACCGGCGCGCAACGGCACTTGCAAGACGCTGGGCACGTCCTCGGATGGCCGCTCCTGCCAACACGCCGTGCGCAGGCTGCGGTCGGCGAGGGCGGCCAGGCTGCCCAAGCGCGACGGGTTGCCATGGCGGGCGCTGGTATAGGCGATGCCCTCGGCGTCCCACTCCTGCAGCAGCCCGTGGTCCATGGCCAGAAACGCGCAGGCCCGCGCGAGCACGCGTTCGCGCATGGCGTCGGGGGACAGTTGGCGCAACTCCTGGCCGGTATCCACCAACAGCCGCAGGCGCGCCGTACGACTTTGCGATTGGCGAAAGTGCGCGCGCATGGCCAGGGCGCTGCCGGGATCATGGGGCGTGTCATGCATGGTTGATGCTCCATTGCTGCGGGCGCGAGGGCAGCTATTAAACAGGGTCGGACACCTTGGGCGCTATCTGCCAAATGGCATAGGTAAATACCTCCGGTTGGCCGATGGCGGCCGGTGGGCAGGTTGGCAAAGTGGCCGCAACGACGACCACTGGAGTATCGCCATGAAATTCAAGATTGCCCCGATCGCCCTGATGTTTGCCCTGAGCGTACCGTTTGTTCATGCCGCCGAGACGGCCCCGTATGTCTACCGTGAAGTCGCCCAGGCGCCGGCCAATGTCAAAGACCGCGAGATTGCCGGTTTATTCGACCGCTGGAACAGCGCCCTGCAGACCGGCAACGTGAAATCCGTGGTCGACCTCTACGCGCCGGGCGCTGTGTTGCAGCCGACCGTGTCCAACCAGGTGCGCACGACGCCGGAGCAGATCACCGACTACTTCGACCACTTCCTGGCGCTCAAGCCGGTGGGCCAGATCAACTACCGCGAGATCCGCCAACTGGGCAGCAACGTGGCCATGGACAGTGGCGTCTACACCTTCACCCTGACCGAGTCGGATGGCAAGGTGCGTCAGGTGCAGGCGCGCTACACCTTCGTCTATGAGCAGGTGGGTGGCCAGTGGAAAATTCTTAACCATCATTCTTCGGCGATGCCTGAAGTCCAGGCCAAGCACGCCAAGCAGTAATGGTTGGAGGGAAAATGCCCATCCCTTACCGGGGGTGGGCATTTTTTTGTTGGGGCTGGGAGATTGTTCCTGTGACGGCTCGGGAACCGGCGCCTGTCTAACTGATGGTCCGCGACCTGAATGTGGGAGGGCGCTTATCCCCCCGATGGCCATAGGTATCTACACAACTTTCAGCGGTCTGTGGCTTGCTTCCGTGGCGGCCTTAGAGCCGACCGGAGTTGGGTCTGGTGTACTGGGTAAATGTGGGAGGGGGCTTGCCCCCGATGAGGGAGTGTCAGTCACTTATTTTTTAACTGACCCGGCGCTATCGGGGGCAAGTCGAATCGTCGCACCGCCCCTCCCACATTTGGATCTCCACATATCAGCTAGAACTCGGTCTGCTTTTGCTCTGCTTTTGCTCTGCTTTTGCTCTGGCTTTTGATCTTGATCCTAGGCGCCCCGTCAAACACGCTGGCCGAACGCAGGCTTGAATCCGTGGGTAACCCGGCAGGACGCCGGGTTAGCCGTCCTGGGCCAAGGATGGCCCATGACGGCGGCCCACGGATTCAAGCCTTCGTTCGGGCACACCGAGCCTGGGCGAGGTGCCGAGTGTTGGGGCAAGAGCCCTTTGGTTACTTTGGGGCTTTTCCAAAGTGACCCGCTGTAAGAGCGGAACCATAGGTGGTCGTGACCGCAGCAACGGATATGTACTCATTCCAACTCCAGCGCATGGTCGGCCCGAAGGCCGCCACGGAAGCAACCACCCTCACCACTCGGCACCTCGCCCAGACTCGGTGTACCCGTCACCCGGTGAGTGCAGCAACGCTTTGGCGCCGTCCGGGTCATACCAGGCGTACTCGTAGTAGCGGTTGGTGAGGCTTTTCAGTTGCAGGTCGACGCTGACGACCGAGCGCGGTGTTGGTGGCGCAACAGCGGTTCAATAAAGTGTTCGATTGTCCTGGTCGTGAAGGGTGACCGGTACAGCGCCAACCCTCGAATGTGAGGGCTTCCAGGCTTGGCATGAATTGTGTTGTGACCCGATTGGCGCTGACCCGACAACGGGAGGGAAACCTCACCTTTCATAAGAAACCACACCCATGCACAACGTCTTGCAACGCACAGTCATCGCCAGCCTGCTGGCACTCGGCGCCTTGGGCGGGCCGGTGGCCCAGGCCGCCAATGATCAACAGTTCATCCCGCTGGCCACCTACCGGGTCGGCGCCTATGCGTCCAGCGGCATTCCGTGGTGGGCGGGGGAGATTGATTACTTCCGCTACATCAACGAGGTCGAAGGCGGCGTGAACGGCGTCAAGCTGGTCTGGCAGGAATGCGAGACGGAGTGGAAGACCGACCGCATCATCGAATGCTATGAGCGCTACAAAGCCGGTCTCGACGGCGCACCCACCGGGTTCTTCTTCACCCACAGCACACCGGCCTCCTATGCGCTGATGGACCGTGCCGCCATTGACCACATCCCGTTGATCGACGGCGCCGGCGGGCGTACCGAATCCACCGATGGCCGCGTGTTCCCCTACGCGTTCCCGCTGTTGCTCAACTACTACGGCCAGGCGTCGGTGGGCATCAACTACATCGCCCAGCGCGAAGGCGGCCTGGACAAGCTCAAGGGCAAGAAGATCGTCACCGTCTACCACGACTCCGCCTACGGCCGCGAAACCCAGGCGGCCATGCAGTTGCTGGCGCAAAAGTACGGGTTCGAGAACATCCAGATCCCCGTGGCCGATCCCGGCAACGAGCAGTCCACCCAGTGGCGCCAGGTGCGGCAGATCAACCCGGACTGGGTGTTCCTGCGCACGTGGGGCGTGTCCACCCCCGTCGGCATCAAGACCGCCGTGCGCTTTGGCATCCCCGTGGACCGCCTGATCGGCGATGTGTGGGCCGGCTCCGAAGCCGATGTGATACCCGCCGGCACCGCCGCCAAGGGCTACCAGGCGCTGGCGCCGTTCCCCGGTGGCGACAGTTTCGACATCCATAAAAAGCTCAAGCAGTTCATCCTCGATCCCGGCAAGAGCAACCTCAAGGACCCCAGCTACTTCGGCAAGGTCTACTACAACATCGGCCTGATCAACGCCGCGATTGCCGTCGAAGCGCTGCGCACCGGCCAGGCCAAATTCGGCAACCGCGCGCTGAACGGCGAGGAAACCCGCTGGGCGTTCGAGCACCTGGACATCGACGCCGCGCGCCTCAAGGCCATGGGGTTCGAAGGTCTGCTGGCACCGTTGAAGCTGTCCTGCGCCGACCACGAAGGTGGCGGTTCCGCCCGGGTGCAGCAATGGGATGGGCAAAAGTGGGTGCTGGTGACCGACTGGCTGCAGGCCGACCGCGCCACCTTGCGCCCGTTGATCGAAGCCAAGTCCGCCGCGTATGCCCAGGAGAAGGGCATCGTGGCGCGTGATTGCTCGGCACAGTAAACCTCAGGCGGCGCTTGCCGTGACGTGACGGCCAGGGATGGCCGCAATCAATTCACGGGTGTAGTCGCTGGCCGGCTGGTTGAAGATGCGTTCCACCGAGCCCTGTTCAACCACGCGGCCATTGCGCAGCACCAGCACCTCATGGGCGAAGTTGGCCACCACTGACAAGTCGTGGGACACCAGCACGTAGGCGATGCCCATTTCCCGTTGCAGCTCTTCCAGCAGGTCAAGAATGCGCGCCTGCACCGACACGTCGAGGGCGCTGACCGGTTCATCCAGCAACAGCAGGTCGGGTTTCAACGCCAGGGCCCTGGCGATGGCGACCCGTTGGCACTGGCCGCCGGACAGTTCACGGGGCAGACGATCGAGAAAACTCGCCGGCAGGTGCACGCGGCTGATCAACGCCCGCGCCGCCTGTTCCAGGGCAGCGCCCTTGAGCAAGCCAAACGACACCAGCGGCTCAACAATGCTGTCGAACACGGTGAAACGCGGGTCCAGCGCCGCGAAGGGGTTTTGTTGCACCAGTTGCAGGCGTTGGCGCAACGGGCGGAAGTCGCGCCAGCTCAGGTCGGTGACGTCTTGCTGCTCGAACCGGACGCGGCCCTGGGTCGGCTTCTCCAGGCCCAGGGCGATACGCAGCGCGGTGCTCTTGCCCGAGCCGGACTCGCCGACGATGGCCAGGGTCTGGCCGGGGTAGACCTCCAGGCTCAGATCCTCCAGGGCCACGAAGGTCGAGGCTTCGCCCTTGACCTTGGGCAGGGCAAACGTCTTGCCGACGTTGTCCAGGCTCAGGATCGGCTCACGTCCCAGGTCGAGGTTGAGCAACGGTTCACGCCGCCTGGCGAAGGCGGGTGCAGCGGCGATCAGCGCGCGCGTGTAGTCGTGGCTGGGCTGCGCGAGGATCTGCCGTGGCGGACCTTGTTCCACCACCTCACCCTGTTGCATCACCAGGATACGGTCGGCACGGTCGAGCGCCACGCCCAGGTCATGGGTGATGATCAGCAGGGAAATGCCGCGTTCACTGACCAGGCGCTGCAAGTGGTCGAGGATCTTGCGCTGCACGGTCACGTCGAGGGCGCTGGTGGGTTCGTCGGCGATGATCAGGCGCGGGTTGCCGGCCAGGGCGATGGCGATCAGCACGCGCTGGCGCATGCCGCCGGAGAGTTCATGGGGGTACTGGCGCGCGCGCAATACCGGGTTGTCGATGCCCACCTGTTGCAGCAGCTCGACAATGTCGGCATCGACGCCGGGGTAGCGTTTGCCCTTGGCGAGTATCAGCGCCTCGGCGATCTGCTGGCCGATGCGCAGCGTGGGGTTGAGGCTGACCATCGGGTCCTGGGGCACCAGGCCGATGGTGCGCCCGCGCAGCTTGCGTTTCTGCCGTTCGCTGGCGTGGGTCAGGTGGTGGCCATCCACCCACAGTTCACCGGCGCCGATCTGCGCATTCTCGGGCAGCAGGCCTAGGATCGCATTGGCCAGGGTGGATTTGCCCGAGCCGGACTCGCCGACAATCGCCACGGTCTCGCCCTGGGTGAGTGAAAACGACAGGCTGCGCACCGCCGGATTGAGCTGGCCGCCGGAACGGTAGTCGACACTCAGTTGGCGCACATCGATTAAAAGCGGCTGGCTGCTCATCGCTGGATCTCCTCGAACGTGCGGGCGATATGGTTGAGGCTGAACACCACGGCCACCAGGAACAGGCCGGGCAGCAAGGACACCCACGGCGCCGTGATCAGGAAGTGGCGGCCGTTGGCGATCAAGGTGCCCCATTCCGCCGCCGGTGGGGCGGCGCCGAAACCGAGAAAACTCAAGCCTGCGGTGGCGAGGATCGCGGCGCCGAAATCCAGGGTCGCCAGCACGGCTACCGGGCCCCAGGCGTTGGGCAGGATGTGCCGCAACAACGTGCGGCCCCAACTGGCACCGCCCAGGCGAGCGGCTTCGACATAGGGCAGGGTTTTCACCCGCAGCACTTCGGCACGGGTGGTGCGGGCAAAGCCGGGAATGATGCCGATGCCCACGGCAATCGCCACCGGTACCGTACCGAAGCCGATGGCCGTGACAATCGCCAGGGCCAGCAACAGGCCGGGCAGGGCCAGCAGCACATCGACAACGCGCATGATCAGCGCATCGATACGGCCACCGGCAAACCCGGACAAAATGCCCAGCCCCAACCCGCCCACCAGGGCGATGCCGACCGCCAGGGAGGCGGCCAGCACTGACAGGCTGGCGCCGTAGACCACGCGGGTGAACAGGTCGCGGCCCAGTTCATCGGTGCCGAACCAGTGGGTCAGGTTGGGGGCGCTGAGTTTGGCGGCCGGCGCGGTGGCGTAAGGGTCGAAGCTGCTCAGCTGCTGCGGCGTCACAGCGGCGACCAGCGAGAACAGCACCACCAGCACCGCCAGGCTGAACCCTGGGCGGCGCAGCAATGGCAGGAGTGTCGCCGTTGCGCGTTGTAAGGGGCTGCGGCGGCGCCAGAGTGTTTCGCTGCGGATCAGTTTCCGGGTAAGCGTCGTCATGGTCTAGGACACCTTGGGCGTGTGGGAGATGCGCGGGTCGAGCCAGGGATAAAGCAGGTCCACCAGCAGGTTCACCAGGACAAATGCCGCCGCCGAGACCGCGACGATGGCCAGCACCACCGGAATATCCTGGCGCAGCACCGCTTCCTGGGCCAGGCGGCCGATGCCGGAGCGGGCGAAGATGGTTTCCACCAGCACCGCGCCGGACACGGTGTTACCCACCTGCAGGCCGATCAGGGTGAGGATCGGCAGCGCGGCGTTCCTGAACCCGTGGCGCGCCTGCACCTGGCCGCGGCTCAAGCCCTTGGCGTAGGCGGTGACGATATAGGCCTCTTTCCACACGCCCTGGAAGCTGCGTTGCAGCACCTGGGCGTACACCGCGGCGCTCGGAATCGCCAGGGTGACTGCCGGCAGCACCAGACTTTCGAAGCCCTTGCTGCCGGTGGCGGGAAACCAGCCCAGGCCAAATGCAAATACCTGGATCAGCAGCAAGCCCATCCAGAACACCGGCACCGAAAAGCCCAGGGACGGCAAGCGCGCGAGTGCTTTTTTCAACGGTTGCCAGCGGATATACGCGGTGAGGTAAGCCAGGCCGATACCGCCGAGCAGCGAGAGCACAATCGCCAGGCCGGCCAGGGAAAGGGTCTGGGGCAGGCGTTCGGCGAGTAACTCGGCCACCGGGCGATTGAGCGACAGTGACTGCCCGAAATCACCGTGCAGTGCCCCCAGCAGCAGGTCGATATATTGCTCGAACAGGCCTTTATCCAGCCCGTAGTAGGCGCGCGCCTTGGCCAGGTCTTCCACCGACAGGGCGTCGGCTTCCATGCCGGATGCACTGAGCATGATCGATAAGGTATCGCCCGGCAGCAGATAGAGGATGAAGTAGGTGATGCTATAGGCCCCCCATAGCACCAGCAGCGCCTGGCCGACCCGGCCGATCAGGTAGCGGCTCATGGCGTGCCGACCTCGATATCGCCCAGCAGCGCGAAGCCTTCGGCGGTCCAGCGGAAGTTTTTCACCTTGGGCGACGTCGCGGCCTGCCACACGCGCTCATACACCGGGAACGCCGAGCCTTCGTCGATCAGCAGGTCCTGCAGGTCGCCGTAGGCTGTCGCCCTTTGAGCGCTTTGGGTGGCGGTGATGCCGGCATCGAACAGGCCCTTGGCTTTTTCCAGGGTCGGCGCTGCGTAAAGGTTGGTGGCCAGGGTCGAGCTGTTGGCGGTGCGAGGGTCGAGGATGGTCTGCAAGATGATCGGATCGGCGCGGGTCATGTAGGTGCTGGTCAGGTCATAGTTACCGGCCGAGTTGTTGGCAACCCATTCGGCACGAGTGACCACGTTGAGCTTGACCTCGATACCGACCTTGCGCAGCTGGTCCTGGAGCAGCACATCCCCGGCAGTTTCCGCCGGGGTGATGTTGTAGCTCAGGCTCAGGCGCTTGCCGTCTTTGTGCCGGTAGCCATCGGTGCCCTTGGCCCAGCCGGCCTGGTCCAACAGGCGCTCGGCACCCGCGGGGTCGTAGGCCAGCTTGGCACCCTGGCTTTTGAAGTAGGGCGTGGTGACGTCGTAGATACCGTCCACCACCGGGAATTCGGCGTTGTACACGGTGCTGGCGTAGCTCTTGCGGTCAATGGCCTTTTGCACCGCCAGCCGTACTTGCTTGTCGGCCAGTGCCCGCTCGCCGCGGGTGTTGGGGTACAGGTTCAGCGCCGGCCCCGGCAGCGAGCGGCTCTGGATGGTGGCGCCCTTGGATTGGAACAGTTTCAGGTCGACTTCCGAGAACGGGTTGCGGGGCCACAGGATGTCGGCCTTGCCTTGCAGGAACAGGCCGTTACGCACGCTTTCCTCGGGGATGTAGGTGACGTCCACCGCCTCCAGGTGCGCTTCGCCCTGGTTTTTCATATTCGCCGACGCCCAGGCGTAACCCTTGCGCTTGGTCAGGTGCGCGCCGACTTCCGGGGTGTAGCTGGCCAATACGAACGGGCCGGTGCCGATGATCTTGCCAAGCGAACGCTCCTTGACGCTCAGCGCGTAGGAGGCCGGCGCGAGGATCGCCAGGTTGGTGGTGGAGGTCGCCTGCAGGAAGCCCGCATTGGGCTTGGCGAGCACCAGCTTGACGGTGAAGTCGTCGACTACTTCGGCGCGATCAAAGCCCGCCAGGTACGTCGCGCCGAAGGTGGCCGGCAGCTCGGTCGCCAGCGCCTTGTTGCTGTCAAAGGCGGTTTTCACGGCCTTGGCATCGAAGCGTTCGCCGTTGCTGAAGGTGACGTTGTCGCGCAGGTGGAAGGTGTAGGTCAACGCGTCGTCGCTGACTTCCCAGCTTTTCGCCAGCCAGGGAATGATCCTGCCGGTCTGCGGATCCTGGTCGGTGAGGGATTCGGCGATATTGCGCAGCAGCACCCGGTGTTCGAGCCAATAGACCTGGAACGGGTCGACGCTGACCAGGGTGGTGTTGTCGCCGAAGAAGGCGATGTTCAAGGTCTTGCCGGCCTGGCTGTCAGTGCCCGCAGGCGAGCAGGCGGCCAGGCTCAATGCCAGGGCGCAAGGGGCCAATAGACGGCTCATCAAGTTGGAGGTGTTCAATGGGATGCCCTCGTATGGCGATTGGCTTAGAAGTCGTAGGCCAGCTTGGTGTACCAGTAGCCGCCGCCGGGGTAGAACGGCGGGTTACCGTAGGGCGCCAAGCCCAGGTTGCTGTACACGGCGTGCCGGTCGGGGCGCACGTCGAAGATATTGGTGCCGCCGATGCTGACGGTGATCTGGTCGACGAAGGTGTAGCTGACGTCCAGGTCGGTGATCCATTTCGCACCGAAGCTGCGGTCGCCGGATGGGTTTACCGCCAGGGTCTTGACCGCACCGTAGCGGCTGGTTTGCAGGTTCACTGCGAGGTCCTCGACCTTCCAGTTGGCGCCCAGGATCCATTTGGTCTTGGGCGAGGCTTGGGTGAGATCGCCTTCGCGGTCGCGGCCCACCAGGGTGACGCCGGAGTTGGCCAGCGCACTCGGGGTGTCCCGTGTGCCTTCGATAGTGGTCTTGTTCCAGTTGAAGCCCAGGCTCCAGCGCACATCGCCCCAGGCATCCAGCGGCGTGGTGTGGTCGGCGACCACGTCCAGGCCACGGGTGCGGGTATCGAAGGCGTTGGTGTAGTAGTTGACCCAGGTCCCCGAGGGCACGCCTTGGGCGCTGAGGATGCCGTTGATCACGCCGTTGCCCTGGTCGTAGATATTGCTGGTCAGGGCGATGCGGTCGTCGATGTCGATCAGGTAAGCGTCGGCGGTGACGCTGGTGCGCGGTGCCGGCTGCCAGGTCAAGCCCAGCCCGAGGTTGCGTGACTTTTCCGGTTTGAGGTCGTCGCCACCCAAGGCCTTGGCCAGGTTGCTGCCCGACGGGGTCAGGCGGGTCACGGCGGGCACCACGTTGCCGTTCACATCCACGGCCACCCGGTTGTCGGCCACGGTGTAGCCGATCTGCGTCAGCGACGGCGCCCGGAAGCCGGTGCCGACGGTGCCGCGCACGGCGACGCTGTCGGTCAACTCGTAGCGCGAATTCACTTTGAGGCCGAAGGTGTTGCCCGAGTCGTCATCGTAATGTTCGATCCGCCCGGCGACGTCGAGAAACCAGCGTTCGGTCAGGTCGAAGCCCAGGTCCAGGTAGCCGGCGTAGTTGTTGCGGATCAGGCTGACTTCATCCTCCGGGCGAATCGTCACCGCCGCCTGTGCGCCCGATGCCGCCGGGTAGGTGCCGGTGATATAGGCTTCGGGGTCACCGGCGAAGGTGCTGAAATGTTCCCAGCGATGCTCCAGGCCGGCCGACACTTGCACCGGCGAGGTCAGGTTGAACAGGCTGTCGTAGCGGCGGGTGACGTCCAGATTGTTCACCCACTGCTCGAAACGGAAGGTGGCCAGGTTGTCGAACCTGGTCGGCGACGCGGTGCCCAGGGACGGGTTGATATTCAGGTCGCTGGAATGGTGGACGTTGTTGCGTCCGTAGGTGGTGCTCAGGTCCCAGTTCCACTCGGCCGCCTGGCCCTTGCCGCCGAACAGCAGTTGGTAGTCGCGGTCCTTGATGTTGTTCAGCGGGTAGTAGCCGTCGGGGAACACCTCGGGCACGGCGGCCCGGCCGGTCGGCAGGCGGAAGTAGTTGGCGGCCTCGGCATCGCGCTCGCCGTAGGTCGAGAACGAGTAGAGCGTCAGGTCTTCCAGGGGCAGTTCGGCGTTATAGGCGAGGTTGAAGGCTTTCAGGTCCGGGTCGCCGTTCTTGATGGCCACGCGGTCCCAGGCCGCTTCCCTGGCCGGGTCGTTGAAAGCGCGCACGCTGCTGTCGGCCTTGTCGTTCCAAGAGGCCTCGCCGCGCTTGCGGGCGTCGGCGGAGAGGTGGAAAAAGCCGCCGTCGCCGAGCTTGAAACCCTGGTCGCCGGCCACCTTGATCGTTTCCCCCTGGCCGGAAAACAACTGGCCGTAACTGGTTTCCAGGTGTCCGCCGCTATTGCCGGCCTTGAGGATGATATTGATTACCCCGGCCACGGCATCGGAACCGTACTGGGCCGCCGCGCTGTCTTTAAGCACCTCGATATGGTCCACCGAACTGACCGGGATCAGGTCGATGTCCACCGCATTGGCGCCGCTGTTGTCGATCGACCCGCGCTGGCCGGTGGCGCCGTTGTGTCGGCGTTTGCCGTTGACCAGCACCAGAGTATAGGCCGGGCCGAGGCTGCGGTTGCTCAGCGGACGCGTCACCGAGTTGTAGCCGGCGATATTGGTGCCGAAGTTGAACGACGGCAGCAGCTTGGCAATCGCCTCGGACAACTCGGCGCGCCCGGTCTTGAGCAGCTGTTCGCTGTTGATCACGTCAATCGGCGCCGGGCTGTCGGCCACGGTGCGTTGCTGGCCACGCAAACCGGTGGAGATCACGGTCACCGTATCGAGCTTGGCCTCGTCGGCGGCGGCCTCGGCGAAGGAGGGTGCGCCGGCCAGCAGCAGGGAACTGGTCAGCAGTGACAGGTGGAGTCTTCTGCGGGGTAGGGGGGCGGCGATGTCTGGCATGTCGGAAAGGGTCCATGTAAGCCTGCTGAAGGCTCCTGGTGATCGGGGGTACGTCCTCCGCCAGGCATGGGGTCGGTGTGTGGAATGAAGATATCCCTATAAAAAACCGTGGGGAAAGTCTTTTTTGGAATAAGCTAATTATTAGATATTGTTATCTTGCGAATTTATAAGATCATCTATTTTTATTATGTGCAGGGCCTTGGCGTGGGTTGAGTGTTCGACATCCAAAACATCGACGTGGGGTGGCATGCCGGAGGCCGGCGTGAGGATTCCTTGCGGCTGAACGTAAATCTTTAGTCTGGCTGGCGCCGGCTGTAAATGAGACTACGATAGTCTCCATCAAGTGCCGGGCAATGCTATCCATAGGGTGTTGTTTTTGTGGGCACCCGTTGGGCATACATTCAATTGAATGGGTTTCAGGCTTTTATGGAGCGAGCCAGCACGGACTGATGAAGTATTTACGCTGGGTTTTTCATCGTAAGCGTGAACGCATGCAGGAGCGGTAATGGCAGACAAGGATGTGCTGCAAACCCTTGAAGGTGTGCTGGATTGCCTGTCGGGCGCGGTTGTGGTCCTGGATCGATCTGCCCGGGTCGTGTTGGGCAACCCTGGGTTTTCAAGGTTGCAGTGCCAGAACGGCGTCCCTCCCGAGACGACCACTGAGTTTCTCTCCTTGCTGCGCCCCCAGGACAGCCGGCTTTTTTATGCGGCACTGGAAAAGGCCGATGGGCGATCCCGGGTGTGTTTCGAGGCGACCGCGAGGCAGTCCGGCCGGTTGAACCTGTCGATGACACCGTGGCGCGACGACTATTTTATTGTTGAAATCCTTCCCCTGCCTGGGCCCCCAACCGCGCATTCCCACAGCGAGCGCTTCTCCGAGATCCCCCTTGAAGCCATTTTCGATTCCTCCGGCACCGGTTTGGCGCTTGTGTCACTGGACGGTCGTTGGCTGAGGGCCAACAGCGTCATTTGCAGGCTGCTTGGCTACAGCGAGGCACAGCTGCAAAACACCACGTTCATGGCATTGACCCACCCCGAAGACCGCGAAGTGGGCAAGCAGCTGATAGAAGAGTTGAAGGGCGGTACACGGCAGGGCGCCACCTTGCATAAACGCTACATCCACCACGACGGCCAGGTTGTCTGGGTGCGCCTGACCGTGGGGCTGGTGCGGGACGACCAGGGGCAGCCGATCTGTTTTGTCTCCCAGCTGGAAGACATCACCGAGAACTGGCAGCTTCGCGAAACCTTGCTGGGCAGCGAGCTGAAATTCCTCACCCTGGCGGAGAATTCACCCAACATCATTGTGCGCTACGATCGCAACCTGTCGCGTACGTACGTCAACCCGACGTTCCTGCTCTTGACCGGCATGTCTTATGACGAAGCCATAGGCGCCGGCCCTGAGGAGCAGCCCGGCGATTACCTCGACCATCTGCGCCATGTGGCATCCACAGGCCAGACCGCTCAATTCCTCAACAGTTGGACGGTCGGCGCCGGTGGTGAAGCGGTGAGTTGTGTCGTCAGCCTGATGGCTGAACGCGGCCCATCCGGTGAGGTGGCAGGCGTACTGGCCATGGCCCACGACATCACTGAGTGGCGCAAACAGCAGGTACTTGAAGATGCACGTCTGCGCATCTTCGAAACAATGGCCACGGGCGCCTCACTGGACGAAACCCTGGGGTTGCTGGTGAGTTATCTTCAACTGGCCTTGCCTCACTGCTCCTGTGGCGTCGTGCTTGCTGACCCGCAAAGCCCCGGCTCGTGGGAGCCCATGGCTTCTTCCCCAGGCTGGTACGAGCCCATCCTCGGCAATCAGGGGCAGGTCCTTGGGGCTTTCGCGTTGTCGCGCTCACCCGGTTCTGCGCTGGACGAGAGCGACCGGCAGCGCGTGCGCCAGACCTGTCACATTGCCGCGATTGCCATCGAACGCTGGCGCTCCGAATCCTTGCTCAGGGAGCGCGAGCGCCGCTACCGGGATATTTTCGACCATACCCTGGACATGTTGTGCCTGCTGGAGGCTGCGCCACGGGGTGAGCTGCGCTGTGTCGAGGTCAATCCGGCCCTGTTGCAGGTGCTTGGGAAACCCCATGGCGAGGTTATTGGCGAGACGCTGGCGTCGATATTTGGCCGGCTCAACGCGGAAAGAATCCAGACCCTCCATGACCAGTGCAGGGCCGCCGAACGGGTGGTGGAGTCTGAGGAGAGCATGGTGCTGCGCAACGAAGTGCGCAACCTGCACTTTACCCTGGTGCCGGTCGCCGACTCGGGCAGTGTGGGCCCGCGGGTGTTGGTGATCGGTCGTGATGTGACCCATTTGACCCGGGCCCGGCAGAAAGAACTGGAACGCCAGCACGACATCAACGCCCTGGTGGAAAACAGCCCGGACGCCGTCGCGCGCTTGAGTGTTTTCGGGGAGGTGCTCTACGTCAATGCGCAGTTGCGAAAATGGGTGGGCGGGGCCTGGCCGGAACTGATGGGCATGCCCATGGATGAAGTGGTGCCGCTGAACGCCCAGTCCCAGCTTTTTCGAGAATTGGTGGCCCAGGTGATTCGCCAGAACAAAGCCACGGAACAGGAGTTCTTATTGTCGGGTTTGAAAACCGCGCCCAAGGTGGTGTTGATCCACTTTGTTCCCGAGGTCGACGGCCAGCGGGTCGTCAGCGTGCTGGCCGTCGGGCGCGATATTTCCAAGCTGCGCGCGGCGGAGCGGCGCCTGGCCAATTCCAACGCGCAATTACGCGACCTGTCGACCCGCCGGGAAACGGCGCGGGAAGAGGAACGCAAACTGATTGCCCGGGAGATCCATGACGAACTGGGCCAGCACCTGACGGCGCTGCGCATGGGCATCTCGTTGCTGAGGTTTCAGTTCGGCACCGATACGCCTGAACTCACCCCTCAGGTCGAGCGGTTGATGGCGCTGACCGACAAGACCATCCAGGTGGTGCGCAACGTGTCCACGAGCCTGCGCCCCTCCGCGCTGAACCTGGGGCTGGTGTCCGGTCTTGAATGGCTGACAGCCGAATTCGTCACCCTGACCCAGGTCCCCTGTGCGTTGAACCTGCCGCTGATTGCCCTGACCCTTCCGGATACCCACGTGACCGCAGCGTTTCGCATCGTGCAGGAATCGCTGACCAATATCGCGCGTTATGCCGAAGCGACTCAGGTCAGCGTCACCCTGAGCCCGCAGGAGACCCACTGGGTGCTCGAGGTCCAGGACAACGGCAAGGGCTTTGACCCGGATGCCGTCGGCCGCCAGACCCTGGGCTTGGCCGGCATGCGTGAGCGCGGCCTGATGCTGGGCGGCAAAGTGATCATTTTCAGTCATCCTGGGCAGGGCACTACGGTCCAGGCGTTCATTCCGATGCATAAGGATAGGTATTGATGATTCGCATGCTGATCGCCGATGACCACACCATCATGCGCGAAGGGCTCAAGCAACTGTTCTCGCTGGTCGCCGACGTGCAGGTGGTGGCCGAAGCCGAGAGTGGCACGCAACTGATCGAACTGTTGCGCCAGGTCGAGATCGACCTGCTGCTGCTCGACATGAATATGCCGGGTATCAGCGGCGAGATTTTGATTGCCCGCCTGCATACCCAATACCCGAAACTGCCGATTCTGGTGTTGAGCATGCATAACGAAATCCATATCGCGCAACGGGCATTACGCGCCGGTGCACTGGGCTACCTGACCAAGGATCGCGATCCCGAAACCCTGTTGATCGCGATGCGTCGAGTGGTCAGTGGCCAACGCTACCTCGACCCCGGGCTGGCGGAACAGATCGCGCTGCAAAGCAGTGGCTTGAAGCAGCAGACCTTTGTCGAGAGTTTGTCCGATCGCGAGTTCCAGATCCTGCGCCTGCTGGCGCACGGCATGAGCGTCAACCAGATCGCCGAGCAGTTGGTCATCAGTAACAAGACGGTCAGCACCCATAAGACCCGGCTGATGGAAAAGATGGGGTTCTCCTCCACCGCCGACATTGTGCGTTTCGCCATGACCCTGGGTATTTCCTGAAGCGTGTACGGGGGTAGGGATTTTCCTAGGCGGTTTTCCAGGATCCCTACCCCAGAATAGGGATGCTCCGATGGTGGCAGTGCCATTATCGGGCCAGTATCTCTTTCAAGCAGTCGAATGGCCGGTCAGGTCGTGACGACAAGCCTTGACAGGGAGACAGACCGTGAGCGCACCGACACCACCCCCTTCCGCTGCTTTGACCCTGTTTCCGGTTGCGTTCGCGGGCCTGCTGGGCGGGCTTGCGATTGCCTGGAGCGAGCGCTTCAGCATCGGGGCGCTGGCCGCCGGCGGCGCGGTGTTGGCGTTGTGTATCGGCATGGGCCTGTGGGCAAACGGCAGGAGCCGGGCGCAGTGGAGGGGCCTGCAGCAGCTCGATCAACAGGCATCCATTGCTCCGGCACTGGCCGTCGATAACGGCCTGGCACAGGTGTGCGTCAGCGTGCTGCCGATCTGGTCGCGGCAGATAGAAGCGGCGCGTTCGATCAGTGAAACCTCGATTCTCAGCCTCAGCGAGCGTTTTGGCACGCTGTCATCCAACATCAGCCACAGCGTCTCCAGCAATGGCGGCCAGGACGCTTCGCAACAATTGGTCGACTTGCTGGAGGTCGGCCAGGCCGACCTCAACTCCATCGTCATGGCCCTGCGCGCCGCGCTCACCAATAAGGAGAATGAGCTCAAGGAAGTCATGCAGCTCTCGAGCTTCACCGAGCAGCTTCAGCAGATGGCCAAGTTTGTCGGTGACATCGCCAGTCAAACCAACCTGCTTGCCCTCAACGCGGCTATCGAGGCTGCGCGAGCCGGGGAGGCGGGGCGAGGGTTTGCGGTGGTCGCCGATGAAGTGCGCAAGTTGTCGAGCATGTCCGGCGAGACCGGGCGCAAGATCAGCGAAACCGTGATCACCGTCAACGCCGCCATCGCCCGCACGGTGCAGATGTCCCGCCACCACGCCGAACAAGACACCCTGACCCTCGCCGATTCGGAGCGCGTGGTGTCGGAGGTTATCGAACATTTTCGCACGACCGCCCAGACCATTGTGCGCAACAGCCATGACCTGCAGCAGCAGAGCGCCAACGTCGCCGACGAGATTGCCCAGGTGCTGGTTGCCCTGCAGTTCCAGGACCGCGTCAGCCAGATGCTGACCTTGATTACCCGCGACCTGGACAAGTTGCAGCAGCAGTTGGACGAACGTCATGAGTCGAGCCTCAGCGGACAGTCCCTGGCGCCAATGAGCAGTGACCGTTGGCTGCAGGAGCTGTCAACGGCCTACACCATGCCGGAGCAGCACGCCATTCATGGTGGTAAGGCGCCTGCCCAGGCCGATGCCAACGAAATCACGTTTTTCTAGAGGAGTTTTTCCGATGAGCAAGACCATTCTGATCGTCGACGACTCGGCCTCCATCCGCCAGGTGGTGAGCATCACCCTCAAAGGCGCCGGTTACGACGTGATCGAAGGCTGTGATGGCAAAGACGCCCTGAGCAAACTGGACGGCCGCAAAATCCACCTGATTGTCAGTGACGTGAACATGCCCAACATGGATGGCCTCAGTTTCGTCAAGGCGGCCAAGCTGTTGCCGGCCTACAAGTTCACGCCGGTCATCATGCTGACCACCGAAGCCAGCGATGCGATGAAGCAGCAAGGCCAGGCCTCCGGCGCCAAGGCCTGGATGGTCAAGCCCTTCCAGCCTGCGCAAATGCTGACCGCCGTCTCCAAGTTGATCCTGCCATAGCGATGACCAGCGACCGCTGGCCAGGAGGTTTACATGAAAAGCGCCGTCCCGATGCTACGTCGAATCCAGGTCATGGAAGGCCCCCTGACGATCTACACGGCTGCCGAGCAAAAGGACGTGCTGTTGTCGTTGTTTCCCCTGGCCCATGAAGTGGAGTTGGACCTGTCCAGTGTCGATGAACTCGACAGTGCCGGTTTGCAGCTGTTGATCCTCATCAAGCGCGAGTCTCTCAAGGAAGGCACCCAGTTGTTGCTGAGCAACCCCAGCTCGACGGTGAGCGAAGCCTTTCGCCTCAGCGGCCTTGACGACTACTTCACCAATGCGAGTTTCACCCAGTCGGTCGGAGCGTAAGCGTATGAACATGGATGACGTGCTGCAGACGTTCATTGCCGAAAGTCGCGAGCTTCTGTTGCAAATGGAAGATGCGCTGCTGCAGATCGAGAAGTCGCCCCAGGACCTGGACACCATCAACGGCCTGTTCCGCGTGGCCCACACCATCAAGGGGTCGGCCGGCCTGTTTGGCTTGATGCCGATCGTTGAGTTCACCCATGTCGCCGAAAGCGTGCTGGACCGGGTGCGCAGCCTGGAAGTGCGCGTCGACGAGGCGTTGAGTGCGTTGTTCCTCGACGCCCGTGACCATATTGGCCAATTGATCGACCTGCTGGCCGAGGACGGCAACCTGGATCGCCTGGACGAACCGGTGCGGGCTCAGGGTCAATCTATCATTGAGCGGCTGTCGCTGTATCTGGACGCGGCGGTCTCGACCCCGGCGCCGGCCCTTCAAGCGCCGGCGCCGGCGGATGAGCCAGGCGGCAGTCCCGGCCATTGGCATTTGTCGCTGCGCTTCGGCCCGGATGTGTTGCGCAATGGCATGGACCCCTTGGCGTTCCTGCGTTACCTGAGCACGCTGGGGCGTTTGCTGCACACCGTTACCTTGTTCGATGGGTTGCCGCCCATGACCGCCATGGACCCGGAAACCAACTACCTCGGGTTTGAACTCGCACTGGCCAGCGACGCTTCCCTGGAGGTCATCGACGGCGCCTTTGATTTTGTCCGCGAGGACGCGCTGGTTCGCATCCTTGCACCGAATGCCACGGTGCAGGCGTGTCGGACCCATCTCGACGGGTTGCCGGAAGACAACGCCACGCTGGTCGAGCTGCTGGTGCGTTGCGGCACATTGACCGAGGCCCAGGCCTTGCTCGTGACCCAGGACGCCGAGCAGGCACCGGTCGAAACGCGCAGCGAGCCTGATGTCCAGGAGTCGACAACGCCGCCGGTCAAGGCCGGCAAAAGCGCGGCGAGTAACGAAGGCAATCTGATTCGGGTCGATGCCGCCAAGCTGGACCAACTGATCAACCTGGTCGGCGAGCTGATCATTGCCGGTGCCGGCGCCAACCTGGTGGCGGTACGCAGTGGGATTGGCGAGATGATCGAAGCCACCAGCCTGTTATCGCGGCTGGTCGAGGAAGTCCGCGACTCGGCGCTGACCCTGCGCATGGTGCAGATCGGCGCAACCTTCACGCGGTTCCAGCGGGTGGTGCGGGACGTCTCCAAAGAGTTGGGCAAGGACATCGTGCTGCACATCGGCGGCGGTGAGACCGAGCTGGACAAGACCGTCGTCGAACGCATTGGCGACCCGCTGACCCATTTGGTGCGCAATGCCATGGACCACGGCATCGAGCCTGCGTCGACGCGCCTTCAGCGGGGCAAGCCGGCCCAGGGCACGGTCCGCCTGAATGCCTATCACGAATCCGGCAGCATCGTGATCGAGGTGTCCGACGACGGCGGTGGCCTGGCCAAGGACAAGATCCTGGCCAAGGCCCGTGAGCGTGGTTTGGTGGGAGAGGGCCAGCAGCCGTCGGACAAAGACATTCTGAATCTGATTTTCGAGCCGGGATTCTCCACCGCCGACCAGGTCAGCAACCTGTCCGGCCGTGGCGTAGGCATGGACGTCGTGAAGCGCAATATCACGGCGTTACGCGGCAGTGTCAGCCTCGAGAGCGAAGTCGGGCAGGGCACCACGGTGCGCATCCGCCTGCCGCTGACGCTGGCGATCATTGACGGTTTCCTGATCGGGGTGGGCAAGGCTTCTTACGTGATTCCGCTGAACATGGTGGAGGAGTGCATCGAGCTGGCACCTCAGCGGGGCACCGAAACCGGCTACCTGGACCTGCGGGGCGAGGTGCTGCCGATCCTGCGGCTGCGCGACATGTTTGATGTGCAAGAGCCTGGAGGCAACCGGGAAAACGTGGTCGTCGTGCAATACGCAGGCTTGCGTGCCGGCCTGGTGGTCGATCGCCTGCAGGGGGAGTTCCAAACCGTGATCAAGCCACTGGGCAAAGTGTTTGGTGATGCCCATGGGCTGGGCGGGTTCACCATCCTCGGAAGTGGAGCCGTTGCGCTGATCCTGGATATCCCGAATTTGCTAGGACAGGTTGCCAAGGAAACCCCCCATCGTTCGATCCCAAGCCCTTTATCGACTCATTGAAGCGTCATCAGGAGTGCCTCGCCATGACTGTTATCAGAAATATCATGTTGCTGGTTTTCACAGCCATGCTGGGTGTCTTCGTGTTGGGTGGCACCAGCCTGTACCTGGCCGGTGAAATCAATACGAGCGCCAGCTATGCCAACGTCAATACGGTGCCCAGCCTGCTGGAGATCGACCGCGCCGCCGCGGCCTTCACCGACCTGCATGCCTTGCAATGGCAACGCTTGAACGAGACCGACAAAAACAGCGTGCCGGCTTACGCGGCCAGCGTGGCGCAGGATTTCAGCGCCGTTGGCAAAGCCCTGGATCGCTATCAGGCCGAGTTGACCTCCGACGAGCACGATGCGGCGTTGTTGAAACAACTGCGCGGCCACTTGGCTGAGTTTGCGGCGTTGCAGACCCACTTCGACAAGCTCATCGATGACGGTGACCAGGCCGCGGCCCGTGCATTGATCGAGACCAGCCAGCCCCTGCAGACCGCCGTGCTCACGGCGATCGGCGAGCTGCGTGAATACAACCTGGAACTGGGGCGCAAGGGCCAGGTGCTCGCTACCACCACCGAGAAGAACGCACGCACCCTCATCCTGCTGGTGAGCGGCCTGACCCTGGTGGCTACCCTGCTGATCGGCGTCTTGCTGGGGCGCAATCTGATGCGCCGGCTCGGGGCGGAACCTACCGTGGTGCAAGCCTATGCGGCACGCCTATCGGCCGGCGAATTGAATGCCAAGGCGACGCTCAGGGCGGGAGACACCACCAGCCTGATGGCGAGCATGCAGCAGTTGGGCGCGAACCTGCATGAATTGATCGTGGAGATGGACCGTATGTCCAGTGAGCACGACAAGGGCGAGATCGATGCACAGATCGATGCCGGCCGCTTTCATGGCAGTTACCGCTCCATGGCCCAGGGCATCAACGATATGGTCAACGGCCACATCGCGGTGAAGAAAAAAGCCATGGCCTGCATACGCGCCTTCGGTAACGGTGATCTGTCTGCGCCCCTGGAACAATTCCCCGGCAAAAAAGTCTTTATCAACGACAGCATCGAGCTGTTGCGCAGCAACATCCTGGCGCTGATCAATGAAATGCAGCACATGTCCAGCGAGCATGAAAAAGGTGACATTGACGTGATGATCGATGTCGAGCGCTTCGCGGGTTCGTATCGGGATATCGGCCAGGGCATCAATGACATGGTCAACGGCCATATCAACGTGAAGAAAAAGGCCATGGCCTGTATTCGCGCGTTCGGCGAAGGGGATTTGTCCGCGCCCCTGGAGCGTTTCCCTGGCAAGAAAGCCTTTATCAATGAAAACGTCGAGCAACTGCGCGCCAATATCCTGGCCCTTGTGGAAGATACCAGCGAGATCAGCGACAGTGCGCTGATCGGCAAGCTGGACACCCGCCCTGACGCCGCCCGGCACCAGGGCGATTTCCGCCGCATCATCCTCGGTATCAACGGTTCTCTGGACGCGATCATCGTACCGATCACCGAGGCCATGGAGGTGCTGTCGGCGATGGCCGCCGGCGACCTGACCCGCAGCATTACCGGCGACTACCAGGGCAAGTTCCTGGAGCTGAAGCACTCGGTCAATGGCACCGTGGAAAAACTCTCGGAAATCATCGGCGAAGTGCGCGGCTCGGCGGACTCGCTGTCGAGTGCTTCGGAAGAGATTTCCGCCACCGCCCAAAGCATGGCCCAGTCGGCTTCCGAGCAGGCGGCATCGGTCGAACAGACCTCGGCGTCGATGGAGCAAATGTCAGCGTCCATTTCCCAGAACACCGAAAATGCCAAGGTCACCGACGGCATGGCGGGCAAAGCCAACAAGGAAGCCTCGGAAGGCGGTCGAGCCGTGAAGGACACCGTGGCGGCGATGAAAACCATCGCCGAAAAAATCGGCATCGTCGATTCCATTGCCTACCAGACCAACTTGCTGGCGCTCAACGCGGCAATCGAAGCGGCACGGGCCGGCGAGCATGGCAAAGGCTTTGCGGTGGTCGCGGCCGAAGTGCGCAAACTGGCGGAGCGCAGCCAGATTGCCGCACAGGAAATCAGTGAGGTGGCCAAGAACAGCGTGGCCTTGGCCGAACGGGCGGGCAACCTGCTGGACGAGATTGTGCCGTCGATTGCCAAGACCTCCGACCTGGTGCAGGAAATTGCGGCTGCCTCGGAAGAACAATCCATCGGTTCCGAACAAATCAACAGCGCGATGTCGCAGATGAGCCAACTGACCCAGCAAAACGCGTCGGCCTCCGAGGAGCTGGCGGCGACGGCCGAGGAAATGAGTGGCCAGGCCGAGCAGTTGCAGGAACTCATGGGGTTTTTCACCGTGCAAAGCAAACGTGCCGGGCGCAATGTCTCGATGCCCCAGATCAGCCGAGCCATGTCCACCCAGGACCTGGACAGTCGCTCCTCGGACGGCGGTTTCGTCCGCTTCGGGAGTTGACCCATGGGCACCTCAGCGGGCATGCAGGGCGCTGTCGAAGCTACGTCGCCAGTGGATGAACCCTTGCAGTACCTGACCTTCCTGGCGGCCGAGGAGATGTACGCGGTCAATACCCTGAGCGTTCGTGAAATCATCGAATACAACCAGGTGACCAGCGTACCAATGATGCCGGAATTCCTGCGGGGGGTTATCAACCTGCGCGGCTCGGTGGTGCCGGTCGTGGACCTCAAGGCGCGTTTCGGCAAGGGCACGACGGTACTGGGCAGTCGCACCTGCATCGTCATCCTTGAGGCGGCGAAGGAGGGCGAATCCCAGGTCCTGGGGGTGGTGGTGGACTCGGTCAGCGAAGTGATCGAGATACTCGAGATCGATATCAAGCCCGCTCCGGCGTTCGGCAATCACATTCGCACCGACTTCATCGGGGGGATGACCAAGGTGCGAGGCGAGTTTGTCACGCTCCTGCAGATCGAGCATGTGCTGTGTGTCGATGAGATAGCCGGCCTGATCGCTGTCTAGGTATCTCCCCGGCGGATAGAGCTGTTGTGGTGAGCGGGCTTGCCCCGCGCCGGGGTGCGAAGCGCCCCTGATGAAGACGAAAACGTATGTGACCCGAGGTGAATCATGGCCCCACCCATCGACAGTCCAGGCAATGCCAGCGTCCCGAGCCCAAGCCAGTACCTCACCTTTGTGCTGGGGGAGGAGATGTTCGCCGTGGGCACGCTCAACGTTCGGGAAATCATCGAATACGGGCCGATCACCAGCGTGCCGTTGCTGCCTCCCAGCATACGTGGGGTGATTAACCTGCGTGGCGCGGCGGTCCCCGTGCTCGACCTGGGGGTGCGCTTTCGCGGCGAACGCACGGTGCAGACTCCAAGGACCTGCGTTGTGATTATCGAGGTGCAGGCCAATGCCCAGCGCAAACCAGTGGGCATCATTGTCGATGCGGTCAGCGAGGTCCTGGAAATCGCCGACCAGGACATCGAGCCGTCGTTGAATTTCGGCACCGATGTCAGGGCCGACTTTTTACTGGGCATCGGCAAACTGGAGAGCGGTTTCGTGCTGTTGCTGGACATCGGTCGCGTGTTGTCCCTGGAACAGGTCGATGCGCTGGTCAACCTTGAGTCTTCGCTACCTTCGATCGCCTGAACAGGCTGGGGGAATGTCCTGATGAACGTGATCCTCTCTGACGCCGAGTTCGTGCAGTTTCGTGACCTCATCTATCAAATCGCCGGCATCAGCCTGTCCGATGCCAAGAAACAGTTGGTGAGCGCTCGCCTGGCCAAGCGACTGCAGGTGTTCAAGCTCAATACCTACGGCGCTTACTACAAGGTGCTGATGAAGGACAGCGTGGAGTTGCAGGTAGCGGTGGACATGCTGACCACCAACGAGACCTACTTTTTCCGTGAGCCCAAGCATTTTGATTTCCTGCGCGATGTAGCGTTGCCCGAGCTGCGGGGCAGCGGGCCGTTGCGCATATGGAGTGGCGCCTGCTCGACCGGCGAAGAACCCTACACCCTGGCAATGGTGCTGGCGGACAACCTCGCCGGCCGGCCCTGGGAGATTGTCGCGTCGGATATCAGCAGCCGGGTGTTGGAAAAAGCCCGCCTTGGGCGTTATCCCCTCGACGGCATACGCGGCATCCCCGAGGCGCTGTTGAACAAGTATTGCCTCAAGGGCGTGGGCGCCAACCACGGTTGTTTCATGGTCGACCCGGCGCTGGCGGCGAAGATCGATTTCCAGTCGATCAATCTGAATAACCCGTTGCCGAAGCTGGGGATGTTCGACGTGATCTTCCTGCGCAATGTGATGATCTATTTTGACAACGACACCAAAGTGCAGGTGGTCAAGCGCCTGGTCAGTCACCTCAAGCCGGGCGGGTACTTTCTGGTCAGCCATTCGGAGAGCCTCAATGGCATCACCGATCAGCTGCGGCTGGTCAAGCCTTCCATCTACCGGAGGCCGCATGCCTGACCGTCGACCGCCCAACGAGGTGTTCCTGAATCCCGGCGAGTGGTTTTTCGGCTCGGGTGCGATTCGCCTGCGTACGGTGCTGGGATCCTGTGTTGCATTGGTGTTCTGGCACCCCCGGCGCTTGCTGGGAGGCATGTGTCACTACCTGCTGCCACAGCGCGCCGTGACCAAACAGGGCGTCCTGGATGGTCGCTACGGCAACGAAGCCTTTGAACTGTTGCTCGCTCGAATACAGTCGATCAAGGCCCTGCCGACGGAGTTCAGGATCAGCGTATTCGGCGGTGGAAACATGTTTCCCGGGCTTGTGCGCTCGGACAATGATTACGTCGGCCAGCGCAATGTCGAACAGGCCATGCGCCTGCTCGACCTGCATCAGTTGCGGTGTCAACACTTCCATGTGGAAGGCGTGGGTTATCGGACCATTGTGTTCGATCTGGCCAACGGCGAAATCGAACTCAACTACCTGGCCTTGAAGTGAACCCCCAGGAGCCCTCATGGAGAACGTGCGACATGAGCCTTATCAAAGTGCTGATCATTGATGATTCCGCCGTGGTGCGTCAGGTACTCACGGCGACCCTGGGGCAAGACCCCGCTATTGAGGTTATCGGCGCGGCGGCAGACCCGGTGTTCGCCATGGACAAAATGAACAAGCAATGGCCGGATGTGATTGTGTTGGATGTGGAGATGCCACGGATGGATGGCATCACGTTCCTCAAGAAGTTGATGGCCGAACACCCCACGCCCGTGGTCATCTGCTCCACGCTGACCGAAAAGGGCGCGGCCACCACCATGCAGGCACTGGCGGCCGGCGCGGTCAGCATTGTGACCAAGCCACAACTCAACCTGCGCCAGTTTCTCACCGACAGTGCCGATGAATTGGCGGGGGCCGTCAAGGCCGCTGCGCGGGCCAACATGAAGCGCATGGTGCCTTCCAGCGAACGCGCTCCCGCCAGGCTGACGGCCGACGTCATATTGCCGGCGGGCACCCAGGCAATGGCGCGCACCACCGAGAACATTGTCGCCATTGGGACGTCCACGGGCGGCACCCAAGCCCTGGAGTTGGTGTTGACCGCCTTGCCCAGGGTCTGTCCGGGCATCGTCATCGTGCAGCACATGCCCGAACACTTCACCGCCGCGTTTGCCGAGCGCCTCAATCGACTTTGCGAGATCGAGGTCAGGGAGGCGAAGAACGGTGACCGGGTTATCCCCGGTTGTGCACTGATTGCCCCTGGTGGCCGGCACATGGTGCTCAAGCGCAGCGGCGCCCAATACCTGGTGGAAATTGTCGACGGACCTCCGGTCAGCCGGCATCGACCTTCCGTTGATGTGCTGTTTCGTTCGGTGGCCCGCAGTGCCGGCGGTAACGCACTGGGGATCATCATGACGGGTATGGGCGACGACGGCGCCCGGGGCCTGAAGGAAATGCACGACAACGGCGCCCGCACCCTGGGCCAGGACGAGGAGTCCTGCGTGGTGTATGGCATGCCCAAGGAGGCGTTCAAGCTCGGTGCGGTGGAGCGTGAGGTGCCCCTTGAGCAGATCTCGGCGGCGATTCTGCAATCCATGCACCAGCGGCGCTGACGGTTCGGGGTTCTGTGCTGATTGATAAGGCGCTCCGGCAATCCGCCTCGGGCCAGCCTGGGGTTTCAGTATGGGTCATGGTGGGCTCAGGGCAGGGAATCAATGGCCTGTAACACCGCACAGGCGATGGTCTTCGTAATCGTTCGCCGCTGGGCGTTATCGAGCATCGGGCTTAACCAGGTGGGTAGACTGTTCAGCATGGGCAAGATGGCCGTGAGCGCGCCCTCGCGCAACGGCCCGCCCGGTGGATGGCCTGCCTGGCCGATCAAATCCATTATTTCCGACTCATAGGCACGCCTCAGGCGCTGGACGCTTGCCTGCATCGAGTCGCCCAGGCAATTGGCGTCCATGACCGCCAGCTTGAAGTGTCCGGTCATGTGTTCATGCAATTGAAGGTGACAGTCGATCAGTTGGGCCAGGCGTTGGTCGGGTGCCAATCGGCGATTCTTGATGCCGTGCACCTGGGACAACAGGGTTTGATACAGCTCCATCAGCAGTTCGTAAAGCAGCGCCTCCTTGCTTTCCACATGGTGATAGATCGCCCCCGGGCTTATGCCGACATGGGCGGCGAGTTCACGCATGCTGACCTGGTTGAAACTGCGCTCCTTGAATAACTCCGAGGCTTTGCGCTGGAAGTCTGATCGGTTCAGCACACGCTTTGCCCCGTATTGCACGCACGCCTGGCGCTCCGGCACGCCGGCCACGGGTTCATGCCCCCGGCGCCTGCTGCCGGGCAATTTCCTGATTGCGCAGGATAAAGCGCTGCAACTTGCCACTGGGGGTCTTGGGGAGTTGCTCGACGAACTCCACTTCCCGGGGATAGGCATGGGCGGCCAGGCGCTGCCTTACATGCAGGCGCAGTACTTCGGCCAGCTCGGCGCTGGGCTGGTACTGGCTGTCGAGCACGACAAAGGCTTTGATCAGCTCGGTGCGTTGCGGGTCGGGCTTGCCGATCACCGCCGCCTCGATCACCGCCGGGTGTTCGATCAGCGCGCTCTCGACGTCGAACGGCCCGACGCGGTAGCCGGACGTGGTGATCACATCATCGTTGCGGCCGACGAAGCTGATACTGCCGTCGTCATTCAGCTCCACACTGTCGCCGCTGAGGTAATAGCGCCCCACAAAGGCCCGGGTGGGCATGCCCAGGTAGCCGTCGAACCAGCACAGGGGCGAGCGTTCGCGATCCACCGCCAGGACGCCCGGCTGACCCGCCGGCAATTCCCGATGCGCGTCGTCCAGTACGACGATGCGGTAGCCGGGCACCGCATAACCCGCCGAGCCCTCACGGACCGGGTGACGCAAACCATGGTGATTGCACAACACCATGCCGATTTCCGTCTGGCCGTAATGATCGTGAATGGTCACGCCGAGTTGCTCGGCAAACCAGCGGATCACGTGTGGGTTGAGCGGCTCGCCGGCACTGCTGACGGCACGCAGGCGGCCGCGCACGGCGTCGGCGAACGCTGCCCCCTCGGCAATCAACAGGCGATAGGCCGTCGGGGAGCCGGCCAGATTGCTGACGGCGTACTTGGCAATGACTCGGCACGTACTCTCCACCGTAAAAGGGCCGTTGTAGAACAGCGTGGCATGACCACAGGCCAGCGGGCCGGTCACCGCGTAATACAGGCCATAGGCCCAGCCGGGATCGGCCAGGTTCCAGAAGCGGTCGTCCTGCTGCAGGCCAATGGAGTCGCGTATATAACCCTTGAAGGCGAGAATGGCGCGCAACGGCACTTCCAGAGGCTTGGCCGGCCCCGTGGTACCCGATGTGCACATCAACAGGAATGGCGCGCTGGCGTCCAGCAGTACCGGTTCGCACTCGACGTCTTGGCCGTCCAGGATGCTCCAGAACGGATAATCGCTGGGGTTCTGCGGGCCCCCGCCGGTTACGATCACGCTTGGGCAGTTGCCGATCTCATCCAGCTTGGGACGGTTCTGCGCATCCGTCACGATCCAGCGCGCGTTGGAGCAGCCCAATCGTTGCTCGATCGCCTTGGGACCAAATGCGGTGAAGAGCGGTTGATAGACCGCGCCCACCCGCCAGGTCCCCAAGATGGCAATCAGCAGTTCAACCGTGCGCGGCATCAGGCCGGCGACGCGGTCGCCCGGTTTTACCCCTTGCTCACGCAAGAAATGGCCGAAGCGGGCGGCGCTGGCCTGCAATTGGCTGAATGTGTATTGGGCGGCGCTGCCATCCTGTGCTTCGCAATACAACGCCACGGCGTCGTCGTGGGCGTGCCGGTCGCAGCATTCGACGCAGGCGTTCAGGGCAGTCAGGTCACCTTGCAAAGCCAGTTCGGCGGTCTGTTGGTAATTGAAGGATGTGGCCACAGCTTGATAATCACGCATAACGATACCTGGTTCTTATTGTTGGGTTTGTACGGCCAATAGTTGCGCTGCTCACGACTCGGCGCGGTGGCGCTAGCTGTCCATCATGTCGGCCGCTTGCTGGGTCGCCTGGCTGGTGCGGGTCGCCAGCTTGCGAACTTCATCGGCGACCACCGCGAACCCGCGTCCGGCGTCGCCAGCGCGGGCGGCTTCAATGGCGGCGTTCAAGGCCAACAGGTTGGTCTGGCTGGCGATGCCCTGGATGGTGGCGACAATGTGCGTCAGCTTGCGCAGGGTCTCCTGCATCACTCGGTGCTGGTGTTCCTGAGCCTCACGCATGCTGTTTTCTTCATGGTGGGCATGGATATCGGTGATGGCACCCACCACCCTTTGCGGGGAGCCGTCCTCTGCGCGTCGCGTCTGCCCACGGCCGCGAAACCAGCGGTAATTGCCACTGCTGTGCTTGAGCCGATAATCGACATCAAAGGGTGTTTTACCGCTGTGGTCTTCGACGTGGGCGACAAACGCCGCGATTGCCCGTGCGCTGTCGTCTGGATGCAAGCGTGAGGTCCAGCTTTCCAATGTGTTGGGAAATTCCTCAACCGTGGTGTACCCCAGCAGTCGCCGCATTTGCGAAGACCACCAGATGGTGTTGTTCGGGTTCGCCGGGTCACCCGCCACCACCTCAATGTCCCAGAGCCCGTCATGGAGCATTTCACGGGAAATCTCGAAGCGTGTGGCCGCCAGTTCGAGTGACTCTTCGTGCAGGCGCTGTTCATGAATGTCACGCAGGCTTCCGCCGATGGCGACCGGTACGCCTTGCGCATCGCGGCGCGCCACACCGCTGATCCTGCACCAACGATAGTCACCGTCTGATGCAAGGGCCATGCGTACGTCCAGCGCAAAGGGCGTTCGCCCGCTGCGATCAGCCAGGTGCCGGGCCAGCGCGTCGAGAAAGCGTTGCCGGTCCGTCGCGTGCAGGTGCTCGTTCCAGCGACCAAGTTGATCAATACCTTGGGTCGGGATCGACGCGGACCCTGTCCACTTCATAGCCCACTCCGGTGCGGGTGCAGCCATACCTGCCGGTTGCAGTTCCCAAAACAGTTCACCTGCGCCTTGGGCGATAAGTGCCCAGCGCGCTTCCTGCTCCTGCAAAAGCGCGTCGCGGCGGGCCAGGTGCTCGGTCAATTGGGTGGCTTCCAATGCCAGCGCGTGTGTCTGTGCTTTCAGGGCTCGCCGCTCTTGCAGCAATGTCTCGACGCCCGCCAGGATGCGTCGCAATAACGGGTTGCTCGACGACAGCGGTGTACTCGCCTGGTCAGGCTCATCCAGTCTGTCGGCAAGCGGAGCCAATACCCAGCGGTTGGTTCGGCTGAAAAAGAGCATGGGGCACCTCTATCTCGGATCAAATGGGGGCAATCGCCATGGGCTGTGTGGGGGTGCGGGCAAGGGCCTGTCGGTCAAAGGCGGTCGCCCCCGGCAGTGCCTGCCAGGCCAGTGGGCCGGCGGCGATTTCCTGGGCGCTCAGCAGGCAGTGGTCGAGCTCGCGCTGTAACGCGTCGGTGTCGAGGCCCTGGCCGATAAACACCAACTCCTGCCGGCAGTCGCCGACCACGCTGTCCCATTTGGCCCTGATGCCCTGCAGCCGGTATTCGTCCCGGGGCCATTGCGACGGCTCGATGAAGTTCCACCAGCGCCCGACATAGTCCCATTGGAACCGCTTGCCGCTTTGCACCAGCAGGCCGGTTTCCAGGTGGCGGCTGGCGAGCCAGAAGTAACCTTTGCTGCGCAGCAACCGCCCGTTGCTCCAGGGCTGCTGGAGAAAGGCGAGCAACCGCTGCGGGTGGAAAGGTGCGCGCTCACGGTACACCCAGGACGTCACGCCATAGGTGTCTGACTCGGAGGCCGGCGCGTCTGCCGCCTCCATTTTCCGCATCCAGCCCGGCGACGCCGCGAGGCTGGGTAAATCAAACAGATGGGTGCCGAGGAGGCTGGCTGACGGGATGTTACCGTGGGCCATCGGCATGATCCGCGCCGTCGGGTTAAGCCCCGTGAGGATCGCCTGCACGGCCTGATACTGCGCTGCATCGATCAGATCCAGCTTGTTGACGAGAATGACGTTGGCGTACTCCACCTGTTCGATCAGCAGATCGGCCAGGTGGCGCTTGGGTGCGTCTGGCGTGGCGTCCTCGCGGTCAACGGTGTACGGCGATTCGAGCAGTTCCTGGAAACGACTGCCATCGACCACCGTTACCAAGGTGTCCAGGCGCGCCAGTTCGCTGAGGCTGAAGCCCTCAGCGTCAAGGAAGGCGAACGTCTCAGCGACCGGCATCGGCTCGGAGATCCCCGTGGATTCAATCAGCAGGTAATCGAAACGCTGTTGGCGTGCGAGCATACTGATCTGCTCGAGCAAATCGGCGCGCAGGGTGCAGCAGATGCACCCGTTGCTCATTTCGATCAACTCATCGCGACCACGGTGCAGCGCGACATCGCGCTGCACTTCTTCGGCATCGATATTGACTTCGCTCATGTCATTGACGATGACGGCCACGCGCAGGCCTTCGCGATTGCGCAGGATGTGGTTGAGCAGGGTGGTTTTGCCGGCGCCGAGGAAGCCCGAAAGGACCGTCACCGGCAGTCGGCTTGCCTGGGCGCCGTCTGTCATGGGTTCACCGCGCGCGCGCCGGCGGCCTTGTCCAGGTAGCTTTCGAACAGGTCGACCACCACAAAACCCTCATCGGCGGCATCTCCCCACAGGTCCTTCACGGCGAACTCGACGTGGTAGGTGGGTTGATGGGCTGCGCTCACATCGCCATGGCCGATTGCGTCCGGGAACGGCCATTTCTCTGACGTGCGGTGCAGGACCACGCCTTCCTTGCCGCGCACGTAGGCGGGCATGCGGATGTGCCCAGCCACATATTCGTCTCGCACCACCACCCGATCCCCCACCTCGAAGGGCGGCCGCCCCGTGATCGCCGGGCGGCCCTCGGCATGGGCGGGATTCGCCAGCTTGAAGTGGGAGCCCAAGGCCTGATCAAGCTCCGCCTGGGTGATCACGCCGGTTTCGACCAGCAGGGTAGCGGTCGCGATGACGTAGCGTTCGTAGTACTGGGTGCCGACATGCTGGCGCACATCCAGGCGTTCGACGGCGTGACGCACTTCGTCCACGCTGAACTTTTTCAAGTGGTCGGCACCGATGAACATCAAGCTGTAGGCCAGATGCTCCCAGTCCTGCTTGAACACCTGTTTGTAGCTCAGGCTGTTGATGGTGTGGGGGACTTTTCCAAAGCCTTGGAAACCGCCGAGATCGTGAAAGCCATCCATAATCAAAACTCCGGGAGTGAACGATGATGAGGTGTTGTTTTCAGCCCACGCGGGGCAGGGCGACGCCGATCAGCACGTCTTTGGTCACCAGCGCTTGAAGCTGCTCTTCGCTCATGTGTTCTGAGCCTTCCGGCCTGACCGGCAGCACCAGGTAGCGGCTTTCGGCGCTGGTATCCCAGACCTTGACCACCATGTCCCGGGGCAACTCCGTCCCCAGCTCGCGCAGTACCGTGCGCCCCTCCCGGACCAGGCGTGCGCGGAACTCGAAACCCTTGTACCACTCCGGTGGCAGGCCGAGGACCGGCCAGTTGGTGCAGGAGCACAGGCTGCAGACAATCACGTTCTTCAGCGTCGGCGTGTCCTCCAGGGCGACGATGTATTCGCCCTGGGGGCCGGTGTAGCCGAACTGGGCGCAGGCCGCCGTGCCGTCCTTGAGCAACAGTGCCCGGAACTGCGGATCGACCCACGCCTTGGCCACCACACGGGCGCCGTTCTCGGGGCTCCAGCCGTGCTCCATCAATTGCGTGAGCTGCTCGACATAGCCCTCCGGGATGAGTTCCTTGCTCTTGAGGACTTGAAACAATGCCCAGGCTCTTTCGCCGGGCGTTGAAGTCGCTGTATTCATGGGGTCACTCCTATCAGTCAACACGGTGGTAAAGTCATTGGATTTCTTATTGTTCTACGGGCGCCGGCGGCGCCCATAGACGGCTCAGAGCGTGCGCCAGTCCACGGAGGCTTCAAACGCCGCCGCAGCCTGGTAAAGGGTGCCTTCGGCATAGTGTCTGGCGACCAGCATCAGCCCGACGGGCAGGCCGTCGACCCGCCCGCATGGAATCGACAGGGCGGGATGCCCGGTGATGTCCTGTGGCGCGGTGTTGCCGATCATTTCCAGCGCGCGCGCCACGTACTCGGTGATCGAGCAATCCGCCGGTGGATGGGGTTGGGCAATGATCGGTGTGGTCGGCATCACAAGCAGGTCGTAGGTCTGCAGCGCCTTGTCATAGCCCTGCCGGGCAAAGCGCGCGAGGTTTTGCGCCTTGGCGTAATAACGTCCGTTGTAGTGGTTCAGCCCGTACTGGCCGACGAACATGCACAGCTTGAGCGACGCGGACAATTGGTCGGCCTGCTCGCGCCAGCCGACCTGTTTGTCCAGCAGGCCGACATCGTAGAGGCCTTTCCAGTTAAAGCCCGCGCCGTTGCCATGCATCATCTGCATGGTCAAGCCTTCGCAGCCGATGGGGTGCCACAACGAGCCCGCCAGGTTGTGCTCGGGAACGGACACCGCCTCGACCTGCGCGCCCAACGCCTCGAGACGGGCGATGGCGTCACGCACTTTCTCGGCGACGCGAGGGTCCTGGTTGGCCAGTGCGAAGCCCTCTTGCAACACACCGATTTTGAGCCCGCGCACGCCCCTCGTCAGGTAGCTGTGATAGTCGTCGACTTGCGGCGCAGCCTGGCGCGGGTCAAGCCCATCCGCGCCGGCCATGGCTTGCAGCATCAGCGCGTTGTCGCGCACGTTGGCGGTAATGGGGCCGACATGGTCGATCGTGGCTTCAATCGCCATGACCCCGGAGTAGGGCACCAGGCCGTGGGTCGGCTTCATGCCGTAGGTGCCGCAGAAGGACGACGGGATTCGGATGGACCCGCCTTGATCACCGCCAACGGCCATGTCCACCTCTCCGGCCGCGACCAACGCCGCACTGCCCGATGAAGATCCACCGGCGGCATAACCGTGACGATGGGGGTTGTGCACGGGGGCAGGGTCTGAGGTGTGACTGCCGCCGGACAAACAGTAATGCTCACAGGTGGCCTTGCCCAGGATCGTCGCCCCGGCATCCAGCAGACGCGTGACCACAGTGGCGTCGAATGACGGTACGAAACCGGCCAGGGGCGCGGCGCCATTCATCAGCGGCACGCCTGCCAGGGCGATGTTGTCTTTCAGCGCGACGGTTTTGCCGGCCAGCAGGCCCTCCCGGGCCCCGTTCACTTCAGCCCGGTAGTACCAGGCGTTCAACGGGTTTTCCTTGTCCGAGGGCCGATAGCCCGAACTGCGTTCGTAGCGTACGGGCGGAACGAAATCAGGCAGCTCATCGACCAGGTCGTACGCGTCGAAACTCGGTTGCATCAGGTCCAGGTACTGCGCAGCCTGCTCCGGCGTCAGCTGCATGTGCAACTGGGTGGCGAGGTCCTGCAGTTGATCAAGCGTGGGTCGAATAATGGCCATGATTTTCCTTGATGTCATCGATGAACGGCGGGAAGACTTGAGACTGTTCAAACACTTCCAGCACTGTCGGGGTCGGATCATTCCGGGTCGTAATGGAGAACAAATTAGGCCTCTTTTGCCACTGCGGCTTGGTTGAACAGGACACTCGCTTGGCTGAACAGGACAGCTCAGCGCGGTGCCACTTCGTGGTCAGATGCCTGTCAAAAAGTGGCCCCGACCCCATGCGCTAGAGATGAGGGCCAAAAAATAATCGGGACGAATGGGGCGGTGCCGGGTGTCAGCTTTGCGAGACACCTGCATCACGCAACATGCCGGTCTGCGGGTGGCAGTTGATGTACTCGAACAGCTGGCTCTTGGCGTCCGAGACCGACACTTCGTGGTACAGCCGCAACTTCACCAGGCCGGCCGCCACACGGAAGAAGGTGACAAAGATGCGCAGGTGGGTGGGATGGGATTCCGCCCAGCGTTCCAGTTTCTCGACCGAGCGCCAGTGGCCGATGTTGTAGCTCATGTCGAGGAAGTTGCCGTCGAGGTCGATATTGCGCACGAAGCGATTGCTGTAGCAGCCCAGGGGCGCACCGTTATCGCGCAGGAAATCCATGCCGTCCTGCAATGTCGGCAAGATTTCGTCGAGGTACAGTGAACGCTCGTCAGCCTCGGCGTCAGCCCAATCCTGGCCGGAGCGAATCAGCGCGATGTTGTCATGGCCCATGACGATGACGCGGCCACCTTTGGCCGGATCTCCCTGCACCACCTTCAGTTCGCCCGTGGGGCTCATCCAGTCGGTCTGGGACGCCGGGAAACGATCGCGCATCGACCCCCAGTAACCGTGCTCTTCGATCTCGCCGCTGGTGGTGTCCATGATCGCGCCCACCCCCGGCAACTGCGTCTGGAACGCATAGAGGGTTTCGAACTGCTCGGCACGCGGCGCGGTGATTTCGCGAAAATAACCCAGGCCATCGTTCAGGCGATCCGGCGATGCCCACCAGTCATTGACGGGCGGTGATCGCAACCAGCGGCAATAGGCTGCGGCGTCCTTCCAGTAGCCGACGATCATCAGGTTGTCGTAGCCACTGTTGTCCGTGTGATGGGTCAAGTCGTGGGTCTGCGGGCCGTCGGGCAGGCTGAAGCTGCCGACGATGTCGCGCATGGCTTTAAGGGCACGCTCACGCTGCGCCTCACCGCGAAACTGCACGCCCAGGTAGGCCATCGCTACCTGCTTCAATTGTTCGCCAGCGCGGCCGACCCACATAGGGAAGGGCGGCTGGTAGTCCTCGGGCACCCGGCGGGACAACGTCCGTGGGCATCTAAGGTGTTTGTCGATCGCAGATTCCATGGGCGGCTCCTTGTTTTTTTCAGGTTCAGGCGTAGCGGGCTGGACAGGCTGTGAGGTCATAGTCAGGCAGGTACGAACCGCCTCGCTTTGTTCGCCAGGACAACCGTTTGGTTGGAAAAGACAGATGCCCGATGCCAGGGCTCAGGCGCGATAAAGGGGGCTGTGCGTGGTCTGAATTTTGCTTTCCAAGATCGACCGGCAGCGTGTCGCTGCTTCAAGTCGTTGCATTAAGGTGAGTGCCATGGCTCAGAACAATCACTATTCCACCCTTGCCGTTTCGCAACCGCGTCGCTTCGATTACTGGAAAGAAGTGGTGTGTCGCCATTGTCTTATGGCTGACAGCAAACCCTCGACCCAGAGCGATTTCAACGGAACGCTCCAGGTCTCCGGCGTAGGGGCGTTGGATGTCTCCAGGCTGTCGTCCCCGCTGCACCATTGGGTCCGTTCCGAGCGGCATTTACGCAGTGGCCCCGCCGACGACCTGTGGCTGGGCTTCACCCTCAATGGGTATGGCGAACTTGAGCAAGAGGGGCGCAAGGCCACACTGGGCGCGGGTAATTTGTTCCTTTATGACGCAACCCGACCGTTCCGATTCAGCCTGGGGGGGAGCGAAAACCACTTGATGCGCATCCCTCGGCAGTTGCTGACCGAGCGGTTGCCGCGTGTGGCGGAATGCACCGCAATGGTGCTGGATGACCGCCGCCCCGGCGTGGTGCCGCTGCGCGAGATGCTGCGCCAGATGGCGAACACTCCCGTGCTTCTGGAGGATGGAGGCATTTGCAATCGTTACTCCAACACGATAATCGACCTGCTCGTGATCAGCCTGGAACTCCAGGACCTGAAGACCACTCACCAGGAGCTGGATCTGTACGCGCGGATAATGACCTACATCCAGCACCACTTGAGCGACCGAGAACTGTCGATCGAACTGATCGCCCAAGCCCACCACGTGTCCACCCGCACGGTGACCCGTGCATTCGCCCGTCATCAGAAAAGCCCGGTCGCGGAGATCTGGAAAGAACGGCTGAATGCCAGTCGCGCGGCGATCGAGTGCGGCCAGGTGCGCAGCGTTTCCCAAGCCGCACTGGACTTCGGTTTTTCCGATTTCTCCCACTTCAGTCATGCTTTTCGCAAGGCGTTTGGGGTTGCGCCGCACACGCTCTTGACGCGCAACTGATGGCCCCCCCAAAAAAAGGCGGGGGTTATTGGCGTCCTGCTCGATAAAATGGACGAGATGAAAGGGTCAAGTTGCTAGCGATCCCCCTGCCGATTCAAGCCCGAGTCGCGGCCGACGCAGCCTCGCCAGGGCTCGGCAGCTACGGATTTGACAGGCGTCAAGGTGCTCCCACCTCAGGAATGCTCGATCACCATCACCGCCGTGGTGTCCGCCTCAAGTGCCTCGAACACATGCGGCACATTCGCCAGGTAGCTGATGTAGTCGCCGGCGTTGAGCAACACCGGGCCACTCGCCGGGCCGATACGTGCACTGCCACTGCACAGCACCACATGCTCTACGGTGCCCTGCGGGTGAGGCTGAGACAGACGAACTTCGCCGGGCTGCACCTTGAGTCGGTAGATGTCGCGCTGTACGCCAGCCGGGCAATCGGCAAGCAGGGTCGCTGCGTAATGGGCCGTCTCGGCATAGGCGGTCATGCCCTCGTTGGCGCGAATCACCCGCAGGGCCTGCCGGGGTTGCTCGAAGAACCGGGTGACTTGCAAGCCCATGGCCATCGCCAGCGACCACAAGGTTTCGATGCTGGGGTTACCGATGCCCGACTCCAATTGAGACAAGGTCGACTTCGCTAGCCCGGCGCGCTTCGCCAGCTCGGTCAAGGAAAGCCCGGCGGCCAGGCGCTCGCGCTTGATTGACAGCGCCAGCAGATCGATTCGAGTCAGATTATTTTTCGGTAGGTCGTTCGTTATATCGGTCATTTGTTTTATAAACCATCCCTAAATGGGTTGACGCTCTTGGGCACCATGTTCAGTATATCGGCCATACGTTCATTATAAAGTTGTATTTGCCAGCCTATTTCTCCGCGAACGGTGGTTTGGGCCATGGTGATGTCGATAGCAAGGAAGCCGTGAGTGATGAAGTCGCAAACCCGTGGGACGCTCGAAATGATCTCGGCCATGGTCATCTCCGGCACAGTCGGCTGGTTCGTCGTTATGTCGGGGCAGGGCCCGGAGGCGGTGGTGTTCTGGCGTTGCCTGTTCGGCGCCCTGGCGATGCTGGTCGCGTGCCTGGCGCTTGGGGTGCTGCGTCGCTCCCGGATCACTGCCCGGCAATTCCTTCTGGTGTGCCTGGGCGGGGTGGCGTTGGTCCTCAACTGGGTGCTGCTGTTCGGTGCCTACACCCATTCCTCCATTGCCATTGCCACGGTGGTCTACCACGTTCAGCCGTTCATGCTGGTTGGCCTGGGTGTGCTGTTTTTTGCCGAACGCCTCAGCATCGCCAAGGTCGGCTGGCTGCTGTTGGCCTTCGCCGGGCTGATGCTGATCGTGTCCGCCAAGGGCCGTGGGCAGGCCACCGGTGCCGACTACGTGCTGGGTGTCTGCCTGGCCCTGGCTTCAGCCTTCTTCTATGCCGTGGCGGCGGCGATCACCAAGCGTCTCAAGGATTTGCCCGCGCACCTGATCGTGCTGATCCAGATGGTGGTCGGCGTGCTGGTGCTGGCACCGTTCGTGGACTTCACTGGGGGCGAAACGCTCAAGGGCGCCTGGACTTACCTGATCATTATCGGGGTGGTCCATACCGGGCTGATGTCGACCCTGTTGTACAGCGCCATCCAGAAAATCCCCACGGCACTGGTCGGGGCGCTGTCGTTCATCTATCCGATTGTCGCCATCCTGGTCGACTGGGTAGCCTTCGCCCATCCCCTCAGCACCCTGCAGGTGATGGGCGCAGGCGCGATCCTGTTGGCGGCTGCGGGCATGAACTTTGGCTGGTCGCTGGGCCGCGCGGGGCGTCAGGACTTGACCTAAGGTCGGGCGCCCAACCGCCATCGAGTCAAAAGACGTCACGCCAACCACTGGCGACGACGCGCCTGGGAAGAACATCGATGAATACGCGTGGTTCTGGTGTCACGGCCTGTCATAATCCGGGGCGCGCCTGGATCCGGGAGCGAGTGGCGCAGTGACCCGCCCATCTCCATGGCTCTCGGCCGTCCGGCCTCATTTCACCCCCCCTCAAGGAGTCCGTGCCATTCATGGTGCTGTTCAATCGATTGAGCGCGTTTTCGACCCAGGCGCGCAGGGCACTGGGGCTGGTGTGGGAAACCTCGCGGCCACTGTTCACGGGGCTGTTGCTGGCGACGATTGTCGCCGGACTGCTTCCCGCACTGGCCGCCTGGATTGGACAGCGCATCGTTGATGGCGTGGTCCACGCCATGCAGGTTCATGCGGCCGGCAGCCAGGCCCCCGTGTGGCCGGTGATGCGCTACGTGCTGGCCGAGGCCGGTGTGCTGGCTTTGTTGGCGGCGGCGCAACGGGCGCTGTCGATGCAGCAGTCGCTGTTGCGGGTGAAGCTGGGCGTGAAGGTCAACCTGATGGTCCTGGAGAAAGCCCAGACCCTTTCGCTGCTGCAATTTGAAGACGCCGAGTTCTACGACAAGCTGGTGCGCGTGCGCCAGGGGGCTTCGACGCGCCCGCTGAGCCTGGTGACCAAAGGACTGGGGTTGGTGCAGAACCTCATTTCGCTGGTCAGCTTTGCTGTCCTGCTGGTGCACTTTTCGCCGTGGGCCCTGTTGATTCTGGTGGTCGGTGCGTTGCCGGTGTTCTTCGCCGAGACGCATTTTTCCGGCAATGCGTTCCGCCTGTTCCACCGGCGTGCACCGGAGACGCGCCGGCAGAACTACCTGGAATCCTTGCTCTCCCACGAGTCCCATGCCAAGGAGGTCAAGCTGTTTGGCCTGGCACCGCTGTTCCTCCAGCGCTATCGCGACAACGCCCAGCGCTTGTATACCGAGGACCGCCAATTGACGCTGCGCCGCGACGCCTGGGGCTTCGCATTGGGCCTGCTGGGCACCGCAGCGTTTTACCTGGCCTACGCCTGGGTGGTACTCGACACCGTGCGTGGCCAGACGAGCCTGGGCCAGATGACCATGTACATCGTGCTGTTCAAGCAGGGGCAGGCCGCAATCACCGCCAGCCTCAGCGCCATTGCCGGGCTGTACGACGACAGCCTGTTCCTCTCGGACCTGTATGAATACCTTGAAACCCCGGTGATCACGCCGCGCGGCCGGCTCACCGAGGGCGCGCGCCCCGGCGATGGCCTGCGCTGCGAGCAGGTGGGGTTCACCTACCCAGGCGCCGGATCCGCCGCGCTGCGCAATATCAGCCTGCACCTGGCACCGGGGAAAAGCCTGGCCCTGGTGGGTGAAAATGGTTCCGGCAAGACCAGCCTGATCAAACTGCTGACCCGTCTGTATACCCCGGATGAAGGCCGCATCCTGCTGGATGGCAGCGACCTGCAGGAATGGGACGAACACACCCTGCGCCAGCGCATCGGCGTTATTTTCCAGGACTACATCCGCTACCAGATGAGTGTCGGCGAGAACCTCGGCGTGGGGGACGTCGATGCCCTGGACGACCAGGCCCGCTGGCGCAGCGCTGCCACTCAAGGCGTGGCGGCGGAATTTATCGAGCGCTTGAGCCATACCTATTCAACCCAACTGGGACGCTGGTTTGGAGGCCAGGAACTGTCCGGGGGGCAGTGGCAGAAAGTGGCCTTGTCGCGGGCGTACATGCGTCAGGATGCCGATCTGCTGATCCTCGATGAACCCACTGCCGCGCTGGATGCCGGGGCTGAAGCGGCGGTGTTCGAGCACTTCCGTGAGCATGCCAGGGGCCGCATGACCCTGCTGATTTCCCACCGTTTTTCCAGTGTGCGCAGTGCGGATCACATTATTGTGTTGGAACGCGGGCAGATTCTGGAGGAGGGCAGCCATAACCAGCTGATGGCTGCGAGTGGACGTTATGCCGAGCTGTTCGACGTTCAGGCGCGGGGCTATCGCTAGAAGACCCAGCGCCGCGTGTCTGCCGATCCCTTCAAATGACCTGTACAGATCGCTATTTGGCAGGGCCGGATTTGAATACGCCGCTGAGGACAAACGCATAGCGTTCCGGACGGATAAAGAAGGTGGTGCGGTCGCAGCAACGGCCGTCGGCAAAGTAAGAGCTGCGTTCCATCACCAGCAATGCGGCACCGCGTTTGACGTGCAGGGCACTGGCCAGGCTTGCATCGGCTGCTTGCGCACGGATGGCCAGGTCGGCACGGGTGACGGCCTGGCCGGTGATCGATTCCAGGATCGAGTAGATTGGTTGATGCTCGACGTCTGTCCAGACCACGCCGGCCAACTCGGCCGGTAGATGGCTGCGGCCCAGGGCGATGGGCTCATCATCCACGAAATGCAGGCGCTCCAGCAGCAGGCAATCGTGGGCGCCTTCAAACAACGCCATCAAGGCTTCCGGAACGGGCTGCAGCGTGTGGCTGATCACCTGCATGCTCGGTTTGAGCCCTTGCAATAACAAGGCTTCATGGAAACTGCGCAACGCATCCAGGCCATGCCGAACCTGCTTCGCGGCGACGAACGTGCCCTTGCCTTGCTTGCGCTCCACCACGCCGTCGTCGCTGAGCTTGCCCACCGCCAGGCGCACCGTGACGCGACTCACGCCAAAGCGTTCGCCCAGTTCGGCTTCTGACGGCAGTTTGCCGGTGGGTTCGAAATCGCCGCGCTGAATCTCTTCCAGCAAACGATGGGCGATCTGTTCGTAGAGCGAGGTGGTGCTGTCGCGCAGAATGGACGTGGACACGGTCGGCTTCCAGGGGCCTAGGAGTGGGGCGGTGCGCCTTCACTTCTAAGGTTATAAAAATAGGTTATTGGGATAACTTGTATTAATACGTATTATGTCAGGCATTCCCATTGTAAACGACCTGACGATACTTGCCATGCCCGACTCCTTGCCTTACGCACCACCGCAAGCCGACGCCCTGACGGTCGATCACATCAGTTTCAGCTACCCCAACGGCCATCGGGTGTTCAACGCGTTCAGCCTGAATGCCAAGCCGGGCGAATTCGTCGCGATCCTCGGGCCGTCGGGCTGCGGAAAAACCACGTTGCTGAATCTGTTGTCGGGTTTTCAGCAACCCCAGAGCGGCCGGATCAGCATCAACCAGACCGCCGTGCGCCCGGAGCGCTCGGAGTTGGGGTATGTGTTTCAGGCGCCGCAGTTGTTTCCCTGGTTGAGCGCGCTGGAGAACGTGCGTTTCGGCCTGCGGATGACGGCGCAGCTCAGCGAGGCGCAACAGCGTGCCCAGGCGTTGCAGTATTTGCGCCTGGTCGGCCTGGAGAACGCTGCACAGCGCTTGCCCCATCAGCTGTCGGGCGGCATGCAGCAGCGCGTCTCCCTGGCCAGGACCTTGGCATTGGAGCCCAGCGTATTGCTGATGGACGAACCCTTCGCCGCGCTGGATGCCATCAGCCGCAACAGCATGAATGAAGAGACGCTGCGGATCTGGGCCGAGCTGGGTCAGACGGTGCTGTTCATCACCCACGACATCGACGAAGCGGTGTTCCTGGCCGACCGGGTCATCGTGCTCAACATCGCCCCCGGCGGTATCCATAGCGAACTGGATATCCATTTGCCGCGCCCGCGTTCCAACCTCAAAACACGACGCCTGCCGGCCTTTCTCGATTACCGCAATGAGCTGATGGAGCGCATTTCCCAGGTCATGGGCGCGGCCGAAGCCATCCCTAACCCCACCTGCCAACCCGAGTTAACCCCATGATCAAACGTTCGCTGCTTGCTCTTTCCTTGTCTGTTGCCGCCTTGGCAAGCAGCACAGGTGCCGTGGCCGCTGAAGAGAAACCCCTGCGCGTGGGGTATGTGTTCGCCATGGCCAACGCTCCGGCGCTGATCGCCGACAAGCAGGGTTACTACCGCGAGGAAGGCTTGAATGTCGACCTCAAGGCCTTGGGCGATGGCCCGGTGATCCAACAGGCGCTGGCCGCCAATGAGCTGGACGTGGCCTATGTCGGCACGCCGCCGGTGTACCAATGGTTCTCCCGAGGCTTGCAAAGCCGGATTCTGGCCAAGGTCAATTACGGTCAGGCGGCGGTGATTGTCGATGCAAATAGCCAGATCAACAGCCTGGAGCAGCTCAAGGGCAAAAAGCTTGCCGGGGTCAAGAAGGGCAGTGGCATGGACGTGTTGTTGCGCGGCTATGTGCTGAAAGAAAAAGCCGGGCTCAACCCGGACAAGGACCTCGACATCATCGACATGCCACCCGGCAACATGAACGCGGCGCTGGAGCGCGGTATCGTCGACGCGGCGTTTTCCTGGGAACCCTTTGTCAGCCAATCGTTGCTGCGCGGGTCGAGCCGGATTCTGCTCGACGTCAACCAGGCGCTGCCGAACTACCCGTGGTACGTGGTGATCGCGCTGCCCAAAACCTTGCAGGAGCGACCGGACGACGTGGTCAAGCTGCTGCGTGCGCACCGCAAGGCCATCGCGTTCCTCAACGAGCATCCCGACGAGTCGAATCGCATCATCGCCGAGGCGTTCAAGCTTGAAGCGGTCCAGGGGCCTGACGGCAAGACCATTGCCCCGGAGGCCATCGTCGCCCAGGCGCGCACGCGATTGGGCTGGTCGGCGGACTTGCAGCCTGCGGATATCCAATTCATCCAGCGCCTGATGAATTATTCCCACGACCTGGGCTTTATCGACACCACGCTCAAGACCGAGCAGATCGTGGATACCGCCTACCTGGAAAAAGCCTCGCGCTGAGTCTGAGCCTGTCATGTCCTTGCCAAAACCTAATTGGGGATGGGCTTCGCTGCCATTCCTGCTGTTGATCTGGATGGCCCTGGCCAGCCGCTTTCCCACCTACATCCTGCCGCAGCCCTGGGATGTGGCGCGCGAAGCGCTGCGTTGGCTCAGCGACAGTTCGCTGTGGCAGCACCTCAGGGCGAGCGTCCTGGAGGAAGTCGGCGGCTTCTGTGCGGCGGTGCTTGTCGCGATTGTGCTGGGCACGGCCGGCGGCTTGTCTTCGCGCTTTCGCGATTTCATCTCGCCGCTCAACAGCCTGTTCATGGCGATCCCGCCGATTGCCTGGGCGCCGCTGATCATGATCATTTTCGGCCTGGGCTATGTCTCCATCGTGCTGGTGATTTTCATTGCCGCGATGTTCCCCATGGCGGTGACCATCCAGGAAGGCGTGCAGAGCATTCGCAGTGGCGAAGTCCGCGCGGCGCGCACCTTGGGTGCCAACCCCTGGCAATTGCTGGCCCACGTTTACCTGCCGGCCTCATTGCCCTTCGTGACGGCGGCCTTGCGCATCGGTTTCAGCCAGGGCTGGCGGGCACTGGTCGCCGCAGAAATGATCGGCGCCTCCCAGGGCATCGGCTGGATGGTCTCCACCGGCGGGCAGATCGGCAACAGCAGCCAGGTGCTGCTGGGCATCGTGCTGATCGGCCTGATTGCCTGGCTGATGGAGAGTTTTGTGTTCCGGCGCATCGAGCGTCACTACCAGAAATGGCGCGTGCAGTAAGCATCGTCCTTTGCCTTCGAACCCTTTCAAACCTTCAGTGGACCACTGCACGAGGTGTCATGTGAGTAACGTATTCGATCCCCGCGAAGCCGGGCATTACATCGCCCCCCAAGGCCTCTACGAACGCAACAAGCAACGCCCGTTCCTCGGCAGCATCGACTGTGATCGGTACACGCTGATTGCCGGGCAATGGGATGAAATCACCCTGGTCTACGAGGTCGGCGGCAGCGGCCTGGCGGATGGCGCCTGGTTGAAACTGGCGTTCAAGTTCTACTCCGATTGGGCACTGTTCCAGACCTCGAACCCGGCCGGCCCCAACTACGTCAGCGCCGAGTACCAGGCGGGCGAGTTGGTCCCCGGGCAGAGCCAGGCCACCGTGCAGCACCTGAAAGTGCGCTTCGACCAGAAGGGTCACGAACGGCCGTTCCAGAAAGCGATCATCATCGACATCATCGACGGCTACCTGAATCCCGGCGACAAAATCACTATTCGCCTGGGTGACCGTCGCCAGGGCGGGGCGGGCACACGGGTGCAGAGTTTCGTCGAGAAAGACTTCCGTTTCCGGCTGTTTATCGACCCCTTGGGCAGCTCGAAATTTGCCGAGGTGCCCGGCGATCCGTTGCTGAACATCGTGCCGGGACCGGCGCAGAGTGTGCAGCTGATTGTGCCGCGCCTGGTCGGCGCCGGTGAGGCGTTCGACGTGCTGCTGCGAGTCGACGATGCCTGGGGCAACACGTGCCGCAACCTGCCGCTCAACGGGGTACTGACCCTGGTTGATCCGGAAGGCGGCGAGCGCCAGCAAGCGTTTACCCTGGCCAATGAAGGGTGGGCGACGGTGCGGCTCGAGGGGTTTGACCTCGGGGCGGTGGGCGAGTGGCGTTTGTCCGCCGAGGTGCAGGCGCCCGGCGTGCGTGGCGCCCAGGCCTTCGTGACGGTTGACCCGGCCGGCAGCGCGTTGCGCCCGCTGTACGCCGACCTGCATGTGCATTCCGATGACACCGTGGGCACCAACGACACGCTCTACAACCTCAGCTACGGCCGCGATGTCGCCGGCCTCGATGTGCTCGGCTACACCGCCAACGACTTCAATATTACCGAGCAACGCTGGGATCAGGCGGTGAAGCTGATTCACGAACTCAACGAGCCCGGCCGTTTCGTCTGCTACCCCGGCACCGAGTGGTGCGGCAACTCCTGCGCGGGCGGCGACCGTAATGTCGTCTTCCTGCATGATCGCAAGCCCGAGTTTCCGTTCGACAACCAAGGGCGCCTGGTGCGCTCTTTCGAGTGGAACGAGTTCACTGCCGGCACCATCAAACCGGGCGCCTGGCCGGTGGACGAGTTGTACGCGGCCTATGCGAAAGACCCGGAAGGTCACCTGATGATGCCCCATGTCGGCGGGCGCCGCTGCAACCTCGACTGGCACCATCCGGAGCTGGAACGCTTGATCGAAGTCGGCTCGGCCTGGGGCCAGTTCCATTGGGTCTACGCCGAAGCCCTTCAGCGTGGCTATCGGGTCGGCGCCGCGGCGAACAGCGATGAGCATCAGGGCCGTTGCGGCGGCGGGGTTCCGGCCACGGCCGTGTTTGGCTCTCGCGGCGGGTTGACCGGTGTGATTGCCGAGTCTTTCGACCGTTCGAGTGTCGGCAAGGCCCTTCGCGCCCGTCGCACCTTTGCCACGACGGGCGAGCGTGCATTTGCCAGCCTGCGCCAGGGCCAGCACTTCATGGGCGAGGTCTTCAGCGCCGATTCGAATGCGACGCTGGACTATCGATTGCTGGGCGAGGCGGGCTGGGAGCAGGTGGACCTGTTCGACGGCGATAAACTGATCTGGTCGCGCAACCTGCATCAGGAGCTGGGGTTTTCCGCCCAACGCATCCGGCTGCGCCTGGGGGGCGCACGCATCAAGGACCGTTATCGCGGCGCGTACTGGACCGGCGAAATCCGGGTGACGGGCGCGGTCATCAATGGTTTTCGCGCCTTGGGCCTCGATCATCCGGAGCAAACCGTATGGCGCAAGGACGCCACGACCCTGGCCTTTCGCACCGACACCAACGGCGACACCGACAGCATCGAAATCGACCTGTCGCAATTGGCCGGCGCGACGTTGCAGGTCCGCAGCCGCATCGACAACTACATCAAGGTCGGCGATCCGTCCGAACCGCAGCCCTACGTGCATGCGCCGACGGTGCTGATGGAACTGTCCGGCGAAGAACTGCTGGCGCAATCCCAGGTGATCGAAGAGCTGCCAGGGGCGGAGCTGAAAGTCTCCCTGGAAAGGACCACCGCCGAAGCGCTGCCCCGTGAACTGCAGGGGCAGATCGAGCTGGCGCCACTCAATCTGCACGCGGGGCGCGAGCATCCGCTGTTCATCTGCGCGCGCCAACGCGACCAGTCCCGGGTCTGGACCTCGGCATTGTTCCTCACGCTTGCTTAAGGCCGCCGTGGCTGAACCCTGTCCGGGAGAGCGCAAAGAAACCTGTGGCGAGCGGGCTTGTTGTGGTGATCGGGCTTGCCCCGCGTTGGGCTGCGCAGCAGCCCCAAAACCAGGCGCAGAGGCGTGCCTGATACACCGCATTCGTCTTCATCAGGGGCTGCTTCGCACCCCAGCGCGGGGCAAGCCCGCTCACCACAGGGGGCCGATTCAATCCAGGCATTGCGCCCCGGCTAGTTTGCTGGGGGCTTCGATGCGTGCAGCTGCAAGGATTCTGCAGTACCTGGTGAGGGCAACGCGGCCTCGACCAGTTCGATCCAGTGCCTGACCGGGGTGCGTCCTGCTCCGTCAAGGTGGGACTGACAGCCTATATTGGCGGTGACGATGACGTCGGGGTGGCCGCTTTCCAACGCATTCAGCTTGTTATCGCGCAGTTGCCGCGACAATTCGGGCTGGGTCAGCGAATAGGTGCCCGCCGAGCCGCAGCACAGGTGGCCGTCGGGAACCGCGGTCAGGTTGAAGCCCAGGCTTGTCAGCAGGGTTTCAACGGCTCCGCCGAGTTTTTGCGCGTGCTGCAAGGTGCAGGGGCAGTGGAACGCCAGGCGCTGGTCGCTGTGTACACCGAGCTTATCCAGCGGCTCGCCGCGCAGCACTTCAACCAGGTCCCTGGCCAGGGCACTGACCCTGTGCGCCTTGTCGGCATACGCCGGGTCGGTGCTGAGCAGGTGGCCGTAATCCTTGATAAAGGCCCCGCAGCCGCTGGCGGTTTGCACAATGGCCTCGGCCCCGTTTTCGATGCTCGGCCACCATGCATCGATGTTGCGCCGGGCGCGCTCAAGGCCCGCCGCCTGAGCGTCGAGGTGATAATCCACCGCACCGCAGCAGCCTGCCTCGCGGGTGGATATGACGCTGATCCCCAGGCGATCCAGCACCCGCGCCGTGGCGGCGTTGGTATTGGGGGACAGACTCGGTTGCACGCAGCCCTCAAGCATCAATACCTGGCGGGCGTGGCGCGTGGTAGGGCGCGGTTTGGGCGGGTAGACGCGGCGAGGCAACTTGGCCTGCAAGGTGTTGGGCAACAATGCCCGAAATAGCTGGCCACTGCCGATCAGCAGGTTGAATAGGGCGGGATTGGGAACGACGCTGCGCAACCCCTCGCGCAGCAAACGCTGACTGAGTGGGCGTTGCACTGCCGCGTCGACCACCGCCCGGCCGATGTCGAGCAAGTTGTGATAGTCGACGCCAGAGGGGCAGGTGGTTTCGCAGTTACGGCAGGACAGGCACCGGTCCAGGTGTTGCTGGGTCTTTTGCGTGACTTCATTGCCTTCGAGCACCTGCTTGATCAGGTAGATGCGTCCCCTCGGGCCATCCAGTTCATCGCCCTGCAGTTGATAGGTCGGGCAGGTGGCATTGCAAAAACCGCAGTGCACGCAACTGCGCAGGATGCGTTCGGCTTCTTCGGCGCGAGGCAGTCGGCGGGCGTCTTCGCTCAAGGTGGTCTGCATGGTTCAAAGCTCCGCGTACAGGCGACCGGGGTTGAAGATGCCCCGTGGATCGAGTTGCTGCTTCAGGTTCCGGTGGTAGCGCATCAACGTGTCGGGCAGCGGTTGGAAGGGACTGTCGATCAGGCCCGGGTGGTAGCAGGTCCCATGCCCGCCGGCTTTTTCGACCACCGCGCGAATGACCCTCGCGTCGGCGTCGGATTTGAGCCAGCGCTGGGCGCCACCCCAGTCGATCAATTGGGTACCTGGCAGCGCCAGTCGGGGCGTGTTGTGCGGCAAGGACAGGCGCCAAAGGGGCAGTTCCTCATCGAAAAAACTCAACCGGTGTTCGTTCAGGTCTTGCCAGTAGGCAGCGTCCAGCACCTCGCCGCCCAAGCGCTCATGGGCCGCCGCCACCGAGCCTTCGCCCCCTTCGAGCCGCAGGTGCAGGCGCTGGCCATCGTGACACGCCGCGCTGATCGGCAGCGGTTGCTGCCCCCATTCCGCCAGGCGCAGCAAGGCACGGTCGGTGTCCATTTCCAGGCTGATACTCAAGGTTTGCCGTGGTTTGGGCAGGACCTTGAGGGACACTTCGGTCACCACCCCAAGTGCGCCGTAACTGCCGACCATCAAGCGCGACAGATCGTAGCCGGCGACGTTCTTCATGACCTCGCCGCCGAAGCGCAAATGCTTGCCCTGTCCGGTGATGACCCGCGTCCCGAGGACAAAGTCGCGGACCGATCCTGACCAGGGACGCCGCGGCCCCGAGAGTCCGCAGGCAATCATGCCGCCGACGGTGGCGTGCTCACCGAAGGAGGGCGGTTCGCAGGGCAGCATCTGGTGCGCGGCGTCCAGCACTTCTGCCAGCTCCGCCAAGGGCGTGCCGCAACGGGCGGTGATCACCAGTTCCGTCGGGTCGTAGCTGACGATGCCCCGGTGGACGCGGGTGTCGAGGACTTCCCCGGTGACTGCGCGGCCGAGGAACGCCTTGCTGTTGGAGCCCTGGATACGCAGCGGCGTGGCGTCGTTCAGCGCCTGGTTGACCTGCTCCAGCAGCGCTGCGCTGGCGTCGATAGGGTGTTCGCTGCGCATCAGAAACGCTCCAGGTCGGGGAAGGGCATCTGACCCAGATGAATGTGCATGGCGCCAAACTCGGCGCATCGATGCAACGTCGGGATGTTCTTGCCGGGGTTGAGCAATCCGCCCGGGTCGAAGGCGGCTTTGACGGCGTGGAACACGGTCAGCTCATCGCTGTTGAACTGGGCGCACATCTGATTGATCTTCTCGCGACCCACACCGTGTTCACCGGTAATGCTGCCGCCGACCTTCACGCACAATTCGAGGATCTTGCCGCCCAGGGCTTCGGCGCGGTCGAGTTCGCCCGGTTGATTGGCATCGAACAGGATCAGCGGGTGCATGTTGCCGTCGCCGGCATGGAAAACATTCGCTACCCGCAGGCCGTACTCGGTCGATAACGCCGCGATAGCGTGCAGCACCCCAGGCAGTTCGCGGCGCGGGATTGTCCCGTCCATGCAGTAATAATCCGGTGAGAGGCGGCCCACCGCCGGAAACGCATTCTTGCGCCCGGCCCAGAAACCCACGCGTTCAGCCTCATCCCGAGCCTGGCGCACTTCGGTGGCGCCGGCCTGTTCCAGCACCTGGCGCACGCGGTGGCAGTCGTCGTGGACGTCGGCTTCCACGCCATCGAGTTCACACAACAGAATCGCTTCGGCGTCCACCGGGTAGCCGGCGTGAATGAAGTCTTCGGCGGCGCGAATGGCCAGGTTGTCCATCATCTCCAGGCCGCCCGGGATGATGCCGGCGGCAATGATGTCACCCACCGCACGGCCAGCCTTCTCAACGCAATCGAAGGCTGCCAGCAACACTTTGGCGGTTTGTGGTTTGGGCAGCAGCTTGACCGTGACCTCGGTGATCACCCCGAGCATGCCTTCGGAGCCGGTGAACAATGCCAGCAGATCGAAACCCGGAGCATCGAGGGCCTGGGAACCCAGGCTCACGTGTTCGCCGTCGACGGTCAGGATGTCGACCTTGAGCAGGTTGTGCACGGTCAACCCGTACTTCAGGCAATGCACGCCACCGGCGTTTTCCGCCACGTTACCGCCGATGGAACAGGCGATCTGCGAGGAAGGGTCCGGCGCGTAATACAAGCCGAACGGCGCAGCCGCCTGGGAAATCGCCAGGTTGCGTACCCCCGGCTGAACCCGGGCGGTGCGGGCGGCGGGGTCGATGTGCAGAATGTTGTTGAAGCGCGCCATCACCAGCAGCACGCCTTTTTCCAGCGGCAGCGCACCGCCGGACAACCCGGTGCCCGCGCCGCGAGCCACCACCGGTACACGCCGCTCATGGCAGACTCGAAGCACGCCCTGGACCTGATCGATGTGGCGCGGCAGCACCACCAGCATGGGCGTGGTGCGATAAGCCGAGAGTCCGTCGCATTCGTACGGCTTGAGCGCTTCGTGCTGGTGCAGGATTTCCAGGTCAGGCAAGCGAGTCTGCAGGGCGTGCAGCAGCGCCTGTTTGTCGACGTCAGGCAGGACGCCATCGACGCGTTCATCGTAGAGAATGTTCATAGTCGGTAGGCAACCCTCCGTTGTTTTTATTCGAGGTCTGTTCCGATGCAGCTGGCTTGCATCATTCGCCTGGATTACTTATTCATTTTAGGAATAAGCATAATAAAATATAGTCCTTGATCGTATTAATCATCATGCTACCTTGCTGTCACCGGACCGCCGGATATGTTCAATCCTATTGTTATGGTACGACTATGTCCGGCGCCCGAATCTTCCAAATCAGCCTTGAGGCTCTGTCACATGACGGCGCCCATGTCGCGATTTCTCACGCCGACAATATCAGCACCCGTCCTTTTTCTTCCATTGCCGTTCCATCCGTTACCGGCAAACCTCTCCCTTGTCAGGCCAACAGCGAAGCCTGCAGTGCAATCAGCGAAGGCTTGGCGTTTCTTCTCTACGCCATGTGAATCGTCGTTGTTGGGCACTTCCATACCGTTAGTCCAGCCATTCATCTTCAGGTAATCCCGGTTTATGGGTTGCAGCTTGAAGTGTGAGTGATTGGGCGCCCGTTCCGAGCACGTTCTATCGCGACTGACAACAATGCCAAACTATTTGGATGACGCTCATCGAGCGGAAATCGTCAAGCTGAGCACTACCCTGACCAGTAGAACCGAATGGCCCACCTGGCTTTTGTTAGTCGGGTTTTATCTGGCCTGGGCGTTTATTGTTTTTTATGGGCAAGTACTTGGCGAAGTATTCAGCCTTGTCCTGCTGGTGCCACTGGTTGTGCTGTGGATGTCGATTCAGCATGAGCTTATCCATGGTCACCCAACCCGTTGGCCCGCCATAAACAAGGCCTTGGGATTTCTGCCGTTTGCCGTTTGGTACCCCTATGACATTTACAGGGACACCCATTTGGCACATCACAACGACGAAGTGCTGACGGTACCCGGGCAAGATCCGGAAAGTCGTTATGTCAACGGTGCTTTTTGGTTGCGCTCGCCTCGGTATATCAGAACGTTGTTATGGGTAAACAAGACCTTGGGCGGTCGTTTGCTTATGGGCGCGCCACTGGCGGTGATAGCCCTTGCGGGTAGCGAAATCAGAGGGCTGTTTCATACCGGCCGAATCGCTTGGCGGATGTGGGCCGCGCATCTACTCAGTGTTGGCGTAGTGCTGGCTTTGGTTGAGGAATACAGCGCCATCAGTGCCATACAGTACTTATTCCTGGTTTCGTTGCCGGCTTTGTCGATTGCCATGATCAGGTCGTTTTACGAACATCGTCCGTCAACGTATCCGGAACACCGCACGGTTATCAATGAATCGTCGGGGCTGTTGAGTTGGCTGTTTCTCAACCTCAATCTTCACCTGGTTCATCACGATCTTCCCGGTTTGCCCTGGTTTTACTTACCCAGGGTGTATAGAGCCAGGCGTGAACAATGGATCGCGCGAAACAATGGCTATGTCATTCATGGCTACTTCCAGTTATTGCAGAAACATCTGGTCAGTCCCGTGGATTGTCCTCGCCATCCTGCTGAGCACTAACACTAGGCAAGCTAATGTGGGCGTCGGAAAATGATACGTTTTGAAGCCATCAGGAAAACTCATAAAGGCAGCCCGCGAATGGCCGTGAGCGATTTAACGCTTCACGTCCGGGAGGGGGAGATCTGTGTATTTGTCGGGCCGAGTGGCTGCGGCAAAACCACCATTCTGCGCATGATCAACCGGCTGGATACCCAGGACAGTGGCCGCATCCGTGTCAACGGCGTGGCGACCGATGAACTTGACGTCGTTACGCTACGTCGCGGCATTGGTTTCATGATGCAGAGCGCCGCCTTGTTTCCTCACCAGACGGTTGCCGAAAATATTGGCGCAGTCCCGCGGCTGCTGGGCTGGAGCCAACATAAAATCCGCCAGCGCGTGAGCGAGCTCATTTCCCTGGTTGGGCTTCAGCCGGAATTTCTGGACCGCTACCCTAATCAGCTGTCGGGCGGGCAGCAAAGTCGTGTCGCCCTGGCAAGGGCATTGGCCTCGGACCCACCGGTTGTATTGATGGACGAACCCTTTGCCGCGCTTGATCCGGTGATACGCGAGCGACTGCAGGATGAACTGGTTGCGCTTCAGCGACGTCTGCATAAAACCATTATCCTGGTGACCCATGATATGGAGGAGGCCATCAAGATTGGTGATCGGATTGCGATCTTCGAGGGCGAAGGGAAACTTGTCCAGTTCGATACCCCTCACAACATCCTTGCCCATCCTGCCAGCGAGTTTGTGAGGAGCTTTATCGGCAAAGATCCGCTGTTAAAAAGACTTTCGCTGATGAAGGTTTCTGATCTTCCGGTGGATGAGGTCAGTTGTGAATTCAAACTTCTACTGGATGACAAGTCCAACCCGTTGAAGTGGGTCAGTGACTCGGACATGCCTGTTCCGGAGCCGAGTCACGACTCGTTGCATCACGCCCTGGTTAAGATGCTAACGGCGCCTATGGGGGTGGTTGTTCGCGTGGACGAGGCCGGCGGTTACGAAGGTTGCCTGTCGATTGCCAGCCTTCACAGCGCACTCAATGAACGCCGCTTCGGAAGTGCGCAATGATTGATTGGTCCTGGATCGTTGAAAACTGGCAGCAGATCGGCCAGCTGTTAGTCGATCATATTCAACTGGTGACCCTGGGCCTGTGTATAGGGATGCTGTTGGCGGGTGCAATGGTGCTCTTGACGTTGTGGCAGCCAGGATTGGCGCGGCCGATGATTTATGCCTGCGGCATACTTTTTACCATTCCGTCCCTGGCACTGTTTATTTTGATAATGCCTTTTACCGGGTTATCCAAGACCACGGCGGTCATTGGTTTGAGCCTGTATTCCTTGCTTATTGTGTTGCAGAACACCTTGGCGGGACTTGCGAGTAACCCTGCGGACGTATTGGAGGAAGCCCGTGCGCTCGGGTATACGCGCATGCAGAGATTCCTCGGGGTTGAACTTCCACTGGCGCTGCCTGCGTTATTGGCGGGCTTACGAACAACCTCGGTCACGTTGGTGGGGCTGGTGACGGTTACTGCCTTGATTGGTCAAGGCGGACTGGGCCAGTTGTTCATTACCGGGCTGGCCCAAAGTTTCACTACACCTGTGGCGGTCAGTCTGGTCCTGACCGTGATGTTGGCGTTATGTTTTGATTTTCTGTTTTATTCAATCAATAAATGGCTGGTGCCTTGGGTGCGCTGATGAACATGATCGCAAGTGTCTACCTTTGGTTTTCTCTTCCAGATAATTGGTTGGGTGAAAACGGCATACTGACTCGGCTGGCAGAGCATATTTATTATGTGTCCTTGAGCCTGGCCATTGCTTGCGCAATAGCGTTGCCGCTAGGCGTACTTTTGGCTAACTACCGTAAAGGCGCGCAGGTGGCGATAGGGCTGTTCAATATTGGGCGAGCATTACCGTCCCTGGGTATTGTGATACTTGCAATCATGCTTATTGGCTATGAAACCAGCACGGTGATTATCGCGTTGGTGACCATGAGCATCCCGCCGATATTAACCAATACCTATGTTGGCATCGATCAGGTGGATTCATCCCTGAAGCAGGCTGCCAGATCGATGGGCATGCGCAGAGGGCAGATGTTTTTTCAGCTCGAGTTGCCGCTGGCTTTTCCGCTGATCTTTTCAGGGTTCCGATCAGCCCTGGTGCAACTTATCGCCACGGCCACCATCGCCGCGTATGCCGGCTTCGGCGGGCTGGGCAGGTTTCTGATTGATGGACTGGGCCGAAATGATACGCCGCAAATCATTGGCGGCGCACTGATGGTGTCGGCACTGGCGATTGCCAGTGAGTGGGTTTGTTCAATGATAGAAACATTCATGGTTAGAAAATGGCGCGCGGGGAAAATCGAACTAAGCGCTACATGACCTGAGGCATTTGAAAGTGTCTATTAACTCTGCAGAGGTGCAAACCCACATGAAAAACAAACAACGTTCGAAGGCTTGCTCAGCGCACTCGGTTTCATTGCTGCTGGGGCTGGGCTTGCTGGTGGGCAGCGCGTTGGCCAGCGCTCAGTCCATCACCATTGGAGGGGCCAATTTTTCCGAGCAGACGATTCTCGCCAACATCTATGCGTCAGCCTTGAAAAATCAAGGGATAGACGTCAAGACCCGACTCAATCTGGGCAACCGCCAGATCATCGCCCAGGCCCTGGAAAACGGCGATATAGACGTCGTCCCCGAATACCTGGGGTCACTGTTGAGTTTCTATGACGACAAGACCGCCCTGACCACCCAAAAGGAGATCCTCAGCGCTTTGCAACAGAAGTTGCCGGCGGACCTCCAGCTGCTTGAGCCTTCGTCCGCAGGCTCTATTACTGCCTGGGCCGTCACCCAAAAGACCGCAGAAAAGTACAACCTGCGCACCTTGTCCGACCTGGCGCCCGTCTCGGGTGATTTCACCCTGGGCGGGCCTCCCGAAGTCGCCACGGCCGCGTTAGGCCTGCCCGGGTTGAAGGCGGTCTACGGCATCAACTTCAAGAGCGTCAAGTCGCTGGACATGGGCGGGCCCTTGTCGCGGCTGGCGTTGAACTCCGGCGCCATCGACGTGGCCACGGTGGTCTCCACGCAAGGCATCCTGGCGAAAGAGCCTTGGGTTGTCCTCGAGGACGACAAGCACCAACAGCCCCTGCAAAACATCACGCCACTGGGGCGCAAGGCGTTGCTGACCCCGGAAGTCACCCAGGTGCTTAACGAGGTTTCTGCAAAGCTGACCGATGACGACCTCAAGCAACTCAATCGCCTGGTTGATATCGATCACAAGGACCCCGCGAAAGTCGCGGCGCAGTGGGTCGCCGAACATACCGTCAAGACGGTCCAGTGAAAATCAATGCGACGTGGGTAAGGTCGCGGAGGCGTTATGTCGAATAAAAGTATGATTTTGAATTTGTTCTTTTTTAACCCCCAGGGCGATCATCGTTTTTCCTGGCGCCACCCGCAGGCACCGACCCAAGAGATATTGACCCTGGGTTACTACGTAAAACTGGTGCAGGCGGCGGAGGCGGCGAAGTTTGATGCGGTTTTTGTTGCGGATCACGTTGCGGTCTGGGATTCCGTGGCCAGCGGGCTCAGGCACTATGCCAACGCCCGCCTGGAACCGATTACGCTGTTGTCCGCACTGGCGGCGGTTACCGAGCACATCGGGCTGATGGGCACGGCTTCGACTTCCTATAACGAGCCCTTCAACCTCGCGCGCTATTTTGCTTCGCTGGACTACCTCAGCGCAGGGCGGGCCAGCTGGAATATCGTGACGTCCTGGCTGGAAGAAGAGGCTTCGAATTTCGGATTGTCAGGCGTGACGAAACACGGCGATCGTTATCTGCGGGCCGAGGAGTTCATCCAGGTCGTCAAGCAGCTTTGGGACTCCTGGGAGGAGGGCGCGCTTGAATTTGACAAGGGCACCGGCGACTTTGCCGACCCCTCGAAAATCCACCCGATCAATCACAAAGGCGCACATTTCAGCGTACGTGGGCCGCTTAACGTGCCGCGTCCACCCCAGGGGCATCCGGTCCTTGCCCAGGCGGGGTCTTCTGAAGCCGGCAAGAACCTGGCCGCCGCCCATGGGGACGTACACTTCTGTTTTATCAACTCGGTCGAGGAGGGACTGGCGTACAGGGCCGATTTGAATCGCCGACTCGAGTTGAAGGGCAGGCATTCCAGTGATCTGAAAATCATCACCGGCGTGCTGCCGGTGGTGCTCGGGGATGAGACTGAGGAGGAACGACGTCGGCACCTGGAGGACAGCCTGATTATCGATGCGGTGGCGATTGACCTGGTCTCCAGCTACACCCGCCTGGACCTGACAGGACTATCGCCGGACGGCCCGTTGCCAGCGTTGCCGGATGAGTCCGAGTTTGATGGCATTCGAACCGAGCTGGCCCTGCTCAAGCAGTACGACACCTCCCTGTCCATCCGCGAAATAGGGCGCCGGTTGGTCAAGAGCTCCAGCACCTGGCTGTTGATCGGAACGGCGGAGCATATTGCCGACAAGCTTTCAGCGTTATACGAGTCGAATGCCGTCGATGGCTACAACCTCATGTTTCCGTTTTTGCCCACTGACTTCGAAACCTTCACCCGTGGCGTGCTGCCTCTGCTGCAAGCCAGAGGGGTGTTCCGCCAGGAATATGAGCCCGGGACACTGAGGGATCGCTTGGGCTTGAAGACGCCGGCCAACCGTTTCCTGTTGTGAGCAGTATCAATCGCACCCTCTGAATGGATGTCATATGACCAGCGATCTATCCATGTACCTCGCTCCCGCCAGGGTTCTACACGCACAGGATGCCTGGCTTGAGCGCATCCTGGCGATTCTCGGCGAGCGCCGTGGGCAAACACAGGTCGTTGATCTCGCGGCGCACTGGCTTTCCCCGGATCTGTTGTTATCCCAGACCTGCGGCTATCCATTCGTTACGTCGCTGCGGGGAAAGGTAAAGCTGGTAGGGCGCCCGAGCTATGAGCTTACCCATGGCTCCGGCGGGGACCATTGCAGTTTGCTGCTCTGCAGGGCTGATTCGGCCGTGATTGACCTGGCGGGTTTCCAGGGGCGCCATGGCCTGATCAACGCCCTGGATTCCAACTCTGGAATGAATTTATTTCGCCACACGCTGGCCGGGATCAGCGACCGAGGTTTCTTCTCGAAACTCACCTTCACCGGATCCCACAGGGAGAGCCTGCGAAGGCTTAGAGAAGGCGAGGGTGATTTGGCTTCCATCGACAGTGTCACCTACGACTATCTTGCGAGAGATCACAGTGACGAGATCGAAGGCCTCAGGATCCTGACACGAAGTGCGCGCAGTCCCTGCCTGCCTTACATCACCTCGATTGGTCAGGACGCCGTTTCAATCAGAAACGCAATGAACGAAGCCTTGGGGCAGCTTCCTGAGGTGTCCCGTGACCTCGCGATCAAGGAAGTCCTGCCGGCCAGTGAGGCTGACTATGAGTGTCTCCTGGAATATGAGCGCAGTGCGGCCAGTCGCGGCTTTTCGTTTGTAGCGTCCTGAGCGGCCCCACCTCAAACGGAGGCACTCCTGCAGGGGACTCATTCAGTCCCCGGCAGGTTCAAACCCTATAGCCAACCCTTGATCTGCGCGCACACAGCCTGGGTGGAAATACCGTAGCGATCGTGCAACGTCGGAAGCGCTCCCGCATCGAGAAACGCGTCCGGCAGCGCTATTTGCCGGAACGTCGGGGTAACGCCATTGCGCAACAGCACGGTTGCCACCGCTTCGCCCAATCCGCCAATGATGGAGTGGTTTTCGGCCGTCACTACCAGTCGTCCCGGCTTTCTGGCTTCAGCCAGAATGGTCTGCTCATCCAAAGGCTTGATAGTGGGCACGTGAAGCACCGCGACATCCACGCCATCTGCCTGTAGTTCCTTGGCGGCTTCCAGGGCGCGCATGGTCATCAAACCGGTGGAAATGATTAAAACCTCATTGCCCGTGCGCAGGGTCTTGGCCTTGCCGATCTCGAATGTATAGCCATATTCGTCGAGCACCAGCGGTACGTTGCCGCGCAGTAACCGCATGTAGACCGGCCCTTGATGCGCAGCAATGGCGGGCACGGCTTGTTCGATTTCCAGGGCATCGCAGGGGTCGACGATCATCAGGTTGGGCATGGCGCGGAAAATCGCCAGATCATCCGTTGCCTGGTGGCTGGGGCCGTACCCGGTGGTCAGGCCCGGCAGGCCGCAGACGATTTTGACGTTGAGGTTTTCCTCGGCAATCGCCATGCAGATGAAGTCATAGGCCCGGCGCGACGCAAACACCGCGTAAGTGGTAGCGAAGGGCACGAACCCCTCCCGAGCCATGCCGGCTGCCGCGCTCATCAACAGTTGCTCGGCCATGCCCATCTGGTAGAAACGCTCCGGATGCGCCTTGGCAAAAATGTGCAGGTCGGTGTATTTGGACAAGTCAGCCGATAAACCCACGATGTCCTGGCGCTGGTCCGCGAGTGCGGCCAATGCGTGACCGAATGGCGCTGGTTTTGTGGCCTGGCCTTCAGCGGCAATCGAGGCAATCATCGCCGAGGTGGTCAGCTTTTTCTTCGCCGCTGCGGGTGCCTGAACGTCAGTCTTGTGTGCGTTGCTCATACGGTTTTGCCTTCTTCCAGGTTGTTCAGGGCCACATCCCATTCATGCTCGTCGACGCGGATGAAGTGAGTCTTTTCGCGGGTTTCCAGGAACGGCACGCCTTTGCCCATTTTGGTATCGCAGATGATGACGCGCGGTTGTGCGCCGGGGTGGCTGCGGGCCGCGTCGAACGCCTTGACCAAGGCATCCAGGTCGTTACCGTCTACCCGCTGGGTGAACCAGCCAAAGGCTTGCCAGCGGTCAACGATGGGTTCAAATGCCAGCACTTCGCTGGAATGTCCGTCGGCTTGCTGGTTATTCACGTCGACAATGGCGATCAGGTTGTCGAGCTTCCAGTGCGAAGCGGACATGACCGCTTCCCAGGTGGATCCCTCATTCAGCTCGCCGTCCGACAGCAGGTTGTAGACGAATGAGGCGGACTGTTTGCGCTTCAAGCCCAGGCAGGCACCCACTGCGATGCCCAGCCCCTGGCCCAGGGAGCCGCCGGTAATCTCCATGCCGGGGGTGTAGGCGGCCATGCCGGACATGGGCAGGCGGCTGTCATCCGAACCGTAGGTTTCAAGCTCATCCAGTGGGATGATTTGCGCTTCAATCAGCGCCGCATACAGGGCGATCGCGTAGTGGCCGATGGAAAGGTAAAAGCGATCACGCTGTTCCCATTCCGGGTCTTCGGGCTTGTAGTTCAAGGCGTGGAAGTACGACACGGCGAGCAAGTCTGCCGCGCCCAGCGCCTGGCCGACATAGCCCTGGCCCTGGACTTGGCCCATGCGCAAGGCATGGCGGCGAATGTTATGGGCACGCTGCACCAGGGTGGTGGAGGACGCGCGAGATAAAGTGGCAGTCATGGAAATTCTCCGTTAACTCAACGATTGACCGAAGCGGCAGGAATGCGCAGCACCAGGCAGGCACCGATGCACAGCACACCGGTAATCAGGTACATGCCGATGGCGCTCGAACCGGTCGTGGTGGTGATCCAACCAATCAGGTAGGGCGAGCAGAAACCCGCCAGATTGGCAAAGCTGTTGATTCCAGCGATCCCGGCAGCGGCGGAGACGCCGCCGAGCAAGGTGGTCGGCAGCATCCAGAACAGTGACGACGCCGACAGCACGCCTGCTGCTGCAAGGCACAGGCACAACACCGACAGCATCAGTTGGGTGCCGAACACCGCCGCCAACGTGAGGCCCAGCGCACCGGCAAGCATTGGCGCCACCAGATGCCAACGGCGCTCCTGGTGCTTGTCGCCGCTGCGCCCCATCAGCACCATCGCGACAATGGCGCACAGGTAGGGGAGGCTGGTGAGCAAGCCGATGTGCATCGGGTCGGCAACACCGGCATTACGGATAAGGGTCGGCAGCCAGAAGGTGATCGCGTACTGGCCCATGACCACGCAAAAGTAGATGCAGGCGAGAATCCACAGGCGGCGGTCGCGCAGGAAGGCGCCGACCGATGCATGGGTGACTTTACGGCTGTTGTCCTCGGCGAGTTCTTTGCTGACCAGCGCTTTTTCTTCATCGGTGAGCCAGGTCGCCTGGTGCACGCCGTCCTTGAGGTAAGCCAGCACCATCAGGCCAACGATGACGGTCGGAATGGCTTCGAGCACGAACATCCACTGCCAGCCCGCCCAGCCATGTACGCCGGCGAACTGGGTCATGATGTAGCCCGAGAGCGGCCCGCCGATCATGCCGGAGAGCGGGATGGCGATGAACCACAGCACGGTCATTTTGGCGCGGCGGTAGGAGGGGAACCAGTAGGTGAGGTAGAGCAGCAGGCCCGGTGCGAGCCCGGCTTCGGCGATACCGAGCAGGAAGCGCAGCGCATAGAACTGCCAGGCCGTTTCCACGAAGGCGAAGAGGGCGGAGATAATGCCCCACGAAATCATGATCCGCGCGATCCAGCGCCGGGCACCGACTTTGTGGAGGATGAGGTTGCTCGGCACTTCGCAGAGGAAATAGCCAAGAAAGAACATGCCCGCGCCGAGCCCGTATACGGTTTCGCTCAGGGACAGGTCATTCATCATCTGCAGCTTTGCAAACCCGACGTTTACCCGGTCCAGGTAGGCGCACAGGTAGCACAGCATCAGGAAAGGCATCAATCGCCAGGCAGTTTTGCGATACGCGCTTGCGCGCACTGTGGACACAGTGTCGAGCGTCATGGTGGTCATCATGAGGGTCTGATCTCTTGTTTTTATAGAACGCCGGGCTTGAAGCCCGACGTATCTTCGATCCAGAACTTAATGGACAGCGGGTGCTGGCACCTGTGGTCAGTGGATCAACATGCCGCCGTTGACATCCAGGGTGATGCCGGTGAGATAGGAGGACAAGTCGCTGGCGAGAAACAGCGCCGCATTGGCAACATCCTGCGCGGCACCAAGCCGACCCAGGGGGATGCTTTCGATGATTGCGTGGCGGCGTTCATCCTGCATCAGGCCCCCGGTGATGTCGGTATGGATCAGGCCTGGCGCAATGGCGTTGACGCGAATGTTGTCCGCGCCGAATTCGCGGGCCATGGCCTTGCCCAGTCCGAGCACGCCGGCCTTGGCGGCGCTGTAGTGCGGGCCGCCGAAAATCCCGCCGCCGCGCTGGGCCGATACGGATGACATGCAGACGATGCTGCCCGAAGCCTGGGCGCGCATCACCGGAATCACCGCCTGGGACATCAACAGCGTGCCGCGCAGGCTGACATCCAGGACCTTGTCGTAATCGCTCGGGCGAATGTCCAGGGTCTTGATGGGCTGGGTGATGCCGGCATTGTTGACGAGTATGTCGATACGGCCGTAGTGCTCCAGCACCTTGGCGACCGCTGCCTGGACTTGTTGCTCATCGGCCACGTTGGCAGCCAGGCCCAGGTGGCCTTCGCCGAGGGTGGCCGCGGCGTCACGGGCGGCGGACTCGTCGAGATCCAGGATGACAACGCGGGCGCCGTGTTGGGCGAAGGTGAGCGCGGTTGCGCGGCCGATGCCGCGTGCGGATGCGGCGCCAGTAATAATCGCGACTTTGCCTTGAAGAAGCATGAGGGATACCTCTGATTGTTTTTATGGTTCGATTCAGCGATCGATGGCTCAGAGTGGTCCCCGTCGACGGGCCGAGCAATAACGCAAACCTCACTGCTACATGAATAAAATTCAGCACTCGTCAATGTGGACCGCAAATGCTTGAATGGCACGATCCGCCCGCGACCCAAAAAACAATAGGCTGAATACCGATGCGCCAGGACGATATCCCCACCTCCAATCTGCCACCGCTGAGAGCCATTCAGGCCTTCGAGCAGACAGCCCGTTTCGGCAACCTGGCAAGGGCCGCCGAAGTGCTCGACCTCACACCGTCAGCGATCAGCCATCAACTGGCCAAGCTGGAGGTGATGATTGGTCGGCAGTTGTTTGTGCGGGCAGCGCGTGGGGTGACCCTGACGCCAGTGGGTGAGCAGTACTTGAAGGATATTTCCGGTCTGTTGCAGAGCCTTGAGGTCGCCACCGAGCGCGCCGCGAGTGACGTCAGCCTGGATTGCCTGCGGCTGCATTCGGCCCCCAGCTTTGGCTTGCTCTGGCTGATGCCGCGGTTGGAGTCGTTTCGCGCGAGCAATCCGGACATCCAGATCAATTTGTCGTGTTCCTATGAGTCGCTGCATTTCAGCCAGGACAAGATCGATGTGGATATTCGTCACGGCCGGCCTAATTGGCCCAGCTATGAAGTGCGCACCGTACGCAACGAAAGTTTCGCGGTGCTGGCCTCGCCCAAGCTGATCGCGCGCTGCGCGGTAGAAAACGCCACGGATCTCCTGGCACAAGAGCTGATCCTTTCCGAAGCAACCTTGCTCAGGTGGCCTGAGTGGTTCGCCCAGCATGGCCTGGCGCGCCCCGAAAAGCCCTACGCCTTGAGTTTCGACCGTTCCTACATGAGCCTGGAAGCCGCGAGCCACGGCCTGGGGTTCGCCCTTGAAAGCACGCTGCTGGCGCAAAAATACCTGGCCAACGGTTCGCTGGTTGAAGTCGCCCCCGAAGCGTTGAGCGCTGCGGTTGCCGCCCACCATTTGGTGTTCCCCAAGGCGCACTCCAGTTTTCCCAGGGTCAGGCGGTTCTTGGGGTGGATGGAGGTGGAGTTAGGGCATAGCTTTGTGTTCTAGCGCTGTGGTTTTCCAAAGGGAATGACCGTTATTTGTCCAACGACTATCCTGGGCAAGACGGTTTAGAAGACGTTAGAGAGTACAAGAAAAACACCAATGGACAGCAGCAACGCCCCTGCGACTCGGTTGATCCACACACCAATGCGTGGACTACTACCTAACTTAAGGCCAATCTGTCGTCCACAGAGCGCAACGGGCAGCTCTACTAAAATCATGACCACTACCAGGACGACACCGAGATAAAGCATCGAAAGTGCTTTATGACTTGCGTGCTGTGGAATGAATTGCGGCATGAATGAGAGGGTGAACATCATCGCCTTCGGGTTGAGCAAGTTGGTCATTAACCCGCGTCGGTAGACGGGCCAGAAAGTTGCCCTGATTCCGCCCTGGACCTGTATCACCGATTGACCGGAGCGGAGCAGGCCCACACCCAGCCAGGAGAGGTATGCCGCGCCTGCTATTACCAACAGGCCATACAACAGTGGAGACGCGGCGATCAGGGCCGCCACACCCGCTATCGCCAGAAGCACATAACAAAACGCGCCACTCGCCACGCCAAGAATCGCAGCCATACCCCCGCGGGCACCATTACTGATCGAATTAGACAGGATGTAGATCATGTCCGCTCCGGGCGTGATCATTAGAATCGCCACTGACGTAGCAAATAGAACCAAGGTCGTGAAAGAAATATCCATGGGGAGTTCCAGATCAATCAGAGGTGAATGATGAGGAACGCTTCTACATAGCGTATAGAATCGGATTACTCATCGAATCGCGGTGGTGCAGGCAAGCCAAAGATTGCTGTGAAGAGTCGACAAAGTTGGTATTTCTGGACCCCTCGTCTAAAGCAGCCTGTTGTTTACAAACTCACCGGTCATTTATACAAACTGCGCATTCTCGGCCCAGCGTGCTGCGAAATCCGTCGAGCGAATTGCCGGGTCGCACTCAATTATGTCGAGGCTTACAAGCCTTTGGGCAACAAAAGGATCCTCGTCCATTATTTTCTGAATGTCTGACAACTGATGGGCGTGGGCAAGAATGAATCCGCCACTCTTATCCATGAGCGGGCCGGCGAAAAGCACATGTGCCGATCCGATGTATTTGATCAGCCAGCCCTTGTGCGCATCCAGGTGCTCCCGAATCTGTTCGGCAGAACTGGTGTAGGTCAACTTTATGGCGTAAAGCATCCGTTAATCTCCTGGCTTTAATGGTTATTAGTAGGCGGCTGACAAGTGTGCCACTGCCGAGGTAATGGCGTTTTTGGCCAGCGTTACGCCGTTATCGCGAACCTGCTCGCCTTTAGAGGCGCCTTCGGCACGAACGAATTCGATATGGTCAATTCCCAGAAAGCCAAAAAACGCTTTCAGGTAACTTTCCTGAAAGTCCATGTTCTGAAAAGGACCTTCAGCGTAAAAACCTCCGCGCGCCGATGCCACGATGACGCGCTTCCCGCCGCATAAGCCAACAGGGCCGCGTTCGGTATATTTGAACGTGCGCCCCACCTGCGCGACTCTGTCTAACCAAGCCTTCAACTGAGTCGAAACGCTGAAGTTGTACATTGGCGCACCGATTACGAGCACTTCGCTCGCGAGAAACTCGGTCACCAGCGTTTCCGAGAGTTGATGCTCCAATAAAATTTCTGCCGAAAAATCACTGTTTCCCATTTGTCGAAACCCTGCGGCAATTGAGCCACTCAGGTGTCTCACTTCTTGGTCGGCGAGGTCGCGGCGCTGCACGTGGGCACCAGGATTACTGGCTTGAATGTGCGCAACGATGGAGGCGGTAAGATCTCGGGTGATGGAAGCTTTGCCCATGATGCTGGAGTCAATATGGAGCACTTTCATTCTTGATTTCCTCGGGAGTGGAAAAGCGTTGTTATCAACGTTGTTTGTGGGCAGAGGCTCATCTTTCCGATTCGCTGGCAGCACGGTCGATGAATTTGGCTACTGCATCGGGCTGAGAAATCAATGACAGGTGGCTGGATCGAATAGACAAGGTCCTGGCGCCAATCTGGCGCGCAATGGTTTGCTGTACCGGGTAGGGAAGTGCCTGGTCATCGATTGTTTGCAAGTACCAACTTGGCTTGTCATGCCAGGCCGCATGCTTGACCTTTGCGGCGAAACAGACGGCGGCAATTGGCTGCTGCACTGATGACAGAAACCGTGCGTTTGACATCGCCAGGTCTGCGCCCATCACGTGATGAAATTGCGCTGGGTCATCCAGCCAAAGCAGCCCATCCGCATCCGGGCTGAGGCCCGTCATTGGCGCCTTCAACCGCGCCAAGAGATCCGCAGCAGACTCACCACTGTCGGGCACGAGCGCGGATAGATAGACCAGGCCTTTTACATTACTGGCGTTGCCAGCCTGTGTTATCACCGCGCCAGCCCACGAGTGTCCCACCAGCAGTACATCGCCCTTTTGCCTGCGCAGAACGCGCTCCGTGGCGATTACGTCATCACTCAATGACGTCAATGGATTCTGGACAGCGGTGACGTGATAGCCCATCGCAGTCAATCGCTCCATCACTGCATACCAACTCGAGCCATCTGCGAACGCACCATGTACCAGCACGATATTAGGCACGGGGTGTGCGGTTGTTGCCGCCATGGCGGAGCCTCCAGATATCAGCAGGAACGCTCCCACTGTGAAAGTGAGTCGACCTGACCACCTTAGAAACGCCCACAAACGTTCTTTTGCGCAGTGAACATTTAGGTGCAATAGCTTTTTCATGCAGGCCGTCTCTACAGTTTGTGCTGCAAGTCTAGGGAGACTCTGCTAAAACCGTGAGGGCTCGGATCGGCCATATTTCATGCAAAACTCGCCATCTTGATCTTTAAACAGGGAATTACCATGCGCATTGCCATCGTTGCTTTAGAGGGCAGCCTGATGTCTGCGATTACCGGGCTGGCTGATTTGTTCTGGATGACCAATCAGGCGTTGAGGTCTCCACCGGCGGGGTTGCCATCGGCCTTAAAGGCCCACGTCTGCGACGAGTTTGAGACGATCATAGTCAGTGCCGATGGCAACGCAGTGCGAGACCCGCAAGGGCGGGTGATCCCCGTTGATACAACATTTGAAAATGTCGGGCCTTGCGACGCTGTACTTGTTACCGGGATGGCACTCGGGGCTGATCGGCTGCCACCTGGCTCTGAATCCCTCACGCGAGCTGCACAGTGGATTAAAGCCAATCACCAACAGGGAGCACTGGTGGGTGCGGCGTGTGCCGGCACATTTGTGCTGGGCGAGGCAGGCCTGTTGAACCGTCGGCGCTGTACTACAACGTGGTGGCTCCACCATGTTTTCAAACAGCGATTTCCCAAGGCGCTGGTTGCATGGGGTTCCGCAGTAGAGTCCCAGGATCGCATCGTGACTACCGGCGGGCCTTTGTCGTGGATTGATTTGGCGCTTTATGTGATCCGGAGCCTGGCAGGCGCGGAGGTAGCGAAATTAACGGCTGATATTTCTGTGACCGATAGCTTGCCATTGCCCCAGTCCGTCTACGCGCCCCGAGGATTCATTAACAATGCCGATCCCCTGCTGCTGGAAACCGAGCAAATCATTCGACACGGAAATCCTGGCCTGACCGCTGCGGGGCTGGCCAAGGCGTTGAATGTGAGCGAGCGAACTTTACACAGACGCTTCAAGAACCTCACAAATGAATCGCCTAAAGAACTCATCACCCGCGTGAGAATAGAGACGGCCTGTGTACTGCTACAGGTACCAGGGGCCAGCGTTAAACAGGTAGCCCTTAATTGTGGCTACAACGAGGACACGTCATTTCGTCGTTCTTTTATACAACTGACGGGGATGACTCCCGCGGATTATAAGCGTTGGTCGAAAGGGCGCGCCTTGGTCGATATCGAAGCTGAGAGTTCTTCGGTGTTCAGCTAAGCCATGGGGCCATGCAGATGTTTGGCCTGCTGGCTCGAATAGATCAGGTGATAGCTGCCAAGGCCCGGGCAGCGGCTCAGGCCAAGCTGCCTGGAGCAACGAATGCTTAGCCGCCAGCGCGGTCGTTACCACCATGCGCGGCGATGAACAGGGTGACGGCCGATCGGCAATAGGATTCGATTTCATCCTCTGCTCTCGCCTCATCGAAGCGGGCGATCATCAGGAGATCGGAGCCTTTGAAAAGCGCGGCAAACAAGCGGGCGGACCCCAGAGGATCGGGCACGTTCAGCACCGCCTTCCCGTGCAACTGACGCAACAGGGCCTCGATCTGGGCGATGACATAGGCGGGGCCGGCTTCGTAATGGAGCTTGCTTAACGACGTTTGATTCGTCTTGTCGACCATGATCATGGCTTCGACACTGCGCACATCCGGGCTCAACAACGTGCGAAGCAGGAATGTTCCCACCGCCATGAGCTGATCTGCCGCCGAACCGTCGACGCCTTCAATAAGGGTCTGTGGTGCAAACTGATGGCAGTGGGCCGCGATGGCCGCGCTGTACAGCGCTTCCTTGTTCTCAAAGTGCCGATAGATGCTGAGCTTGGATATCTTCGCCCGCTGGGCGACCTTGTCCATTGTCGTCGCTTGAAAACCCAATTCCACAAAAAGTTCGCACGCGGCGTCGACTATCGTTTGGCCAAGCGCCTCGTTGGCGGGCCGGCCGCGCCGACCCTGGTTGTGTTCAGTCATAAATATTCCAGTACTTGACAGTATTCTAATTCTTGAATTAGGGTACTTCAAAGTATCTTAAGCATGCAAGCCGATCTCCCTTCATCCACAGCACAGAGCCCATCACCATGAATGACGTCATCATCATCGGCGGCAGCTTTGCCGGTCTTGCTGCAGCCCTGCAGCTCGGTCGTGCCCGGCGCACGGTCACCGTTCTCGATACCGGCCTGCCACGCAACCGCTTCGCCGGCCACTCCCATGGCCTGCTCGGCCACGATCACAAGCCACCGCTGGAGATCCTGGCCGAGGCGCGGCGGCAGCTGGCACGCTATCCCACGGTCAGGCTGGTCACTGCCCGTGCCGAGAGCATCTCCGGCGCCATCGACGATTTCTGCGTCCTCACTGGCGATGGCGAAAGCCTCAGGGCCCGCCGCCTGATCCTGAGCTATGGCGTCGTTGACCAGATGCCTGATGTTCCGGGCTATGCCGAAAACTGGGGCACCTCCATCGTGCCTTGCCCCTATTGCGACGGCTTTGAAGTCGCCGGCCAGCATTGGGGCCTCGTCTGGTCCGGCCCGCAATCGATGAATCAGGTCAGGCTGTTCCACGATTGGACCGACACGTTGACGGTCTTCACCAATGGGCATGACCTTCCACCCGACATCCAGGCCGATCTGGCGCGACGTGGCATCTCTGTCGTCAATGGCCGGATCACCGAAATCGACCATGCCGAGAACCATAATGCCACCGTCAGGCTCAACGCCGGCCCACCTGTCGCGGTCGACATTCTGTTTGCGCATCCGCGCAACAAGCCGTCTGCGCGCCTGCATGAGTCGCTGGGCCTCGCCACGGTGGATACGCCCCAGGGCATCGCCCTGAAGGTCGACGAGCGTCGCGAAACCAGCATGCCCGGCATCTATGCCGCCGGCGACCTGGCAAACCCCCTTATGGCCTCGGTCACCCTGGCAATATCGCACGGCGCGACGGCGGGTATCTCCGCCCAACAGTCGATGCTGGTTTGAGGACAATTCGGTTGTCGCAGGCTTCTGGAATCCCGGTCTCAGAAGGTCGCTGTTCCCGGCTTTTGCACGGCCTGGTTAAAAACGAATCAAAACGAGGAGATGTCATGACAGAGCAAAATGCCTATCAGGTTGCCGACTGGAATGGCCAAAGCGGAGAATACTGGGCCGCTAACCAGGCCCGGCTCGACGCCATGTTTGCGGTATTCGGCCAGGCCGCGATCGAAGCCGCCGCGCCAGCCACGGGCGAACGCGTGCTTGACATCGGTTGCGGCGCGGGCGCGTCGAGCCTGGCTCTGGCCGCCCGCGTCGGCGCGGGTGGTCATGTGCTGGGTGTGGACATATCCGAACCGCTGATCGGCCGCGCGCGTGCGCTGGCGCCACAGGATACGCCGGCCCGGTTCCGGGTAGCCGATGCCAGCAGCGCCGAGTTGCCCGAGGGCGCGTTTGACCTCCTGTTTTCGCGTTTCGGGGTGATGTTCTTCGACGATCCGACAGGGGCGTTCGCCCATATGCGACGCGCGCTCCGGCCGGGCGGGCGGGTCGCTTTCGTCTGCTGGCGTGGTGTGGCCGAGAATGATTGGGTGCGCCTGCCGATGGGCGTGCTCAAGGGCATCCTCCCGCTGACCGCCCGGCCCGATCCCGAAGCGCCCGGCCCATTCTCGTTTGGCGACCGGGAGCGCGTGGCACGCATCCTGACAGCGGCCGGCTTTACCGATATCACCAGCACACCCTTCGATGCTTCCATCCCGTTCGGCGAGGGCGTGACGCGGGACGCGGCGATCGACGACGCGGTGAAGATGGCATTCGAGGGGGGCCCGCTGGCGCTTGTGCTCGCTGATCAGCCCGACGCCATCCGAGCCCGCGCCTGGGCCGCGGTTAGCGCCGCCTTCGCGGGCCTAGCCGGCAAGCGGTCGGTGATGATCGACGGCGCGACGTGGATCGTCATGGCACGCAATCCGGCAAGCTGACAGGGATTGATAGGGGAGGTGTTTGGCCTTCCGCGTAGAGACATTGACCTGAAACCAACCCTGATCATTGCGAGGTTGTGACAAAAGTATAATTTGGTCACTCGTTGTCAAGCGCTTTTCGGATGCGTAAGCTAGCTCGCATGAACAAGACATCCATAGCTTCCCCCAGCATCCGTGGCCCAGCCGATCATGAGATCCGGAATCAGATCGTCGCGGCGGCCAATCAGCACTTCAGTCAATACGGCTATAGCAAAACCACGGTTTCCGACCTGGCGAAAGCGATCGGGTTTTCCAAGGCGTACATCTACAAGTTTTTTGATTCCAAGCAGGCGATTGGTGAGGCTATCTGTGGCAATTGCCTGGCGGAAATCATCGCGGCCGTAGAACAGGCCATCAATGTAGAGGACATTTCGCCGACCGAACGTTTTCGACGTTTGGTGAAAACGCTGATCGCTACCGGGGTGAATTTGTTCTTCAGCGATCGAAAGCTCTATGACATCGCCGCATTTGCAGCGTCTGAGAACTGGCCCTGCGCTCAGCAATATGACGTCTTGGTCAGGGGCTTCGTGTTGCAGATTGTGCGTGAAGGCCGAGAAATCGGCGAATTTGAACGCAAAACACCCTTGGACGAAACAGTCGATTCGATCCACCTTACGCTACGCCCTTTCGTCAATCCGTTGCTTTTGCAATACAACCTTGACTTCGTCGAGCTGGCTCCGGTCCTCACTTCCAATCTCATTCTGCGTAGCTTGATGCCGTGAGCCTGCGTTAATCATCTCTATCACTTTGCTCTGATATCAACGCTGAGATGATGGTGAACACCGACCCAGGTGGACACCATTTTCCGGGGCGCGGTATTAACTCGAATCCGGGGCCTGATCCCCATATTCAGGGCCTCGTATCAAACCTCACTAGGTAACTGAGTGGATTATCCGCGCAGCATTTGCCGCGTAGCCATGCATGTTCATTTGCCGGATTTGTGACTATTGACATGAATGGTCACATGAATAAGTATGCTGTACCTATCCTGGAGGAATCGCCGTGGCGCGCACGATCTTCGTAAATCTGCGCTGCGGCCCCTCCCGGTAGCCCGCGCTCAGCGTGACGCTCTCTACCGCTTTATCCCGATGATCTATCGAGTCCTAATAATGAAAAAAATACTGCGCAGGACCCCGCTTGGCCTTGCTGTTGCCCTATCGTCGACTCAACTGTTCGCGAGCGGTTTCGCTCTTAATGAACAAAGCATCAGTGGGATGGGCTCCGGATTTGCCGGCCGTTCTTCATCGGCAGAAGATGCGAGTACCGTCTTCGGTAATCCGGCCGGTATGTCTCGCTTGAAAAAAGAGCAGGCCAGCGTCGGGGCGGCAACGCTTTTCGCAAAGGCCCATATAAGCCAGACGCGCAGCACATTCGGGGGGCAGGAGGACGGTGACATGGTGCCGACCACCACAGTGCCCATGGGTTACTACGTCAAACCCATCGATGAGCACTGGGCGTTCGGTGTGGGTTTCTATGTGCCGTTTGGGCTAATGACCGATTATGGCAGTGGGTTCGCCGGCCGCTACTACGCCAACAAAAGTGAGGTCACGACCCTTACGTTTCAGCCCACCATCAGCTATGCGTTCAACGACAAGGTCTCGATCGGTTTCGGACCGACCATCAACCGTATCAGTGGTGAGCTTTCCGGGATGGTGCTCAATCCACTCAGCCCGGGCCGCAATGACGGAAAACTCAAAAGCACCGGTGATGACACGGCGCTTGGGTTTAACGCGGGTATTCTAGTGCAAGCGACAGATCGAACTCGGTTGGGTCTGACCTATCACTCCAAGGTCAGCTACCGGCTGGATGCCAAGACCAAGCTCACCGACGGCATCTTCAGTGTGCTGGGTGTAAGCGGTACGAGCTATGACGCGTCCTTGGATGTGGACACCCCGGAATCAGTCGATTTTTCCGTGACTCACCAACTCAACAGTGACTGGACGCTCTACCTGGGGAGTACGTGGACGCGCTGGAGTCGCTTCAAGGAATTGGTGTTCGAAAACAGTGGCTTGCCTGCGGCGTTGAGCGGAACGCTGAGTCGTATTACCGAGGAGCAGAACTGGCACGACACGTGGGCGCACGCTATCGGCACGGCGTATAAGCTGAACAATCAGTGGGTTCTTCGCGCCGGCTTCTCGGTTGACCAGTCCCCCGCCAACAACGTCAACCGTGGGCCGCGAATCCCTATCGGTGACCGGAAAGTCATCAGTGTCGGGGCAGGGTGGACGCCGGCGGAGAATGTCACGATCGATGTGGCGTATTCCTACCTCTGGGAGGAAAGCGTACAGGTCAATGACGTATCCGCCTCAAGAGGCGCCTACAGCTCGAAGTATAAAAATAGCGCAAGCGGTTTGGGCACTTCTGTCAGCTATCGATTCTGACTCACTGCGGGGCCTGAGAGCGGATACCTAGTGGATCAGGTATCCGTCGTCGGGGGCATTGCCTGGCCCGCTCAAACACCCATTACCCGTGACATCAGGCCCTGGTGAAGTCGACGGGGTGTGGCCCAGGTCAGGACCGCAATAGCCTTGTTGCCAAAGCCCGGCACGACGCTCATGCGGCCTGCGTGCAACGCTTGTATCCCTGCACGCACTACAGGCTCGGGTTGCATCATGACCCTCTTCAAGACCGGTGTTATCTTTTGTTTGGCACTTGCTGCAAACCCGGTATCCGACATGCCTGGACAAAGCGCTGTGACCACCACACCGTCTTGTTTGAGCTCACGATGCAGGGCGTCGGAGAATCTGAGTACGTAAGCCTTGGCGGCAGAGTAAACCGCAAAGTTCTTCACGCCCTGGTAGGACAGCAGGCTGGCCGTCATCAAGATATGCCCCTTGCGCCTGGCCCGCATATCCTCTGCAAACAGACGAGTGATGGCGGTCAGGCTGGCGACGTCCAGGTCGATCATCGCCAGGGAGCTTTCCAGGGGCTCATCCAGGAATGCTCCCTGCAAGCCGTAACCCGCATTGTTGATCAGGACATCGACCACCGTATTGCTGTCACGCAGGCGCCGATGCAGATCGATAATCACATTTATTGATGAAAGATCCGCTTGCTGCACCATCACGTCGACGTCGAAACGACTACGCAATTCGTCCGCGAGTGCTTCAAGCTCGTTCAGCCTGCGGGCTACCAGAATCAGCGATTTCCCTTTTGCGGCGTACTGTCGGGCAAATTCCTTGCCGAATCCGCTGGAGGCTCCAGTAATGAGCACCCGTGAATTTTCTCTCACTGTCATCTTGCATACCCCTTGTTTTTGAATCTCGAAAACCACCCGTGTCATCGGCTCGTCAGTCGGCTGTCCGAGGGCTGCCAGCCGCCGCCCAGCGCCTTGAACGCGGCGACTGCCGCGCGTGCCGATTCGGTTTGTGCCTGCGCCCGAGCGTCGGAAGCCTGAAGCAGGGTCTCGTCAGCGTGCAGGACGTCAATCAAGCTGGCCGTGCCTTTCTCATAAGCAGTGAACGACGATTGGCGCGCTTGCGTCAGAGACGTCTCGCCTCCAATGAGGGTGGTTGCTTGGGCGTCCCGATTCACCAGTGAGGAGAGCGCGTTCTCGACATCCTCGGTGGCGCGCAGCACAGACTGACGGTAAGCGGCCAGGGATTCGGCTTCCTGTCCCTTGGCTTGATCGATTTGGGCGTTGATGCGCCCGAAGTCGAAGAGTCGCCAGCGCAGTCCGAGTACGCCCGACGATTGACTGGCGCCGCCGGAAAAAAGATTGCCTGCCGATACAGCCGTCGCACTCCCCAGTAAGGCGCTCAGAGAGAACTTAGGGTAGTACTCGGCAATCGCCTCCCCGATGCGTGCGTTTGAGGCGGCAAGGCGGCGCTCGGCCACTATGAGGTCAGGCCTGCGGCGCAGTAAGTCGGCTGGCGTTCCCATGGCCTTTAACTGCGGCGCTGCCGGAATGCTTGCGACCATGGCAAGTTGCGTGCGATGAGTACCGGGTGGCGTGCCGAGCATGACATCGAGTGAATTCATGGCCGCTTCCAGACCGGTCTGCAGCACCGGTACGGTGGCTTGGACCTGTGCTAAAGCCCCCTCGGCCTGACGAACCTCATAGCTGGCGGCAAGCCCCTTGCTGTAGAGCAATTGGACTTTCTCCAGCAGCCCCTGCTGGGTTTTGACTTGTCGATTCGCGATGTCCAGCCGAGCCTGCAGTCCGCGGACAGTGATGTAGATATCCGCAGTCTGTGCGGCGATGGCCAATCGCGTGGCTGCGGCGCCAGCCTCGGACGCTTGGTACTCGGCCAGTGCAGCCTCGCGTCCGCGTCGCAGGCCGCCAAAGACATCCACTTCCCAGCTGGCATTGAGGTCGGCTTCGTAGGAACTGCCATAGCGATCATAGCCAGGGGTTGAGTTCAGCACCTGGCCGAGTGGCGTCTCGACTGATTGGTAGGCGCGGGCGGCCTGGCCGCTGATGTTTCCCGAGGGCAATAAAGCGGCATTGGCGGCGCCTAGTCCTGCCCGCGCCTGCGTGACTCGCGCCTGGGCCTGGGCCAGATCGAGGTTCTGCTCAAGCGCTTTGGCGACGAAGTCGGCGAGCAGTGGATCACCGAAGCCCTCCCACCAGATGACGAGGCTGGCAGGCGTCGCCCCTGGTCTCTGCTCGACAGAAGACTGGCCCAGGTAACGGTCCGGGAGCGGGGCGTCCGGACGGCGATAGTCCGGACCGACCGCACAACCTGTCATCAAGCTGGCGCTGATCAAAAAAGCAGCGGGGCGGAGGGAGTGCATTGAGATTCCTTGAATCGAACATTGTTGGTGACCATAGTACTGCATGGTCACTCTCTGTCAATTGAGGCCTCTGGGCTAAATTCAGATATGACTGGAAAATATCGTTCATCTCCGTCATGTGCTGCTTTGGAATATGCAGTCCTGCATCAACCCAGCCTTGTTGTAACGGGGTCATGAGCGATCGCGTAGTGGGGTGGTGCATCCTTCTGCGCCATTGGAGAGTTCGAATGTGACCGTTGACAATAATAGTCACTAGTCTGAATATGTGACCCCTGTTCTTTCTATTCAATAAGGGAACCTATGCTCCGGCTCCGACCCATCCCCATTGCAGCCTGCTTGTTGCCTCTCGTCCTGACGGCGTGTGGTGACTCATCCAACATTGACGATCCGCGCACGCAGGCTCCTCTGGTAAGGCCCGGAACGGTTGAGGGTTCCTCGGAGACGTCACGCTCATTCACGGGAGTGGTGGCGGCCCGCGTGCAGGGCGATCTCGGCTTTCGGGTCTCCGGCAAGATCCTCGAGCGGCTGGTCGATACCGGCCAGAGCGTTAAACGCGGTCAGCCGCTTATGCGCCTTGACCCTATCGACCTGGGGTTGCAGGCGCGAGCACAGCAAGAGTCGGTCACCGCCGCCAGGGCCCGCGCCAGGCAGACAGCCGATGACGAGGCGCGATATCGCGACCTCGTCGCCGCAGGGGCTGTTTCTGCATCGGCCTACGACCAGGTCAAGGCCGCAGCGGATAGCGCAAAGGCGCAGCTCAGCGCCGCACAAGCCCAGGCCGATGTCGCCCGCAATGCTTCCGGCTACGCGGTGTTATTTGCGGATTCCGACGGGGTCGTGGTGGAGACACTCGCAGAGCCCGGGCAAGTCGTCAGCCCGGGGCAGCCCGTGGTTCGACTGGCCCGCGCAGGCCAGCGCGAAGCCATCGTGCATCTGCCCGAGACGTTGCGTCCTGCAGCCGGATCCAGCGCGCAAGCGACGCTTTACGGCAGTACCGCAGGGGCTGTTACAGCGAAGCTCAGGCTGCTTTCTGACTCTGCCGACCCAGTGACGCGCACGTTTGAGGCGCGGTATGTGCTTGAGGGCGCGCTGGCCAATGCCCCGATAGGTTCGACGGTCACGTTGCGGATCGCAGAAGGCGCCGCGCACGGGCAGGCGCTGCAAGTCCCCATCGCGGCCCTTTATGACCCAGGCAATGGCACCGGTGTGTGGGTGATCGCAGGCTCGCCGGCAAAGGTGAGCTGGCGTCCTGTTCAGGTGCTGGGATTGAGCGACGATGCCGCACGCGTGGCAGGCGATCTCAAGGTCGGTGAGCAGATCGTCGCGCTAGGCGCCCATCTGCTGCGCGATGGAGAAGACGTGAGAGTGCCCCAGCAGGATGACGCCCATGTTGCCGGGAGTCATCCATGAGCGAAGGCCGCTTTAATATTTCTGCGATCGCCGTTCGTGAGCGATCCATTACGGTATTCCTGATCTTTCTGATCGCGGTTGCGGGCACCCTGGCGTTCTTCCAGCTGGGGCGTGCGGAGGATCCACCGTTTACGGTCAAGCAGTTGACGGTCATTACTGCCTGGCCGGGGGCTACTGCGCAGGAAATGCAGGACCAGGTCGCAGAGCCACTTGAAAAACGCCTGCAGGAATTGAAATGGTACGACCGCTCGGAAACCTATACGCGGCCTGGTCTTGCTTTCACCATGGTGTCGTTGTTGGACCGCACGCCACCCTCACAGGTGCAGGAAGAGTTTTATCAGGCACGCAAAAAGCTCGACGACGAAGCCACCAAGCTACCGGCGGGGGTAATCGGGCCCTTGGTCAACGACGAGTATTCGGACGTGACGTTTGCGCTGTTCGCCCTCAAAGCCAAAGGCGAGCCGCAGCGGCTGCTGGTGCGTGATGCTGAGTCGTTGCGCCAGCAACTGTTGCATGTGCCGGGCGTGAAGAAGGTCAACATCATCGGTGAGCAAGCCGAGCGAATATTTGTTTCGTTCTCCCATGATCGGTTGGCCACCCTGGGCATTGCGCCTCAGGACATCTTTGCCGCGCTGAATAATCAAAACGTGCTCACGCCCGCCGGTTCGATTGAAACAAATGGGCCGCAGGTCTTCCTCCGCCTGGACGGCGCCTTCGATAAGCTGGAGAAGATTCGTGACACGCCGATTGTGGTTCAGGGGCGCACGCTCAAGCTCTCCGACGTGGCCACTGTCGAACGTGGCTATGAAGACCCGGCAACCTTTCTGGTGCGCAGTAACGGAGAAGAGGCCCTGCTGCTGGGGGTCATCATGCGCGAAGGCTGGAACGGCCTGGACCTGGGCAAGGCGCTGGACGCCGAGACGACCAGGATCAATGAAGGCATGCCACTGGGCATGACGCTGACCAAGGTGACCGATCAAGCCGTCAACATCGACTCGGCCGTTGGCGAGTTCATGGTCAAGTTTTTTGTCGCGCTGCTCGTGGTGATGCTTGTTTGCTTCCTCAGCATGGGCTGGCGTGTGGGCGTCGTGGTCGCAGCTGCCGTGCCATTGACACTGGCGATCGTGTTTGTGGTGATGGCGGCCACCGGAAAGAACTTTGACCGTATTACCCTCGGTTCATTGATCCTGGCGCTCGGGTTGCTGGTAGATGACGCCATCATCGCGATCGAAATGATGGTCGTGAAAATGGAGGAGGGCTACGACCGCATCAAAGCCTCCGCGTATGCCTGGAGTCATACGGCCGCGCCGATGCTCTCTGGCACACTGGTAACGGCGGTTGGCTTCATGCCCAACGGTTTCGCCCAGTCCACTGCCGGCGAGTACACCAGCAACATGTTCTGGATCGTGGGTATTGCTCTGATCGCTTCCTGGGTTGTCGCAGTGGCTTTCACCCCTTACCTGGGCGTGAAGTTGCTGCCAGACATCAAGCAGGTAGAGGGTGGGCATGCGGCTATCTACAATACCCCGCGCTACAACCGCTTCCGCCGGGTCCTGACCCGGGTCATCGAACTCAAGTGGCTGGTGGCTGGCACGGTTATCACGCTGTTTGTCGTGGCCGTCCTGGGCATGGGCCTGGTGAAGAAGCAGTTCTTCCCGACGTCAGACCGTCCCGAGGTGATGGTCGAGGTGCAGATGCCCTACGGAACCTCCATCGAGCAGACCAGTGCCACTGCGAAAAAGGTCGAGGCCTGGCTGCAAAAGCAGGAAGAGGCAAAAATCGTCACGGCCTATATCGGGCAGGGCGCGCCGCGTTTCTTCCTGGCGATGGCGCCAGAACTGCCGGATCCCTCGTTCGCCAAGATCGTGGTGCTGACGTCCAGCCAGGAGGCACGGGAAACCCTCAAGCTGCGTTTTCGCGAGGCGGTCGCTGCCGGGCTCGCCCCAGAGGCCCGTGTCAGGGCGACTCAAATTGTGTTTGGGCCGTATTCACCCTATCCCGTCGCCTACAGGGTAATGGGGCCTGACCCGACGAAGCTGCGCGAGATTGCGGGCCGTGTACAAGCGGTCATGCACGCGAGTCCGTTGATGAGGACGGTCAACAGCGACTGGGGCCCTCTGGCGCCGACCCTGCATTTCAGCCTGGATCAGGATCGCTTGCAGGCGGTTGGACTGACCTCCAGCGCCGTCGCCCAGCAGTTGCAGTTCCTGCTGGCGGGCGTGCCGATCACGTCGGTTCGTGAAGACATTCGTTCAGTGCAGGTGGTTGGGCGCGCCGCAGGCGATATACGTCTGGACCCTGCGCGGATTGAAGGGTTTACATTGGTGGGCGCCGCGGGTCAGCGGATCCCTCTGTCCCAGGTCGGAGAGGTGGATGTGCGCATGGAGGATCCGATCCTCAGGCGCCGTGACCGTACACCGACGATCACCGTGCGTGGCGATATTGACGAAGGCCTTCAACCACCTGATGTATCGGGTGTGATCATCAAGCAACTGCAGCCGATTATCGACACGCTCCCCGCCGGCTATCGGATCGAGCAAGCGGGTGCAATCGAGGAGTCGGGCAAGGCAGGCCAGGCGATAGTGCCGCTGGTTCCGATCATGATTGCGCTGACGCTGCTGATCATCATCGTCCAGGTGCGTTCGATCTCGGCCATGATCATGGTGTTTTTCACCGCGCCGCTGGGACTTATTGGCGTGGTGCCGACGCTGCTGATATTTCATCAACCGTTTGGTATCAACGCCCTGGTTGGGCTGATCGCGCTGTCGGGCATCCTGATGCGCAACACGCTGATTCTGATCGGGCAGATCCATCACAACGCCCAGGAAGGCCTGGATCCCTTTCACGCCGTCATCGAAGCCACGGTACAGAGGGCTCGCCCGGTACTGCTGACGGCGATGGCGGCCATCCTGGCATTCATCCCGCTGACCCATTCTGTTTTTTGGGGCACGCTGGCCTACACACTGATCGGCGGTACTTTGGTCGGCACCATCATGACGTTGGTGTTCCTGCCGGCGATGTACGCCATCTGGTTCAAAATCCGCCCAGGCAACGCGAGCAAGGCTCAAGCGGCGCAACCTACCTGAGCAAGGGGTGTTCGAGGGGAGGGCGCCGGCGTCCTCTCGTCGGTCAATTCGCCAAAGCTGCTGCTTCTGTAGGCGCGGACTGAACAAGGACGAGGATTCAAATGGGTACAGTGAGGTAATCTGCTGCATGAGCTAACGTTCATGCATGCGCTTTTCCCATAACTCGCTGGATCCTGCCCCGATGAGAGACCTGCCGCCTACCGCGACCTTGCGCGCCTTTGAAGTTGCCACCCGCCACCCGACGTTTACTGCAGCCGCACAGGAACTGCATGTGACTCAAAGCGCGGTCAGCCACCAGCTCAAGCACCTTGAGGCGCTTTGGGGGCTGCCGCTGTTTGAACGTGGCAAGGCGTTACGCCTCACGGCGGCGGGGGCTGCGCTGGCGCCCATCGTGCGGGAGTTTTTCATCAGCCTGGAGGCGACTTTGGGTGACCTGCGCGAGCAAAAGGGCCGGGTTCGGCTCAGCGTCAGCACCACCTATTCCTTCGCGCTCAAATGGCTGCTGCCACGCTTGCCGCGCCTGTCTCGCCAGCATCCCGAGCTGCTGGTCTCGCTGGACACCACGGATAAAATCATCCACTTCTCTCACGGCCAGGCTGATGTTGCGATCAGGCTCGGCAAGGGCAATTACCCAGGCCTGTATTCGGAGTTCCTGTTTGGGGAGCAGGTATTTCCCGTGGCCAGTCCCGAACTGCTGCGGCGCGTTGGCACGCCGCAAAGCCCGGCAGACTTGTTGCATTTCCCGCTCCTGACTCGGGATGGCGCCGAGTTGGTGCCAAAGTGGGAGGTGTGGTTTCAAGCCGTCGGGTTGGCCTATTTGCCGCTCCAGGAAAGCGTCAGGTTTGGCGATACCAACATGACGGTCGAGGCGGCTTTGCTCGGCCAGGGCGTTGCATTGGTGCGCAGCGGGCATGTCGAGAACGAAATCAGCGATGGCCGTTTGGTGCGGCTGTTCGACGTACCGCTTCCATCGCCGCTTGCTTACTACTTCGTCTGCCCCAAGGGCATCGAATCCCAGCCGCACATCGCCAGCTTTCGCCAATGGCTGGTCAGCGAGGCACTGAAGGTCCAACGACCGGATGAGTGAGTCATGAGTCTTCGCTCATGCTGTGCTGAGGAGACTTCGCTTTAGCCCCGGTGCGGGATTGCCTACAGTGGGGCATGCCTACTCATCTCATCCTCCTCGTGCTTTTCGCCGCGCTCCTGCATGCCGGCTGGAATGCGCTGCTGCGTAGCGGCGCCGACCGGCTGTGGTCCATGACGGTGATGTGCATTGCCATCGCCATCGCCAGTGTCGTCGCCGCAGCGTTCATGGTTCCCCCTGCAACTGAAAGCTGGGGCTACGCGGTGCTGTCGGGGTTGCTGCATGTGGGCTACAACCTGTTTCTGGTGCGCAGTTACCGCGTCGGCGACCTGGGGCAGATCTATCCGATTTCACGGGGATCGTCGCCGGTGCTGATCACCTTGGGGGCCGCCGTGTTTGCCGGGGAAAGCATCACGCCTGGCGAGTTGCTCGGTATTGCGTTGGTGTCCGGCGGGATTATTTCGCTGGCCTTCAGAGGGCGCAGTCTGTCGGTTCCCAGCCTGCCCTATGCGCTGGGAACGGGCGGCTTTATTGCGGCCTACAGCGTGGTCGACGGCATCGGCGCCAGGCTCTCCGGTGCGCCGCTTGCCTACACGGTGTGGATGTGCGCGCTGTGGGGCGTGCTGATGCCGGTGGTCTACATCGGCCTGCGCGACACCCGCAGCTTGTTCCGCGTCCGGCCTGGAACAGTGACCGCGTTGGTCGGCGGGCTGGTCTCTTTGCTCGCCTATGGAATGATCATTTACGCCATGAACGAAGCGCCACTGGGCGCGGTATCCGCATTGCGCGAAACCAGCGTGCTGTTTGCGGCGTTGATCGGCTATGTGTTTCTCGGCGAAACGCTCACCCCCCGCCGAATACTGGCATGCGTAGTGATCGCCAGCGGCACCCTCATCATCGGCTGATACAGCCAACGGCTCAGGAGCAATGTCTAATGGTCAACGTCTCGCAGGCACCGCTGATTCTAATCACGGGTGGAAGTCGTGGAGTGGGGGCGGCAACCGCCCGGCTGGCCGCCGAAAGAGGTTATGACGTCGCGATCAGCTACGTTGCCAACCAGTCCGCAGCGCTGGCGGTGGTGGCGGATGTAGAAGCATTGGGGCGCCGGGCGTTGGCGATGCGAGCCGACAGTGCGGACCCGCAACAGGTGGCCGATATGTTCGCGGCCATCGACCGCACCTTCGGTCGTATCGACGTACTGGTCAATAACGCCGGGATGCTCGCACCTCAGTCACGCCTGGAGGCCCTCGGCTTCGAGCGGATGCAGCGCATCTTTGCGGTCAATGCCATCGGGCCAATACTCTGTGCCCAGCAGGCGGTGAAGCGCATGTCTTACCGCTACAACGGCCCGGGCGGGGTGGTGATCAATGTCTCTTCGGCGTCGGCACGCCTTGGCAGCCCCAATGAGTACGTCGACTATGCGGCGTCAAAGGGCGCGCTGGAGACGTTCACCATCGGGTTTGCCAAGGAGGTGGCCCGGGAAGGCATACGCGTTAACTGTATTCGCCCCGGACATATCTATACCGACATGCATGCCAGTGGCGGTGAGCCGGGGCGGGTGGATCGTGTCAAGGATTCGATCCCCATGGGGCGGGGTGGTCAGCCGGAGGAAGTGGCGCGCGCGATTCTATGGCTGGCGAGCGCGGAGGCATCCTTCGTTACCGGTACATTCCTCGACGTAACGGGGGGTAAATGAGTCAGAGGCACAGATCATCGACTAGCTGCGTTCGGCTTGCCTCACCTTGCGACTCAAACCCGGTGTCTGGCCCGTAATGCGCTTGAATGCACGACTGAAAGCGGCCTGGGAGGTATAGCCCAGACGTTGCGCCACCTCTTCAATCGGCAGCCTTTCGAGCGTCAGCCACTGGCTTGCCAGCCGCATTCGCAGTTCGGTGACATAGCGCAGCGGGGTCATGCCAATCGTCACTTGAAAGCGGTCCGCGAAGACCGAGCGCGAGGTATTGCAGTGCTCGGCCAGCTGCGCAACAGTCCAGTCGCGGCCCGGTTGTTGATGGAGCGCCAGCAGTGCACCGGCCAAGCGCGGATCGCGCAAGGCGGCGACCAGGCCAGAGGCATTCCCGCAGGCGCACTCCACCCACCCGCGAACGACCATGGCGGCCACCACGTCGGCCAACCGCGCGAGGATACCGGCGAAGCCGATACGCGCGGCGCCGACCTCGCGCTCCATGGTGGTCAGGATCGGCACCAGTCCGGGGTAACGCTGGCCGCCGGCATCAATCAGCATCAGTCCCGGCATCAGCCGACCAAGACCATGGATGCTGCCCAGTTCGAACTCCATGCAACCACTGAACAAAATAGTGCTCGGCGTGGGGCTGGCATCGATTCCGGTATTCACCGCGCTAACGGTGTCACCCAAGGGCGCGCCGTCCAGACGCTCGATGTCTTCAACAGGCACGTCCGAATGGGACGACAGTTGATGGGCTGCGCCATGGGAGATGAACACAGCGTTGCCGGCAGACAGCGCGTAGGTGCTGCCGTCCTCCATTCGCAGTAACGCATTGCCGACGGCCATGAAGTGGAACCAGGCGTGCCCAGGTTTTTCCGCGAAGCCCAAACCGAAGGTCGGACCCGCCTGGATACGCCGGTATTCGACGCCACGCAGGCGCATGCCGCGCAACAGCTCGTTGATGAGATCCGAGGAGAGAGCAAACTGATCTGCAGGCATCGTTCAGGTGTTTTAGTCAAAAAGTAGAGACTTTGGATCATAGATCATCCAGTTTTCCGCGCCTAGACTCGGCTCGCAATGAAGATTGGGAGATCCGTGCAATGACTGACTGTGTATGTAATGCCGTATCCGACCGCCATCCTGGCGTCGGCGCGGATGTAGAGCCTGCGACGCCCGCGTGGATGGCCGTTTTCTCGTTGGCAATGGGTGTGTTCGGATTACTCACCGCTGAGTACCTTCCGGCCAGTTTATTAACGCTGATGGCTACCGACCTGGGAGTGTCTGAATCGCTGGCTGGCCAAGCGGTAACGGTGACTGCCGTAGTGGCGCTGTTCGCCGGCCTGTTGGTGCCAGGCCTGACCCGCAGCATCGACCGACGTTGGGTGCTGCTGGGTTTTTCCACGCTAATGGTCGCCTCCAATCTGTTGGTCGCCGTTTCCTCCAGCTTCGCGGTGCTGCTGTTGATGCGCATCTTGCTGGGCATTGCCCTTGGCGGGTTCTGGAGCATGGCGGCGGCGGTAGCGATGCGCTTGGTGCCGAGTGCTTTGTTGCCCCGGGCGCTGTCGATCATTTTCAGCGGCATTGCCATCGGCACGGTCGTCGCAGTGCCGCTGGGCAGCTATCTGGGCGGGTTATATGGCTGGCGCAGCGCATTCTTCGCCGCAGCGGCGGTCGGCCTGGTGACCCTGGCGTTCCAGTCGTTCACTCTGCCGCGCCTTGCACCGCGCCGGCCTGCACGTCTGCGCACCGTTGTCGAGGTGTTGCAGCGTCCGGGCATTGCCATCGGGATGTTCGGATGTGTGCTGGTGCACAGCGGCCACTTCGCGATGTTCACCTATGTTCGGCCATTCCTTGAAGGGACTACCGGCATCGGCTCGCAAGGGCTGTCACTGATGTTGCTGGGCTTTGGTGTGGCGAACTTCGTCGGCACGCTGTTGGCCGGCAGGCTGCTGGAGCGCCACCCGCTGGCCACTCTGGTGCTGATGCCCGCGCTGGTCGGCGTTGCAGCACTGGCGTTGGTGCTGTTGCCGGCCTCGTTGCCGGGGCAGGCGGTACTGCTGGCGGTCTGGGGCCTGGCTTTTGGTGGTGTGCCGGTGGCGTGGTCGAACTGGGTCGCCAGCGCGGTACCTGATCAGGCGGAAAGCGCCGGAGGCATGGTAGTGGCCTCTGTGCAGTCAGCCATCGCCACCGGCGCCGCCGCGGGCGGTGCAATGTTCAGCCTCGGTGGCAGCGCAGGCGTATTCGTAGCGGCGGCCGTGCTGATGCTGCTGGCCGCATTGCTGATTGCGCTGCGTGTCCGCGTCCCTTCTGCCCATGGCGTTCGCCAGCCCAAGCCCGGGTTGCACCTCTGATCCGGTTGGCCAAACCGTCTCGATTCGTCCGTCAACAGGAGATACCCATGAACAATACGACGTCCCACCAAGGACGCCTCAAATCGTTGCGCGCAGCCGGTATCGGCAATGCGCTTGAATGGTTTGACTGGACCCTGTACGCAACCTTTTCGGTGTACCTGGCAAGCAATCTGTTCGACAAGACCGATGCGCGCTCGGCGATGCTCGCGACCCTTGCGGTGTTTGCGGTTGGCTTTGTCGCACGCCCTGTCGGCGGATGGTTGTTTGGCCGATTGAGCGACCGACTGGGGCGCCGGACCATCATGGTGCTCACCATGCTGCTGCTTGCGATCAGCAGCCTGGGCATCGCGCTTATCCCTGACTACCAGAGCATCGGCTTGTATGCCTCGGGCGCGCTGCTGTTTTTCCGGCTGATGCAGGGGCTCGCCCATGGTGGCGAGACGGGGGTGTCCTACACCTATGTCGCCGAGATCGCCCCAAGCAAGCACCGTGGCTTATGGTCGAGTTCCGTGTATGTGGGGGTGACGCTGGGCGTGATGGCGGCAACGGCCGTGGCGGCAGTGCTGACCTGGCTGCTGGGCGCGCAGGCCATGGGTGACTACGGCTGGAGGATTGGCTTCGCCATCGGTGGAGTACTCGGTATTTATGCGCTGTTTTTGCGCCGTGGTGCCAAGGAGTCTCATGTGTTCGTAGCGCAGCAGGGTCTGGCGCGGCCGCCGCGCAAGCTGTCCAGGGGGGAGATGGTGCGCGTTGCACGTAACATCGTGATGCTTGCAGCGGCCGCCAATGTCACTTATTACGCCTGGGTCACGTTCGGCGCTTCGACGGCGATTGCCCAGGGCATGGACGCCACGGGTGCCTATGTGGCGAGTCTTCTCGCGCAGATCCTCTGTGTGTGCTGGTTGCCGGTCTGCGGGATGTTGTCCGATCGGGTAGGGCGCCGGCCCATGGTTATCGCCTGGGGCCTGGGTGTGATCGTGCTGACCTATCCCATTTCGATAATGGTGACCATTGAGCCCTACACGCTGTTCCTGGCCCAGGTGCTGGGGCTCGGCGCCTGGTCGTTGATCGCGGCGATTTTCCCCGCTGTGCTCTCCGAGCAGGTGCCAACTCAGGCTCGGGCACAGGGCGTCGGTTTGGTCTCGTCGGTTTCGGTGGCGATCTTTGGCGGCACCGCTCCTTATCTGCACAACTATCTTGGCGGCGCCGACCTTGGCTATTTGTACGTCAGCTACGTCATCGGGTTGGGCGTAGTCACTGTCCTGGCAGGGTTTCTTATCGACGAAACGGCTGGCATCGACCTTGCGCACATCGAGGCGCCTGGAGCTCGGCTCAGCGTAAACACATTGGCTGATCGAGCCGCAGAATCAGCCGATCAAAGGAGTACGACTCAATGAATTCCACAGACCTCAAAAACACCGCTGCGCGAGGCGAACGCCCGGGCGCCAACGTGATCGTCAGCCAGACTTCGGGCCCACGCCAGGCCGCACGCGAGACCTGGGTCGAAGTTCCTTGCGAGTCGGGCCCGGCGGCCGCCTGGTGCTACTCGGACCGTCGCGCCTATAGCCCGGGTGATTCGGTTTGCCTGTATCTGTCGTCGAACCGCCCGCACGTGCGGCTGCGGATCTATCGTGATGGCGCCATCGCCCGCACGCTGCATACCACCGACAGCCTTGACGCTCGATTCCACCCCATACCCGAACGTGCCTATGAGCATGGCTGCCAATGGCCTGTCTTCATGCAATGGTCAATTCCGGCGGATGCCGAGCAGGGTGGCTACATAGTGGAAGTGCGGGACGGCGACGACAGCATCCTCGGGCATCATCTGTTTATCGTCAAGGCGCTGTGCAAGCGTGCCGATGCCTTGGTGCTCGTCGCGGCCACCTCGACGTGGGCCGCTTATAACGACTGGGGCGGCGCCAATCATTACTTTGGCGTTCATCCCGGCACGCCACGTGGCCGCTCACCGTTGCTGTCGGCACAGCGCCCCTGGGCGCGAGGGCAGGTGTGGCTGCCGGCCGATGCGCCACGTTGCGTCAACGCGACCCGGCCCCGCAAGCCAGGGCCGGCGCGCTATGAGTTTATCGAATGGGCCTCCCTTAACGGCTACGCCAAGTACTACGCGCTGGCGGGGTGGGCTTCCTACGAGAGACCTTTTGTGCTCTGGGCCGAGCAGCAAGGTTATACGGTGCATATCCTGACCCAGGACGATTTGCATCACGACCCCCACGCGCTTGAGGGCTATGCCTGCGCCGTCTTCGTCGGGCACGACGAGTACTGGACGCGGGAAATGCGCGACCATGTCGACGCCTTTGTCGAGGAGGGCGGCAAGGTCGCGCGCTTCGCCGGCAATTTCATGTGGCAGATTCGCCTGGAGGATGAAGGCCGGCGGCAGGTGGCCTACAAGTACGACGCCGGTGCGCTCGATCCTGTGGCCGCTACCGAGCCTCATCGGCTAACGGGGGCCTGGGAAGATCCGAGGGTGAATCACCCCGGGGCAACGACGTTCGGGGTGAATGCTCTGCGAGGCATTTACGCCAGCTTTGGAGGCATGGCGCCGCGCAGCCCGCGCGGCTACACAGTCTTCAGGCCCAAGCACTGGGCGTTCATGGGGACGGGCCTCGGCTACGCGGATATGTTCGCGGACGAAGCCAACCTCTTCGGCTATGAGGTGGATGGCCTGGAATACACCTTCGTCGACGGCCTCCCGGAACCGCTCTACACAGACGGGGCGCCCTGCGGATTGCAAATCCTCGCCATGGGCTGGGCGACCAATGCCGAGCATGGCCGGTCCGAGGATGCCTATTCATTCATGCTCGGCGATGGCGATGCGCGGTTTCGTGCTTCCATCCTGGCGCCGGACCTCAGCGACGCCAGCATCGATATGCATAGCCGCGGGGCCGGCATGGTGGTGCACTTCCACAAAGGTCGAGGCGAGGTGTTCACTGCCGCCACGTGCGAATGGGTGCATGGGCTCATGCAGGCAGACATCTACACCGTGATGATCACCAACAATGTGCTCGAGCGTTTCCTCCGCAATACGTAACTATTGAGAGCATGGGTGAGAAACTCGAGAGTTTTCAATTTCGTCTCCTTGCATTAGTTATTTCTGTGAAAAAACGGGTTCTAATCGTGAAGGCCGGATTCAATCGCTCCCGGCGTTGATAGGATTTGGTTGGCGTTTCTCGATTGAGAACTTAAGCAACGCCGCACATCGAAAAATCCCATGGGCGAATTTGCTGTAAGGCATCGTCAGGAAGAAGGCCATAACGAATCCTAAGTGGATCGCCAGCAGCAGCGGCATGGCTGAAAACTCCCGCCAGGCCAGCAAAGCCAGACCGCTAAGGCTGACCAGAAACAGCAGGGCTATGAAACCACGATCCATGGGCCTTTGGTTCGCATCGCCATGTTCGGGATCACGCCGGAAGTTCAACCATAACAAGCCTGCAGGACCCACCAACAACCCAATGCCGCCTAGTACGCCGAGAATCACTGGAAGGCTGAAGAGAGGGTAGGGTGCGGACCAGTTGAGAAAGTAGTGGAAAAGCGTGGCCACACAAGTGGCTGCAAAGCACAACAGGAAGCCATAGAACGTGAAGTGGTGGAAGCGACGTCGCCAGAGCGTGAATTTGTCATCGGCGTTGTTGCACCCCTCACCATGACCGCCGTCCAGGTACTTGAGCTTAGCGACATTGGCTGTTGCCTCGATGGCTGCCGATGCCTTCAGGGAAGTAGGAACTTGGGCGGGTGACACATTTTTCCAGAAACGCCTCACGCCAATCCCTAACGCCAATATGGAGAAACCAAACACGGCGCCAAACATCAATGCAAGGGTGTTATGAGGGAAAATGCCGTAGAAATTACCGCCCGGCATTTCACGGAACAGGTTGCCCATGATGGCCAGCGTCAGACACAAAAACAGCGCCAGGCCAATACCCGAGGCTACAGCGAGGGTCAGCCCATTACGCTGATAAAGCTGGCCAAATGGTCTAGGCCACGCGTATTCCCCATAGGTATCGACCCTCACCTTGGCCATGGCTTTGGGAACATTGACCGCAAACTCGTGCGGGGCTGCGTACTGACAAGAATGCAAGCATGCGCCGCAGTTGTGACACAAGTTGGCCAAGTAATGGATGTCTGCTTGCCCAAACGCCAGGCGGCGCGTCATGGCTGGAAAAACTGCGCAAAACCCTTCGCAATAACGGCACGAGTTGCAAATGGTCATTTGTCGCTGAACTTCAGTCTCATCGACATTTAGAACCGGAATCAACGGGTTGGCAGTTTTGGGATCATAAAGCTGCATATCGAGATCCCCCTGTCTCTGATTTGGAAGCAATGTCTGCGCTGGCTGCGGCTTGGACCCCGGCAACGCGACCGAAAGCAGTGCCGATGGCCATGCCAATCCCGGCTGTGTAACCTTTTCCCAGTACGTTCCCAGCCATCATCTCCCCTGCGACGAACAAGTTGGGGCTAGGCTTGCCGTTGAAATGAACGGCAGAGGTTTCGTCAGTCGCCAGTCCCAAGTATGTGAACGTAACTCCCGGCTTGAGCGGATATGCATAGAAAGGGGGGTTAACTAGAGGGCGCGCCCAGTGGGTCTTCGCAGGGGTTAGGCCCTCAGTGTGGCAGTCATCGAGCGCGGTATGATCGAATGTCCCTGCCTGGCATGCCTGATTGAAATCTTCCACTGTCTTAACGAAGGTCTCGACGGGCAGGTTCAGTTTCCGGGCAAGCTCTGCCAGTGTGTTAGCGGTGGTGCCTGGAAACACAGGTGGCATGAATCTGCCTATAGCTTGCTGGTCGATGATTGAATACGCTTGCTGACCGGGCTGCCCTGCGACCAGTCGACCCCAGATGGCATAACGTTTGGGCCAGAAATCCTCGCCTTCATCGTAGAAGCGCTCACCTTCCCGATTGACTACGACCCCAAGAGACACACAGTCGATACGGGTGCATATCCCTCCATCGTAGAGAGGAGCCCGCGCATCAATCGCAACCATGTGGGCTTGAGTCGGGTCACCGATGACATCCGCGCCCAGCGCTATCATGCGTTTAAGTAGCACTCCGGTATTGAAACGCGTGCCGCGAATCAAAAAGTTATCGGAGGGCCATTCACCCCGTTCGTTCTGGCCCCAGGCTTCTCGCAACCATTCACGGTTGGATTCAAAACCGCCAGCAGCGAGCACACAGGACTTGGCCTCGATCCGTTCAGCCGGCAGATGCTCGTCATCCACCACGCGTTCAGGGATATGTGCAGCAATGAACTTTCCGTCCTTGAGCTCGATATCGGTGACCTGGGCGTTATAGCGAATCTGAACGCCTATTCGCTCAGCGCTTCGGAAATAAGCATTGACCAAGGCTTTGCCACCGCCCATGAAAAAGGCATTTGTCCTTGCAACATGGAGCGCGCCGGAGAGCGGCGCCTGGAAGTGAACGCCTTGGGAGCGCATCCAGTCTCGGCAGTTGGAAGATGCAAGGATCGTGAGTCGGGCAAGTTTTTCATTCGTGATCCCGCCGGTGACCTTCAGCAAATCCTGCCAGTACTCTTCCTCCGGGAAGGCTTGCCCCCGGCCAAAGGTGCATATTCACTAGCTCACGGCTGACCTCAAGAAGAACGACGCGCGTGGCTAACGCAGCAGGGGACAGCTCGTCGTCCGAAAGGCTGGCTAGGAAGTTGCGGCGCCCCACATGGTCGTCAGAGATTTCGACCATGCGAAGTTCCGCATCCCCTAAGCGAGCGGCGGCGGCACCAGGCTGTATTGTCGCTGCATGTCCAGCTTTGACTGCTTGCATCAGCGTCGCTAGCCCATCGATCTCCATCACGATGTGAGGAACGGTTTCACTGCGCTCAAACGCCATGATTATGCTAGTGCGTAATCCGTGCTGTGCACTCGGCATAACCAACGGTACATGCCCGAGTTGATCAATTTGCACGGTATCGCCTTCAGGGATATCAAGCAGAGTCGGGACTGCTATGACAAACAGCTTTTCGTCGAGCAACGGAGTGACGTGCCATCGCCTTCCGGCATCGGCTTGGAACACAACCGCCAGATCTAACTGCCGAGCGTTAAGCTGGCTCGCGAGATGGCCAAAAAACATTTTGACATGGCTCTAGCACGGTAGTTATAGCGTGAAAAGCTCGAATTATGCCCCCAGTTTTGCCCCCATTCGCAGCGGGGTACAAGCGATCGCGAACGGCGATTTCCAACGGCCTCAAGTCTGGCAGTGCCTGGATCAATGTATTTCGTTTGGGCGTCAGTGTGGGTTTGAGGCTTCTTCGCGTAAATAAGTCTATGGTTGTTTGAGAGGAAAGTTTAATCAGCCACTTCCACAGCGGCCAGCGGTGTGGTGGCGCCCAATGCCCATGCTCGAACATAGTCTCGGGCATCACGCCCATCCGCAAGATGCGCAACCACTGTGTGCCGGTGGGGCTTGGGGGACCGCTGGGCCTTCAACGATGGCGCTGGCATGAGCGGTGAGGTGCACCAAGCCTAGTCGGAGCGGGTTGGTTTCGGCCTTATGCGGTAACTGCGTGCGGAGCACAGGAATTTGGCAACCTGGGGATTCCTATCCCAGGTTTATTGCTTCTGCGGATCGAACTGCTTATCCCGGATAAACAGCGCCGGTATCACGCCGCAAATAAAGTAAGCCGCACCCATCACCAAGAATCCCACGCCAATTGAGCCATGTGACGCCAGGAACCCTATCGCGGCAGGCGCCACTGCGGCACCCAAGCGGCCAATGTTATAGGCACCGCCTACCGCAGAGCCGCGTAATTTCGCCTCGAAGCTTTCAGTCATGTACGTTGCATTCACACCATACGGAATGCCATACAAAAAGCCGAACACCACCAACATCCAGAGGATGTTTTCCTGGCTCTGGAACAACACGATGACTGGCAGGAACACCGCCGTACCCAGTGCGCCAAAGGCGAATACGGTTCTGCGCCCGATACGGTCGGCCGCCATACCGGCGAGGATTTTACCGAGGATCATCGCGGTATAGGTGCCGACCATGTAGCCGGTCATCGACTTGAGGTTCATGCCCAATTCGCTTTCCAGGTAAGTCGGCATCCAGTTATTCACGCCGTAGTAACCGAACTGCAGGAAGCCGGCCGTCAGGGCCCAGCAGATGAACATCCGACGCGCCTGCGGATCGCTGAAAATCTGGGTGTACATGCTGTCGCGCTTCATGGCTGAACCGGTGCGTATACCGGCAAGTTTATTCTTGGCGCGTTCGGCCTGGGCGTTGATCCAAGCCTGGGGTTCCGGTACGAAACGTTGCATTACCAACGCCAGAACTACTGGGATAATCGCGATGTAGAACAGCCAGCGCCAGCCATGAATCGGCAATATCCAACCGGCCAACAGGGTCGCAACGATGTAGCCGACAGACCAGCCGGCTTGCAGGGTGCCGAGTACCGTCGTGCGGTAGCGGGTAGGGACGTACTCGGACATCAGCGTGTTACAAGCGACGTACAGCGCGCCGATCCCCAGTGAGGCAAGAAAGCGGATAAGCGCGAACTGCCAGTAACTATGGGTGAGCCCCAGGGCTGCAGTGCCCACGGAGAATAGCAAGATACTCCAGACTACAGTTTTCACTCGGCCGAACCTGTCGCAGGCCCAGCCGCCGTAGATCCCGCCAAGTGCCATGCCGGCCAGGGTGAAGCTACCCAAGCTGCCAGCTTCAACATTCGTCAGGCCGAATTCTGTCTTGAGGCTGTTTAGGCTGTAGGACAGCAGCATCAAATCCGCGCCGTCAATCAATAAACCGAGAAAGCAAAAAATGAAGACCAGTACCCAAGTACTGGATTTGGCGTGCGCAGTCGCGCCTGCCTGAGCAGCAGCGTCCATAGAGTGACCTTATTGTATTTATGGGTGGTTCTAGAGCTGTAAGTTGCGTTCGAGGCCTTAGCCTTGAGCAGCGCGGATCATGTTTCGCGCGATAACGATCTGCTGTATCTGGGTAGTGCCTTCATAGATACGGAACAGGCGTACATCCCGGTAAAAGCGCTCGATGGCGTATTCACTGACATAGCCGGCGCCGCCGTGGATCTGCACGCAACGGTCGGCGACCCGGCCGCACATTTCTGTGGCGAACATCTTGGCGCACGAGGCTTCGGTGCTGACGTTATGCCCATCGTCGCGCTTGCGTGCGGCATCCAGCACCATGCAGCGGCTGGCGTAGATTTCGGCCTTGCTGTCCGCCAACATCGCCTGGATCAACTGGAATTCGGCGATAGGTTTGCCGAACTGTTTGCGCTCCAATGCGTAGCGCAAGGCGTCGTCCAGCATCCGCTCTGCGGCGCCCACGCTCAGTGCGGCGATATGCAGGCGACCCTTGTCGAGGACCTTCATCGCGGTCTTGAAGCCTACGCCTTCAACGCCACCGATCAATTGGCTGGCGGGCACGCGGGCATTCTCGAAGATTACATCGCACGTATGGGCGCCTTTGTGGCCCATTTTGTGGTCGGGTTTGCCCAGGGAAACACCGGGCGTGCCGCGCTCGACAATGAATGCGCTGATGCCGCCTGCGCCCTTGATTTCAGTGCTGGTGCGCGCCATGACGGTGTAGATGCCAGCATGCGGAGCATTAGTGATAAAACGCTTGGTGCCATTGAGGATATAGCTGTCACCGTCGCGTACGGCGCTGGTTTTCAGCGAGGCAGCGTCGGAGCCCGCATCGGGCTCGGTCAGGCAGAAGGAGCTCAGCAGTTCACCGCTGGCAAGCTTGGGCAGGTAGTGTTGTTTCTGTTCTTCGGTACCGTCCAGCAGGATGCCGATGGAACCGATCCCGTTGTTAGTACCGATGTAGGAGCGAAATGCTGGCGAGGTATGCCCCAGCTCAAAGGCAATATTCACCTCTTCTTCCATCGTGACGCCCAGCCCACCAAATTCCTCCGGCAGCGTCAGACCAAACAGCCCCATGGCTTGCATTTGCTCGACGATGTCCTGGGGGATTGTGTCGGTGTCAGCCACCTCGTTTTCGCGAGGGATCAGCACTTCGCCGACAAACTGACGAAGTGAATCCAGCAAAATCTGCAGGGTTTCGGTATCACGGATCATGTGCGCTCCTAACGCTCGCAGGCGAGCGGTTCTTTTATTAGGGCGCCGTTACTCCGTTGCGTCAGCGAGCAGCGGCGCCAATGTTGTTAACCATGTTGATCAGGCGCGGCCCGATATCGTCCATCAGTCGTTCACGCGGCAGCTGAAAACTCGGCCCGCCGCAGTTGAACGTCAGCAACCCGTACTGCGGATGCAACAGCGGTACCGCTACCGAATTAACGTCGCGATGCCACTCGCCGATCGACAGGCAAAAGCCATAGTCGGTGTAATCCCTGAATGCCCGGTCCAGCCCCTTGCGAATGGTTGGCCACTGCTCCGATTCACGCTGGCGGATGTGGTCGAGCAAAAACTCCCGCTCGGTTTCGGGCATTGCCGCCAGGCAAGCGCGGCCTACCGAGCTCTGTGCCAGTGGCAAGTAACTGCCGGTCTGGCGGCGCATGGTCATGTTGCCCTGACCTTGAACTACATCCAGGTACACCATCTGCAGGCGATCGCGGGAGGCCATGGCAACGGCCGCCTGGGCATGGTTGGCCAGCTCTTCCATCAATGGATGGGCCACCGTGCGTATCGCCAGGTTCGACAGCATTGCGTAGCCAAAACCCAACACGCCGACATCCAACTGATATTTGCCAGAATGCACTTCACGTTTGAGGCAACCCAGACGCATCAATGTATTGGTCAGCCGTGTCACGGTCGGTTTAGGCAGGCCTGTCATACGTGCCAGATCCTGATTGCCCAACACGTTGTCGCGCGGCGTAAAGCACCGCATCAACTCCAGCCCGCGTGCCAGCGCTGTCACAAACTGCCCGCTGTTTTCGTCGTCGCTCAATGCACTGGAGGGGTCAAGCATGCCCATCTTCAGTAACCCGATTTCGTCCGCTCCGGTTGTCGTGTCGGCGGCCTGTTGATCTGCCTTGATGCGAGCCATGGTAGAACCTCACTTTAAAAAAATGCAAGAAAATAAAATTCAGTTTCGCTAGGCGAAATTATATTCGCTGAAGTCACGAAAACCAATGGGCATCTTTTAAGTTGTTAAGCGTAAGTAAATAAAGGGGTTCAAGAAGGATTTAGCTTTTCCTGTTTACAGGCCTTTGTAAGGATACCTATGATTGATCGTATTTACGGAATCCAGTTTCGTCTGACGAAACAATAATAAGAGGTCGATATGAACTCCCATCCAGAGCCCGTCGTGCATCTGCACCTACAAGACAATGCAGTCGCAGTCGTGCGCATTGAGCGGCCCCAAGTCAAGAACGCGCTTAACAGCGCCGTGCGCCACCAACTGGCGGATATCTTTCACGGCCTGGCGGAGAATGACCGCGTGCGCTCCGTCGTCCTCACCGGCGGCGAGATGTGCTTCGTGGCTGGCGCCGACATTCGCGAGTTTGCTCAGGCCAGCCCTGTCGAGATGTATCTTCGTCATACGGAACGCCTGTGGGACGCTATCGCTCGATGCCCCAAACCGATCATTGCCGCCGTGAATGGGTTTGCCCTGGGCGGCGGCTGCGAATTGGCGATGCACTGCGACATCATTGTTGCAGGTCAATCGGCGCGCTTCGGTCAACCCGAAGTCAAGCTTGGCCTGATGCCGGGAGCTGGCGGCACTCAACGGCTGATCCGCGCTGTCGGCAAATTCCAGGCGATGCGGATCGCGTTGACCGGATGCCTGGTGCCCGCACCCGAGGCGCTCGCCATGGGCATGGTCAGCGAAGTGGTCAGTGATGAGCTCACATTGCCCCGAGCCCTCGAATTGGCCGCGCAAATAGCCGCGTTGCCCCCTCTGGCCGTCGCGCAGATCAAAGAAGTCATGCTGCTCGGTGCTGATCTGCCTCTGGAGAGCGCACTGGCATTGGAGCGCAAAGCGTTTCAGATGCTGTTCGATTCCAAGGATCAAAAGGAAGGCGCCAATGCGTTCCTTGAAAAACGCACAGCAACCTTCACTGGAGAATGACCCATGACACGTGAAATCCAACGGATGGCTGTTGTGGGCGCAGGTGTCATGGGAACGGGCATTGCTCAGATTGCGGCCCAGGCCGGTCTTGAGGTTATGCTGTTCGACAATCGTGAAGGCGCCGCGCAGACCGCTCGCGCAAACCTGCAACAGACCCTGGACACCTTGGTGGCCAAAGGAAAAATCTCGTCCGGTGATGCCCAGGCAACCCTTGATCGCCTGAGTGTTGCCAGCGCATTGACTGATCTCAGCGACGTTGACGTGGTGGTCGAAGCCATCATTGAACGCCTCGATGCCAAGCAAGCCTTGCTCGCCCAGCTTGAGGCGGTCGTTCCCGACGATTGTATTCTCGCCACCAATACATCTTCGCTCTCGGTCACCAGCATCGCTCGCGAGTGCCGTAGGCCTGAACGTGTGGCGGGGTTTCACTTTTTCAATCCGGTGCCGCTGATGAAAGTGGTGGAGGTCATTGATGGCCTAGCCAGTGATCCTCGCGTCGGTGACAACCTGCAGGCATTGGCCGCGCGCATGGGGCACCGCGGGATTCGCGCAAAAGACACCCCTGGCTTTATCATCAATCACGCAGGGCGCGCCTACAGCACCGAAGCCTTGCAGATACTCAAGGAGGGCGTAACCGAGCCAGCCGAGATTGATCGTATTCTGCGTGAAGGCCTGGGTTTTCGCATGGGCCCCTTGGAGCTGTTCGACCTGACCGCGCTGGATGTCTCCCACCCAGTGATCGAGTCGATTTATAACCAGTTTTACCAGGAACCCCGTTATCGGCCCGCCGCGCTGACCCGCCAGATGCTTGAGGCTGGCTACGTGGGGCGTAAGGTGGGGCGTGGTTTTTACCGCTATGCCAATGGCCAAATGGTCGACGCTCCGCAGCCCCAGCCAGTGCCCGTCGTGGAGGCTATGCCACCGGTTTGGTTGGGTGCCGAAAACGATGCCGACCTTGCCAGCCTCAGCGTATTGCTGGAACGATTGGGCGCCGAGGTAGAGCGGGGCAGCGCACCTTCCGACGCTGCGCTTTGCCTGTTGGCGCCCTATGGTGTGGACGCAACCAGCGCGGCGCGACGTTTTGGCGTAGACCCGGCGCGCACGGTCTGTATTGACCCGCTGCTGGATTGCACGCGCTATCGCACGCTCATGCTCACACCGGCAACCCGCATCGATATGCGCCACGCCGCCCATGCGCTGCTGTCTCGCGACGGTGTGGGCGTCAGCGTGATCAATGACAGTGTTGGCTTTGTCGCTCAGCGGGTGCTGGCGATGATCGTCAACCTGGCGGGCGATATCGTCCAACAGCGCATAGCCAGCGTCGAAGACCTGGATGAAGGCGTACGTCGTGGGCTGGGTTACCCGCAGGGCCCGTTGGCCTGGGGCGACAGTGTCGGGGCGCAGCGTTTGCTGACCATTCTCGAACGCATGACTGAACTGACCGGTGACCCGCGTTATCGGCCCGGCCCCTGGCTGCGCCGTCGCGCGGCACTGGGCTTATCGCTGTGCCACCCAGAACCGACATTGACCTGATCTATCAACGCTTAGGAAACTGCCATGCTCGATGCTTATATTTTTGCGGGGTTACGTACGCCTTTTGGTCGTCATGCGGGCGCACTCGCGCCGGTACGGCCTGACGACCTCGCGGCTCACGTGATTCGGGAACTGCTCGCGCGCAACGCCATCCCTGGCGACGCTATTGAGGACGTGATTCTCGGCAATACCAATCAGGCCGGTGAGGACAGCCGCAATATTGCACGTCACGCGGCGCTGCTTGCCGGGCTGCCCGTGACTGTGCCTGGGCAGACGATCAACCGTTTGTGCGCCAGCGGGCTGGCAGCAGTGATTGATGCCGCACGCGCAGTCACTTGCCAAGAAGGTGAACTGTTTGTGGCGGGTGGGGTGGAGAGCATGTCGCGCGCGCCCTTCGTCATGGCCAAGGCCGAGGCGGCCTACAGCCGGGATTTTACCGTCTACGACAGCACCATCGGCGCGCGTTTCCCGAACCCGAAAATTGTGGCGGAGTTTGGTAACGACACCATGCCGCAGACCGGCGACAACGTGGCGCAGGAATATGGCATCGACCGTGAGCAAGCTGACGTTTTTGCAGCTCGTTCACAGGCCAATTACGAAGTCGCGCGCGAAAGTGGATTCTTCGACGATGAAATACTGGCCGTCAGCGTGCCCACGGGCCGTAAAACGCCGCCCAACCTTGTGGAGCACGACGAACACCCGCGCCCGCAGTCCGACCTCGCGGCGTTGAGCCTCCTGCGCCCTCTGCATGAGGGTGGCGTCGTCACCGCCGGCAATGCATCCGGTGTTAACGACGGCGCGGCAGCATTGTTGATCGGCACGCGTGCGGCCGGCGAGCGCCACGGTTTGGTGCCCATGGTGCGTATCCTGTCGAGCGCGGCTGCTGGCGTCGCCCCTCGTATCATGGGCGTGGGCCCGGTGGAGGCAATCAATAAAGCACTGGCCCGCGCTGACCTGACGTTGGCGGACATGGACATCATCGAAATCAACGAAGCATTTGCCAGCCAGGTGCTGGGTTGCCTCAAAGGGCTTGGCGTGGCGTTTGACGATCCTCGCGTCAACCCCAATGGCGGCGCGATTGCGGTGGGTCACCCCTTGGGCGCCTCCGGTGCGCGTCTGGCGCTGAGCGCTGCGCGAGCCTTGCAGCGCAGCGGTAAGCGCTATGCCGTGGTGAGTCTGTGTATCGGGGTCGGCCAAGGGCTGGCGATGGTCATCGAGCGTGTGTAATCGCTCAAGCAAAGGTGAAATAACATGGGTGCTTTGACTGGATACCGCGTACTCGACTTGAGCCGTGTGCTTGCCGGCCCCTGGTGCGGGCAAACACTGGCCGATCTGGGCGCAGAAGTGATCAAGGTCGAACGGCCGGGCGTGGGCGACGATACCCGTGGTTGGGGCCCGCCCTGGATGAAAGGCCAGAGCGAGGAGTTGACCACTGAAGCGTCGTATTACCAATCGACCAATCGCGGCAAGTTATCCGTCGCGCTGAACCTGGCCAGCCCGCAAGGGCAGGAATTGGTGCGAGCGCTGGCGACCGATTGTGATGTGCTGATCGAGAACTACAAGGCGGGATCCCTGGCCAAATACGGGTTGGATTATGCCTCGCTGTCGCTGTTGAACCCTCGGCTGGTGTACTGCTCCGTCACAGGCTTTGGGCAGACTGGCCCGCGCGCGGCCGAACCGGGTTACGACTTCATTGTGCAGGGCATTGGCGGGCTGATGAGTATTACCGGTGAGCGTGATGACTTGCCTGGCGGCGGCCCCCAGAAGGTTGGCGTGGCCTTCTCCGATCTAATGACCGGCCTGTATTCCACGGTTGCCATCCAGGCGGCTTTGCTCAGCCGGGAAAAAACCGGTGTAGGCCAACACATCGATATGGCGCTGCTGGACGTGCAGGTTGCTACCTTGTGCAATCAGAGCCAGAACTACCTAGCCTCGGGCAAACCACCGGGGCGCTACGGCAATGCTCACGCCAATATCGTGCCGTATCAGGTGTTTCGTGCCAGCGACCAGGACTTCATCATCGCCTGTGGCAACGACTCGCAATTTGTCGCGCTGTGCGACGCCATCGGCCTTGGTCACCTGCCGGAGGACCCACGCTTTACGCGTAATGCCGACCGTGTGGCCAATCGCGAAGCGATTATTGAGATCTTGTCAGGGCACTTCATCGAGGGGCGTGCGCAGGAGTGGATTGACCGAGTCCATCCGCGTGGCGTGCCGATCGGCGCGATCAACAGTATCGCCCAGGCCCTGGATGAACCTCAGGTCAAGGCGCGCAATATGCTGGTGACGATTCCACATCCCTTAAAAGCGGACTTCGTGACAGTCGGCAGCCCGATCAAGATGTCCGGTACACCGGTGGAATACCTGCGCCCGGCGCCGATGCTGGGTGAGCACACGGATGAAGTGCTCAAGCGTCAGCTCGGGCTGGATGACGAGCGATTGGCGCAGTTGAAGGCCAGTGGCGTGATCGAGCAATTGGGCGAGCGCTGATCTTTTTTCCCGGTATGCCGGTGGCGTATCGGGTTCACTAAGTTGTTATGGAGTAATTCATGAAAGTCCTGGTAGCCATCAAGCGGGTGGTCGACTACAACGTCAAAGTTCGCGTCAAGGCGGACAATACCGGCGTCGACCTTGCCAACGTCAAGATGTCGATGAACCCTTTCTGCGAAATCGCCGTGGAAGAGGCCGTACGCCTGAAAGAGAAAGGTATTGCGACTGAAATCGTCGTGGTTTCCATCGGCCCTACCACTGCCCAAGAGCAGCTGCGTACCGCCCTGGCCCTGGGTGCCGACCGCGCCATCCTGGTCGAATCCGCTGAAAACCTGACTTCCCTGGCCGTGGCCAAGCTGCTCAAGGCTGTTGTCGACAAGGAACAGCCTCAGCTGGTGATCCTCGGCAAACAAGCCATCGACAGCGAAAACAACCAGACTGGCCAGATGCTGGCTGCACTGACCGGTTACGGCCAGGGCACCTTCGCCTCCAAGGTTGAAGTGAGCGGCGACAGCGTGGCTGTGACCCGTGAAATCGACGGCGGCGCGCAAACTGTTTCGTTGAAACTGCCGGCCATCGTCACCACCGACCTGCGTTTGAACGAGCCGCGCTACGCGTCCCTGCCAAACATCATGAAAGCCAAGAAGAAGCCGCTTGAGTCGCTTACTCCTGAAGCTTTGGGCGTTTCCACTGCCTCCACCAACAAGACCGTCAAGGTTGAAGCACCCGCTGCTCGCAGCGCGGGCATCAAGGTCAAGTCGGTGGCTGAACTGGTCGAGAAACTGAAAAACGAAGCGAAGGTGATCTAACCATGACTATCTTGGTAATCGCTGAACACGACAACAAGGTCGTGGCCTCGGCCACCCTGAACACCGTGGCGGCTGCCGCTAAAATCGGTGGCGATATTCACGTGCTGGTTGCCGGCCAAGGCGCAGGCGCCGTGGCTGAAGCCGCTGCGAAAATCGCTGGCGTGAGCAAAGTACTGTTGGCCGAAAACGCCGCGTACGCTCACCAGTTGCCGGAAAACGTAGCACCGCTCGTTGCAGAGCTGGGCGCCGGCTACAGCCACATCCTGGCTGCCGCCACTTCCAACGGCAAAAACATCCTGCCACGCGTTGCCGCGCAGCTGGACGTTGACCAGATCTCCGAGATCGTTTCGGTAGAAAGCGCCGACACCTTCAAGCGCCCGATCTACGCCGGTAACGCCATTGCCACCGTGCAATCGACCGCCGCGATCAAAGTGATCACCGTGCGTGCCACCGGTTTCGACCCGGTTGCTGCTGAAGGTGGTTCGGCTGCCGTTGAAGCCGTCGCTGCTGCCCATGACGCTGGTACTTCCAGCTTCGTTGGCGAAGAGCTGGCCAAGTCGGACCGCCCTGAGCTGACCGCTGCCAAGATCGTCGTTTCCGGCGGCCGTGGCATGCAGAACGGTGACAACTTCAAGCACCTGTACGCCCTGGCCGACAAGCTCGGCGCTGCGGTCGGCGCGTCCCGCGCGGCTGTCGACGCAGGTTTCGTACCCAACGACATGCAGGTCGGCCAGACCGGCAAAATCGTTGCGCCACAGCTGTACATCGCGGTCGGTATCTCCGGCGCGATCCAGCACTTGGCCGGTATGAAAGACTCCAAAGTGATCGTTGCGATCAACAAGGACGAAGAAGCACCGATCTTCCAGGTGGCTGACTACGGCCTGGTGGCGGACTTGTTCGAAGCCGTACCTGCGTTGCAGCAGGCCGTGTAAGGAGCCATCGGCAGGCGAGCACGTAGCTCGTCTGCCGCAGGTTCAGTCGTACGAACCCTTGCCGGGCATGGTGATGCCATGCAGGTTCACTTTGCGGTACAGCGTTGCACGGGAAATCCCCAGTTCCCGTGCGGCCAGCAGTGGTTTCCAGCGGTTGCGCACGAGCGTGTCGATCAACGTCTGGCGTTCCGGGCTGCCACTGACAGTCTCCTGGCCCTTCACCGGCGCACTCGCACCGAGTGTCACGGGTAGATCATCTACTCCGATCACCGGGCTTTTACACACGGCACACGCGTATCGCAGCGCGTGGTGCAGTTGTCGCATATTGCCGGGCCAGCTGTAATTCAACAGCATCTCCAACGCAGACTCGCTCAGTTCTACGCGCTCGCCCGAGCGCTCGCACTCGTCGTCTAACAGTGTGTTGATCAACGCCAGTTTGTCTTTGCGCTCGCGTAGCGGGGGAATATCGAAACGTGCGCCACTCAGGCGGAAAAACAGGTCTTCACGAAAGCTTCCGGCTTCAACCAGCGTGGCAATATCGCGGTGGCTGGCACAAATCACCTGAATATCGATGGCCTGGGCGCGCGCACCGCCCAACGGTGCCACTTCGCCTTCACTGAGTACTCGCAACAGGCGGGTTTGCAGGGCCAAGGGCATGTCGCCGATTTCATCAAGAAACAACGTGCCGCCGTCGGCCTGCTGCAACAGACCGCGCATGCCTTTGGTCGACGCGCCGGTAAAAGCGCCAGCGGCATAACCGAACAATTCACTCTCTATCAAGCTTTCGGGGATCGCTGCGCAATTCACTGCGACAAAGGGCTTTTCGCGACGCTTGCTCGCGGCATGCAGTTGCAGGGCAAAAAACTCTTTGCCTGCCCCGGTCTCACCGTGGATCAGCACAGGCAAACCGCGATCCTTGACGCGTACCGCCAGCTCCATCGCCTGCGCAACCTTGGGGTCCAGCGCTGAGGCCGGGCTGCTGGCCATTGGGGCGCTGATGGGGCGGCGGGGCGCCCTGAGGCGCACGTGCAACCCCATCGACGGCAAAAAGTGGATATTGTCGTCGCCGGCAGCGGGAAGCTTTGCTGAGGCGAAGGCTTCGTCAATATGCGCGGGAATTCGGCCACGACGCTGTAACAGCAGTCGCCGTGCTGCGGGGTTGAGAGCTTCGATGCGGCCATCCCGGTCCCAGGCGAACAGGCATTGCGGTTGACTGTCGACGTAGCCTGGCAGAGGGTGTGCCCGTAATACCCATAGATCTTGGGTGCTGTACATGAAGTACGCATTTTCGAGTTCGGTAGCGCTTTGAATGACCATCTGACGAATCAAATGCTGGCTGCGCCTGTCATCGGGAGCACGCACTGAAGAAACGTCCAATACCGCAAGAATCTCGCCGCTGGGTGAAAATATCGGCGCCGCAGAGCAGGTATTGCCAATGAACGCCGCACGGAAGTGATCAAGCTTGTGCACGGTGACCGGCAGCTTGTCGATCAACACCGCGCTAACGGCTGTCGTGCCTTCTTCTTTCTCCGACCAGCAGGTGCCGACGTCCATTCCGGAGCGGCGGTACTCGCCGCGCAGGGCCGAGTCGATCCGGTAGTCGACGGTACATCCCAGCGTATCGGTGAGCATCACACAGTAGTCGGCATCGCGAACGCGACCGTGCAGCCGCGACATTTCATCACCGGCCAAATGCAGGAAATCGTCCACTCGCTGGCGGTGCTCGTTGATCTGGTGAGCCTCCAGCACCCTGGGCCCCTGTAGGGAGCCCGGGTCGAGCTTGTAATGCTGAACCGAGCGACGCCAGGAGTCGAGGATGGCGTTGGGCACCGGCAGCGTCGGGGCATTCTGGGCAGTACGCAGTACACGACTCACGTGTTCCACATGAGTCTTCGAAAAACCAGAGGACATGGTACCTCCGAAGGTTGGATCTTATTTTTCTGTTAATGGCCATTAAAGGCGGCTTGGCCAATCCCTACAAGCGGAATCCGTCAGCCGGTGTCGGTGAGACATAACCGCTCAATAGTCGCAGCGTTCCACAGGAGACACGAGCGGTTATGTCTTGCGGTGATGGCCTGGGGGCTGCGTCCAATCACGCGTTGAGCCCTCTATTCTGTGGGTTGCGGCCGAATTTCAAGGTATTGGCATCCGACTTGCTCTGTCAGTCTCAGCAGGCCGCGTCGAACGGTCGCATCCCAACAACAATAACGACAGAGGCAGTACATGAGCGAATTCAACGCTGTGAATTTCTCCCTGAACGGCAAGGTTGCCCTGGTAACAGGCGCTGGTCGTGGCATTGGCCAGGGCATTGCGCTGAGCCTGGCCCAGGCCGGCGCAGACCTGGTACTGGCCGATTACGACCTGGGGATCGCACAAGAGGCTGCCGCCTTGGTCCAGGCCCTGGGTCGCAGGGCTGTGGCCCTGCAGGTTGATGTCAGCAAACCCGAAAGTGTCGCGAGTTTGATCGAGCAGGTCAGGGCGCAATTTGGCCGCCTGGATGTGGCGGTCAACAACGCGGGCGTGGTCAGCCTCGGTCGGGTCGAAGAGCTGGCCGTCAGCGAGTGGGACCGCATCATGAACATCAACGCCCGTGGTGTATTCCTCTGCTGCCAGGCCGAACTCAAACTGATGCGCGAACATAGCTTCGGCCGCATCATCAACTTGGCCTCGATTGCCGGCAAAGTCGGTTTCCCAGATCTCTCTCACTACAGCGCCTCGAAATTTGCGGTGATCGGTTTCACCAACGCTTTTGCCAAGGAAGTTGCCCGCGAAGGCATCACGGTTAACGCCCTTTGCCCTGGCGTGGTGGGCACCGGTATGTGGCGCGGTGATGAGGGGCTTTCCGCGCGCTGGGCGCAACCCGGCGAAACCGAAGTGCAATCCTGGGAGCGGCATCAGTCCAGCCTGCTGCCTCAGGGGGAAGCGCAAACAGTGGAAGACATGGGCCAATTGGCCGTTTACCTGGCGTGCGCGCCACACGTTACCGGGCAGGCGATTGCTGTTGATGGCGGCTTCTCGCTCTAACTGCCCCGTTCATTTTTCAAGTTTCTGTCCCCTGGATCCTGATTCAGGGGAGCGGATACGGCTTGCCTGCAGCTTTGTTTTTGAGTGAAGTCAGCAGGCGCATTGATCGAAACAGGAGAACATAATGACAACTACAGTTCTGGCCAAACGTTCCGTTGGCACCGACGTTATCAACTACGACGCCATTGTGATCGGCGCAGGTTTTGGCGGCATTTACATGCTCAAGAAATTGCGCGATGAATTGGGCTTGAAAGTGCGCGCCTTCGACAAGGCCGGTGGCATCGGCGGTACCTGGTTCTGGAACCGATACCCCGGCGCGTTATCCGACAGTGAGTCGTTCGTCTATTGCTTCTCCTGGGACCGTGAGCTCTGCCAGGAATGGGACATCACCACGCGCTACCTGACCCAGCCACAGATCCTGTCCTACCTGAACCACGCCGTGGATCGCCACGACCTGCGACGCGATATCCAACTAGAGACAGGTATCACCGCTGCCGTGTTCGACGAGCAGAGCAGTCGCTGGTTGGTCACGGCCGATGACGGTCATCAATACAGCGCCAAATATCTGGTAACCGCGCTGGGCCTGTTGTCCGCAACGAATGTACCCAAGATCAAAGGCCTCGATCAGTTCAAGGGGAGCATGTACCACACGGCGAACTGGCCGGCCGACGCAGTGCTGGAAGGCAAGCGCGTAGGTGTGATCGGTACGGGCTCTACAGGTTGCCAGGTTATTACCGCCATCGCACCGACAGTCGGCCACCTCACCGTGTTCCAACGCTCTGCGCAGTACACCGTGCCGGTGGGCAACGGCCCAGTCAGTCGCGACTACGTCGACGACATCAAGCGCAATTACGACGCCATCTGGCAGGAGGTGCGGTCGTCACGCCTGGCGTTCGGCTTCCCTGAAAGCGACATTCCCACCATGAGTGTCGATGCAACTGAACGCAAAGCCATCTTCCAGCGCGCCTGGGACGGCGGCGGTGGTTTCCGCTACATGTTCCAGACCTTTAACGATATCGCCACCAGTGAAGAGGCCAACATCGAGGCGCAAAATTTCGTTCGCGAGAAGATCGCCGAGATCGTCAAGGATCCGGAAACAGCCCGCAAGTTGATGCCCCGCGATCTCTACGCCAAGCGCCCACTGTGCGACAGCGGTTACTACGCCACCTTCAACCGCTCCAACGTGTCGCTGGTGGACGTCAAGGCCAACCCGATCGAAGAAATCACTGCCAAGGGTATTCGCACCGCAGATGGCGTCGAACACGAACTGGATGTGCTGGTGTTTGCCACCGGTTTTGATGCCGTGGACGGTAACTACAAGCGCATCGATATCCGTGGGCGCGACAACACCTCGATGAAGGATCACTGGGCTGACGGTCCCTCCAGCTATCTGTCGGTGGCCACCGCCAAATTCCCGAATATGTTCATGATCCTGGGGCCCAACGGTCCGTTTACCAATCTTCCACCGACGATTGAAACCGAAGTGGAGTGGGTCTCCGATCTGGTTGGCTTTATGGAGCAGAACGAACTTGCCTGCGTGGAACCGTCTGCGCAAAGCGAGCAGGAGTGGGGCAAGACCTGCCAGGACATTGCTGATCAGACGCTGTTCGCGAAGACCGACTCGTGGATCTTTGGCGCCAATATCCCCGGCAAAAGCAACAAGGTTTATTTCTATATGGGTGGCTTGGGCGCGTTCAGCGAACAATTGGCTGCGGTCAAGAAGGATGACTACCGGGGCTTCAAATTCAAGGCTGTCAGTGTTGAAGGGGCGACCAAGCGTCGCGTAACGGAGAACCTGCAATGAACTTGAACAACCCCGAACTCCTGCGTCATCAAGCCTTTATCAACGGTGAGTGGCTGGCTGCGGACAATGAAGCCACTATCACGGTGAGCAACCCGTCGACGGGCGCCACCATCGGCCAGGTGCCGCGCATGGGCAAGGCTGAAACACGCCGTGCCATCGAAGCGGCTGAGCACGCGTTGCCGGCCTGGCGTGAGCTTTCGGCCAAGGCGCGCGCAAATGCGTTGCGCCGCTGGTACGACTTGATCATTGAAAACCAGCATGACCTGGCGCACATCATGACGCTGGAGCAGGGCAAGCCGCTGCCTGAGGCGCTGGGTGAAATCGTCTTCGCCGCTTCTTATATCGAGTGGTATGCAGAGGAGGGCAAGCGGGTTTACGGCGATATTATTCCGGGCGCAACGGACAAACGCTTGCTGGTCATCAAGCAGCCTGTGGGTGTCTGTGCTGCCATTACACCGTGGAATTTCCCCAGCGCAATGATCACCCGCAAAGCTGGGCCAGCGCTGGCAGCCGGTTGCACGATGGTCATAAAGCCGGCCTCCCAGACGCCGTTCTCGGCATTGGCACTGGTGTACCTCGCCGAACAGGCAGGCATTCCCAAGGGCGTGCTGTCAGTGGTCACCGGCGCCGCTGCAGAAATTGCCGAGGAGCTGACCAGCAACCCGGTCGTGCGCAAGATTTCCTTCACGGGGTCTACTGAGATCGGGCGCCAGATCATGGAAAAATGTGCCCACGACATCAAGAAAGTCTCTTTGGAACTGGGCGGCAACGCGCCCTTTATCGTGTTCGACGATGCCGATCTGGACGCTGCGGTAGAAGGCGCACTCGCATCGAAGTTTCGCAATGCAGGGCAGACCTGCGTCTGCGCCAATCGCCTGTATGTGCACGACAAGGTGTATGACGCCTTTGTCGACAAACTGACCTCATCGGTCGGCGCGCTGAAGATTGGCGATGGTTTTACCAATGGCGTCACCCTTGGGCCGCTGATTGATGGGAAAGCTGTCGCCAAGGTTCGCGAGCATATAGAAGATGCGTTGGCCAAAGGCGCCAAGGTCGTTCAGGGCGGTGGGGCACATACCCAGGGCGCCAATTTCTTTGAACCCACCATCCTGGTGGATGTGCCGGACAGCGCGCGTGTCGCCAAAGAGGAGACCTTCGGCCCGCTTGCACCGGTCTTTCGCTTCTTCGATGACGCCGAGGTCATCGCTAAGGCCAACGACACCGAGTTCGGCCTGGCGGCGTATTTCTACACCGCGAACCTGAGCCGGGTGTTTCGTCTGGGCGAGGCGCTGGAGTACGGCATCGTCGGGGTCAACACCGGGATTATCAGTTCTGAGGCCGCGCCGTTTGGTGGGGTCAAGGCATCGGGTGTTGGCCGGGAGGGCTCCAAATACGGGCTGGAGGATTACCTGGAGATCAAATACCTGTGCCTGGCCGGCATTTGATTTGTAGCGACCCATTTTTCAACTGATTGCTTTTTTGAGTGACCGCCAGGGCGTTGCCCTGCGGTCCGGTCAACGCTGTGTCGTAGAACATAAAAACAATAGGAAAAATCGACATGAACATCGCTTGGAAATTGCCGCTGGGGCTCGGGCTCCTGTCATGCATCGCCGTGCCTGCCTCTGCCGAGGACGCTTCTTCGAAATGGGGAACCGGAGATTGGGGAGGGGTACGCAGTGAGCTACTGGAGCAGGGCGTTGATGTAATCGTCGGTTACGTCGGCGAAGCCGCCACCAATGTCCACGGAGGCTATAACCATGACCGCACGGCGCGTTATACCGCGCAATGGGCACTGGGCACGCACCTGGATCTGCAAAAGTTGCTCGGCTGGAATGAGGCTGAGTTCCAGCTGCTGGTAACTGAACGCAACGGCAACAACCTCTCCAACGAGCGCGTTTCCGACCCCCGTGCTCCACAGCTCAGTTCGGTGCAGGAGGTGTGGGGCAGGGGGCAGACTTGGCGCCTGACCCAGATGTGGTATCGCCAGAAGTTTTTCAATAGCGCCCTGGATCTCAAGTTCGGCCGCGTGGGCGTCAATGAGGATTTCGCCAGTTTCCCCTGCGACTTCCAGAGCCTGTCATTTTGCAGTGCCCCCATCGGCAACGTCGCTGGGGATATCTGGTACAGCGGGCCAGTGAGTCAGTGGGGTGGGCGTGTGCGCTATAACCTCAATGATCACTGGGCGGTGCAAGTGGGGGCGTATGAGCAAAATCCGTCGTACCTGGAGACAGGCAACGGTTTCAAACTCAGCGGCAGTGGCACCCAAGGCGCGTTGGTGCCGGTAGAGATCATCTGGAAGCCCATCGTCGGTAAAGATGCCTTACCCGGTGAATACCGTTTGGGTTACTACCACAGCAGTGCCAGCGCCAACGATCTGTACGACGACGTCAACGGTAACCCGCAGGTGTTGACCGGCCAGGCGCCAAAGTCACGCAGCAGCAAACACGGCGCATGGGTCATTGGCCAACAGCAGCTTACAACCCATAACGGCGATGCTTCGCGTGGCCTGAGCGTATTTGCCAGCCTTACCGTGCACGACAAAGCCACCAGTGGTATCGAAAGCTTCCAGAATATTGGCGCGGTCTACAAAGGCCCGTTTGATGCGCGGCCCAAAGATGACCTCGGCGTGGGCATCGCCCGCCTCAAGGTCAATGACGACGTCACCAAGCGCCAGCGTCTGATCAATGACAGCACGGGCATCAGTGACTACGACGACCCGCAGTACGTTCCAGTGCAACACAGCGAATACAACATCGAACTCAATTACGGCGTACACGTGACCGATTGGCTGACCGTGCGCCCGAACGTGCAATACGTGCGCAATCCAGGCGGCGTCTACGAGGTGGACAACGCCTGGATCGCCGGTGTGAAGCTGCAGGCAAGCTTCTAAGCCTCGGCAGATGTGTGAGCAGTCTTTAACTCCCCCCCTCACCTATAGGAAGGAACACCAGAATGAGTAAGTCCTTGGGAAAAGTTGCTTTTGTAACCGGTGCCGGTCAAGGGATCGGAGAGGCCATTGCCTTGCGCTTGGCTGCAGATGGTTTCGCCGTCGCCTGCGCCGACACGAATCTTGATACCGCTGAGCAGGTTGCTGAAAACATCAGGAAAACGGGTGGTAAAGCCCTGGCGCTCAAGGTCGACGTGGCCGACCGCGAGGATGTTTTCAAGGCCGTGCAGGCAGCAGTGGATGGCTTGGGTGATCTGCATGTGGTCATCAATAACGCAGGCATTGCGCCGATTGCTCCCATCGAAGCGATTACACCAGAGATCTACCGCCGCACGTTCGACATCAACGTGGGTGGCGTGCTGTGGGGCATACAGGCGGCTGTTCACGCGTTCAAGGCGTTAGGTCACGGCGGCAAGATAATCAGTGCTTCGTCGCAGGCGGGTCATATCGGCAATCCTGATCTTGCGGTGTACGGTGGGACCAAGTTTGCCGTGCGAGGCATCACCCAGACAGCGGCCCGGGAATTGGCACATCTGGGCATCACGGTAAACGCCTACTGCCCTGGCATTGTGAATACACCGATGATGCGCAAGGTCGCCCAGGACGTAGCCGATAACGCCAATCAGAGCATTGAATGGGGGATGGAACAATTTGCCCAGCACATCACCTTGAAACGTCTTTCCCAGCCCGAGGACGTAGCGGCCTGTGTTTCGTTTCTGTCTGGCCCTGACTCCGACTACATGACAGGGCAGGCCGTGATCATTGATGGCGGAATGGTATTTAATTGATTCGTCATGCTTGCAGAGGAGCGCTCAAGCGTGCACTCGCTGAGCGTTTCGCGCATGCGACGTGAGGGAATGAGATGACTATCACTAAAGGTATTGCATCGCCGGGAAAATTTCTGGTCCAAGCCGATGCGTTGGTAGATTTAGCGGTCCATGGCAAAGCCTTCGGGGCCAATGCGTATCTGATCTGCGATCAATTTATCGTTGGCCGGGTTCATGAGAAAGCGATGCCGGGGTTCAAGAACGAACAGCGCGCAGAGTTGGCCGTGTTTGGCGGGCAGTGTTGCGACAGTGAAATCAACCTGCACGTGGAAGCGGCGCGTGGTGCTGATTATGTCGTCGGAATAGGTGGTGGAAAAACCCTGGATACCGCCAAGGCGGCGGCACACTTCCTGGAAAAACCCGTGTTGATCCTGCCCACATTAGCCTCCACGGATGCGCCTTGTACGGCGATTTCGGTGATTTACAACGACGACGATACGTTTAATCGCTATTTGTTTTTATCCAAAAACCCTGACGTTGTTTTAGCCGACACACGCATTCTGGCCGAACAACCCGCGCGGTTTTTTGCGGCGGGCGTGGGTGATGGTCTGGCCACGTATTTCGAGGCTCGTGCGTGCTTTGCCGCGCAACGCGACAATCTGATCCTGGGCAATGACGGCAAGATGCTCAAGCCTACATTGATCGGATTTGCGATTGCCCAAACGTGCTACGAGACCATCAAAAAGTATTCGGCCCAGGCGGCATTTGCGGTGCAGAAAAAAGCCATTACCGCCGCCCTGGAAAACACGATTGAAGCCACGATCTATATGTCCGCTGTCGGGGCTGAATCGGGTGGCTGCGCAGCTGCGCATGCGATCCACAACGGGATGACCAACGTGCACGATCTGCACGGCGCACAACATGGAGAAAAAGTCGTATTCGGCCTATTTACCCAGCTCGTGATGGAAGCTGCGCCTATGGCTGAAATCGAGGAGGTTGTGGACATTGCGATAGCCGTCGGCTTGCCGCTGACGCTCGAAGATCTGGGGCTCAAACACTTCAAAGAAGTGGAGTGGAGAAAAGTTGCCGAATTGGCCTGCGATAAAAACGACACGATGCACAACATGCCTTTCACGGTGACGCCGGACCTGGTGTATGACGCGATCGTGGCGACTGACGCAATGTTGCAGGCGTTCAAGAGACAAAAGTCGGTGCACTAAACAGTTGATGGGGTACCCGTTTTGAGGCGTCCTTGGCGCCGAAACGGTTTGGCGCCGTCAATCGTTCAAAACGATTGGCGGCGCCTTTTTTTGAGCTCCGAACTGACGATTGCCCGTGTTAGCGAGAATGCGCCACGCCTTTGAGCTTGGCAACTTGGGTGGCCAATACATCCATCAAGTCCGGGGACAGGCAGTCGTAGGTCTCCAGGCCGATTGAACGCAGACGCGTGCGAATTCCCTTCATCTGCTCAGGAGGCGTACCGGTTTCAATGATCGAGGAAACGAACGCCGCGAACCCCGGCGCAGACCAACCAGCCTGTGGCGACAGTTCAGTGTGAACGAAGTCCAGACCGTAGAAGGCGTGATCCTTGTTCTCGATACGCCCGTACAGGTGCGCGTGGCACGTGGTGCACGCGTGGCGCTGAATGACTGCGTTCTCGTCGACGACCGCGAGTTTTTCTGCATGTGCAGTGATGCTGACAGCATCACGCGGTACCACCGCGATGACGGCAAATGTCGCGCCGGCCGGTTTCCAGCATTTGCTGCAACCACAGGCATGGTTATGCAGGGTCTGAGCCGCGATGGTCACTTCGACTTTATCAAAGGCGCACAGGCACTGCAGAGTGCCGCCGGTAAAATCAGAGGCAGCAGGGGATAGACCATTATCCAGTGATGGATGAAGTTTGATGTCGCTCACTGTGAATCTCCAGATCGGTAAGGAACTCGAAATGACCTCAGGGGCCCGTAGCCCCCGGGCCTCACGTCAGTACTTGATGACGGTGCGGATCGACTTGCCTTCATGCATCAGGTCGAACGCTTCATTGATGCGTTCCAATGGCATGGTGTGGGTGACAAATGGCGCCAGCTCGATTTCGCCTTTCATGGCGTCTTCAACCATTTTTGGCAGTTGCGTACGGCCTTTGACACCGCCGAACGCCGAGCCTTTCCAGGTGCGACCCGTCACAAGCTGGAAGGGACGTGTGGAGATCTCCTGACCTGCACCGGCCACGCCGATGACAATGGATTGCCCCCAGCCACGGTGCGAACTTTCCAGCGCAGCGCGCATGACATTCACATTACCGATGCATTCGAACGAGTGGTCCACACCCCAGCCGGTCGCCTCAATGATGACTTGCTGGATCGGCTTTTCATGGTCTTTCGGGTTGATGCAATCGGTAGCACCGAAAGACTTGGCGAGTTCAAACTTGCCTGGGTTGGTGTCCACGGCAATGATGCGGCCGGCCTTGGCCTGGCGTGCGCCTTGAATCACGGCAAGGCCAATACCGCCGAGACCGAATACGGCAACGGTGTCCCCCGGTTGCACCTTGGCGGTGTTATGCACTGCGCCGATCCCGGTGGTGACACCGCAGCCCAGCAGGCATACGTGCTCAGGGTTGGCGTCAGGGTTGATCTTCGCGACAGAGACTTCCGCCACCACGGTGTACTCGCTGAATGTCGAGCAACCCATGTAGTGATAGAGCGGCTGGCCATTATAGGAAAAACGCGTAGTGCCGTCGGGCATAACGCCTTTGCCCTGGGTTTCACGAACCGCGACGCAAAGGTTGGTTTTGCCGGACTTGCAGAACAGGCATTCGCCGCATTCGGCGGTGTACAGAGGGATAACGTGGTCGCCGGGCTTGAGGCTGGTGACGCCTTCACCGACTTCCACGACGATGCCAGCCCCTTCATGGCCCAGAACCACCGGAAACAAGCCTTCAGGGTCATCACCCGACAAGGTGAAGGCATCGGTATGGCACACGCCGGTATCGGTGATCTTGATCAGCACTTCGCCTTTGCGCGGCGGCGCCACATCGATCTCGACGATTTGAAGTGGCTTGCCTGGTTCAAATGCAACTGCAGCACGGGATTTCATAAAGGTTTTTCTCCAAGTGGTAATGCTCGTATGGCGGGTGCAGCGTAGGGTCTGAAGGGTTCGGGGCTTACTTGAGGTAAGTGCGCACCAGTGAAACCACTTCATCGATCGAGGCACGCTGTGCCTGCGACGTGTCGGTCAGCTGTGAAAACTCTTCCCTGAGATGGCTTTCCAGAACACCAGCCATCAAACCGTTTACCGCGCCACGCAGCGCTGCAATCTGTTGCAGAACCGGGCCGCACTCAGCACCTTGTTCAAGTGCAGCTTGCAGGGCATCCAGTTGGCCCCGGACCCGATTGACTCTGCCTAATACACGTTTTTTTTCAGCGGGCGAATGTGGCATTGAACGACTCCAGTATAGGCGTGGTGGCCAGTGTACGCCGGTACTGAGGGGGAGTATGTGAATATACTGGCTAGGAGTATATTGGCCCGCCTGGCAAACAAACATGGGCGTTTTGTTTGGGGACTGATCGCAATCTGTTTCTAATGCTCGCAAGGCACCGGTGGCAATGGCTAGGGAGCAGGCTGATGCTGAAGCTGATCACATAGCGATTTCGCCAGCGCTTCGATTGCTGCTTCGTTGCGCTGGTAGAAGTGAAAAGGTCCCGTCCGGCAAGCGTTAACCAGCCCCGCCTGTTTGAGCACCGCCAAATGTTGGGACACGGTCGATTGGGACAAGCCGCACCGTTGGGTGATCTGGCCGACACTGATTCCCCGTTCAACGCCCCACTCCTGCAGGGAGAAATACAGCTGTGGGGCCTTTAGCCACTTCAGGATTTCCCGCCGCAGCGGATGGGCAATCGCGCGCACGGCGGCATCGACGTGAAGCCGGGGGCGTTTCTGCTGTTGCTTACACATGGACTGTCCCATCGCTGCCAGTTGGATCAGCCCAGCATGTCGGCCAGGGATTCGGCAATCAGTTGATAGGATCGGCAACGCGCCTTGGCGTCATAGATGCGTGCATCAATGATCACTTCATCCGCTTGGGTCGTTGCGATGAACTGGCGTAGCCAACTGCCGACGTCGTCCTGGTCACCTGTCGCCGTGCACAGCATTGCCTGGTTGAGGGTGTGCCGATCGATGTTGGTAAGGCTGTCCATAAAACCCTCCGAGGGACGCGGTAGCGGGCCAGCTTTGCCGGCGTACAGGTTGCACACCCACTGCCGGTGAGAGCTGGCGATGTAATCGGCTTCGGCTCGTGACGGGGCAGCAAAGGCATTGACGCCCGCGATCACATAGGGCTGTTTGAGCGCCGCCGATGGGCGAAACGACGTACGGTAGTGCGTAATCGCATCCATCAAAAAGCGCGGTGCGAAGTGTGAGGCGAAGGCATAGGGCAGACCGAGCTTGGCGGCAAGGTCAGCGCTGTTCATGCTTGAACCCAGGAGCCAAAGTGGCACCTCGTGGGGACCGGGAATCGCCCGCACCGGCTGATGCCCGTTGTCCGCCAGGTAATCCTGCACATCGTGAATATCCTGCGTGAAATCACGCTCTGAAGCGTCACCGCGCAAGGCTCGAATGGCTGCCCCCGCTGAACCTGGTGCTCTACCGATACCCAGGTCGATGCGGCCAGGGAACAAGGTGGCCAATGTGCCGAACTGCTCGGCCACCATCAAGGGCGAGTGGTTGGGCAGCATGATGCCGCCGGAGCCCACGCGCAGTGTCTGGGTGGCCGCTGCCAGATGCTGGACGAGCAACGTGGTTGCCGAGGAAGCGATGCCCGGCAGGTCATGATGCTCGGCGACCCAGTAACGTTTATAACCGTGGGCCTCCACATGCCGCGCCAAAGCGACCGCGTCATTCAGTGTGTCCGTGAAAGTTTTACCGTCGCCAATCATCATCAGGTCAAGTACAGAGAGGGCTGTCATTGCAGGCTCCTTTTTCATGTCAGGTGGAGAGGGCGTTACAGCGATGTAAAGTCAGACGCGTGCGGATGGCGGCCGAGGCGACGATCAATATCGCGCAGGGTTGTCAGGCAGCGTTGCAGCTTCAGGTAAATATCGCCGCCGTAGTCCCAGCCGAGCACGCCAATGCTGCCGGTGTAGCCAACGCTGTTGAGTGCTGCGACCACTGCGAAGTTGTCCAACTCTCCACGATCTACCGGTTCCATCGTGGCCACGCCGCCCCAGCCCAGTTCGCTGAGCGTGCTGCCTGAGAGCACGACCTGCATCAACCAGGGTTGCATGGCTTCAAGGCGTTGCTGAAGTTCGCCCTCCTGACTGGCGTACCAGTGATAGCCGTTGAACGACGCGCCTAGGTGCGGGTGAGCGAAGTATTCGCAGATCTGCACCACTTCAGCCGTGGTCTGGGTGACGTGGTGAAGATGGGGATACAGCGCGATTCTCAAGCCGCGACGCACTGCGATGGGCAGTACCGACTCGATGAACCGCAAGATGGCCGAGCTACCGTTGACCGAGGTCTGGACTGCCAGTTCGATGAGCTCCACCCCTTCGACGCTTTCGATGATTCGCCTTATGAGGTGATCATTGCGACCTTCGTGCAGCACCAAATACAGGCCTTCAACCCGCAGACCATGCTGTTCGCGAACGCGCGGCAGCAGGCGCAGGTCGGTCAGCGGCGTGCCGCCCCAGGCTGACACCGTGATGCCGTCAAAACCCAGTTCGGCGAGCATTTCGCACTGCGACTGAAAGGCGTAGACACCCATTGAAGAGTAAAAAAATGAATCGAGTGCATGGACGCGATGGGCCACGGTCTGTCTCCTTGCCTAGCGTGGCATTTCGGTCAATAAGGCCCATTCGGGGTGTGCGGCCAGGCGTTGCTCCATGGAGCGAAAGGCCACGGCTGAACGGCGCAGGTTGCCGTAAACGTCGCCACCCATGCTTTGCCATCCCAGCACGCCGACACGACCGGTAAAACCTCGGCGTTCAAGAGCGCCCAGCAGAACGAAATTATCCATCTCGCCTTCATCGAGCGGCTCGATGGTCGCCAGGCCGCCCCAACCCAATGGAGAGCGACGTGTGCCGGCAATATTCACGTGCTGGAGCCAGGGCCACAGCGCATCAAGGCGTTCTTCCAGCGCGCCTTCTTCAGTGGCGTACCAGTGATAACCGTTGAACACGATATTGAGCCGGGGGTGGTTGAACTCCCGGCACAGTGCTATGGCTTCGGTGGTGGTTTGCAGGCCGTAGCGCGCGTGCGGATAAAGGTTGATGTGCAGGCCTCTGCGCTCACAGATAGGCAATAGGCGCTCAAGCATGCGGCGGTCAAAATTGGTGACTTCCTCACCTGAATGCAGCGCCAGTTCAATCGTGGTGCAACCTTCAAGACTCTCGAATACCTGGGTCACGAACGCTTCGAGGCCTTTGCGGTAGATCAAGTAGACCGCGCCCACGTCCAGGCCCCAGGTGGGTTTGACCTGAGGAATCGACTTCAGGTCTTGGCTCCACGCCGACATCGTCATGCCTTGATAGCCATGCTCGGCGAGCATTTCGCACTGTGCCGCCAAGGGGTAGGTGCCCATGGCTGTCTGGAAGATGAAGTCCATGTGGTGAAGGGCGCGATTCATTGGGCAGCCTGCATAGGTTGAGAGACGACAGGGAGGGTGATGCTGGGAAAGTGCGGCAGCAGGTATTCAGCCAGCTCATCGATAACTTCAGCGGCAGGGCGGCGTTGCGGCTTGAAGTGCAGGGCAACATGACCCACCCCCTGATCCTGTTGGCGTTTCCAGTGCTCGATGAGTGCATTACGCCCGGCGCGCAGTACCCGGCCGGCCTGCACGGGATGGTTCGGGTCGCGATCCAGGTCAAACAACGTGCCGTAGCCGTAGGGTTTGTACACATCGTTGCCACAGACGGCACGCCAGCGTTCGATCACCTGGGGAATCAGCGCAGGGTTGGAGGTGTAGGAGAGAAGCCCGTCACTGTGTTCGCCGATCCATTCCTGCGTTTGGCCTGCGTGGCCGACGATAAGGGTGGGCAAGCGCGTCCCAACGGGTTTGGGGACCAGGTCAATTTCACCGTTCAACTGGCCATAGAAACGCGATGTATGTTTGGCCCAATGGCTTTGCGTGGTCGCGCGAATGATATCCAGCGCGTCGCGAAAGCGTTCGGCACGGTTATCAAAATCCAGGCCGAACGCCGGATATTCGATCGGCCGGTCGCCGGTGGCCAGCCCCAGGATGAATCGCCCGCCCAGTAATTGATCCAGGCTGGCAGCCTGCTTGGCGACAATCAGTGGATCGCGCAACGGCAGGACGATACCCGCCGTGCCAATCGCAATATGCTTGGTCACGGCCGCCAGGTAGCCGGCATAGACCAATGGATCGAGGATCTGGCCGACATCCCCGAAGTTAGGGTCATAGAACGGTACATCGCGCAGCCAGATCGCGGAGAAGCCAGCTTCGTCCACACGTTGAGCTATCTGCGCGTGATCCTGCAGGGTAGGGCCTGGGCTGTTCGGGTAGCTTTCCAGTGGGGCAATAAAACCGAAGGTCAAATGCCCTTGTTTGAATACGCGGGCATAGCCAGGGTGCTGCTGAAGCTCCGGGGCGATTGCGCGTGCGCAAGGTTGAGAGGTCATCGGGGTACGCTCGTAATAGCGGATGGCGGTGACGTTGAAGGCGAGATGCGCGCCATAAAGTCACGTTGGAGGGGACTATAGGCGCTATGATTGGAAAGAAAAACAGGATGAAATTCCGATCATTTGTGAAAATAATGCTCAAATAAATGAGGCTGTTCATGGATCATTTCGGCGCGCTCAGCGCATTTGTTCAGGCGGCACATACCCGCAGCTTCACTGAGGCTGGGCGCAGAACCGGGGTATCTTCCTCGGCTGTTGGAAAGGCGGTGGCGCGGCTGGAGGAAGAGTTGGGCGTGCGGCTGTTTCATCGCTCTACCCGCGCGATTACCTTGACGGCGGAAGGCAGCCTTTTTCTGGAACGTTGTCAGCGGATTTTTGCGGAATATGAAGTCGCCAAGCGTGAGCTCACTCAAGCGGCCGGCAACCCTCAAGGCAAATTGCGCCTCGGCTTGCCACAGCTTGGCATGCGGTTGATGCCTCATTTGATTGCGTTTCAGCAGGCGTATCCAGAAGTGGAATTGGAACTGGAGTTCAGTGATCGCCTGGTCAATGTGATTGAGGAGGGCTTCGATGCCGTGATGCGCATTGGCGAGGTCGATGACTCGCGACTGATGATGCGTAAGCTCAACGGCTACAGCCACCGCTTGGTTGCATCGCCCGACTATCTTGCGCGTCGAGGTGTCCCTGCGCGGCCGACGGACCTTTCGAACCATGCTTGCCTGCGATACCGCTATCCCACCAGCGGAAAGCTTGATCCTTGGCCATTGGTGACGAAGAAAGGGCAAGACGCGCTGGAGCTGGGCCAATCGGCGACGTCGAACGCGATTGAAGCCTTGCTGGCAATGGCTGAAGCGGGGCAGGGCATCGCCTGCCTGCCCGACTTTTTTATCGAGGATGCCATCGCGGCAGGGCGTTTGGTGCCGGTATTGGACCGGTACATCAGCGATCACCGCACGTTCAGCATCTTGTGGCCGTCGAGCCGACAGCCGCTGCCTAAGATCAAGGCGTTTGTCAGTTTCATGGCCTCACGCCTGACGTGAACCGCCGCAGCGCGCCAAACGCAACTGCCGGCGCACTGGTTGACCAGGGCGCCGGCAGCGATTGCGTATGGCTCAATCACGTATTGTTGGATGGCTTGGCCGCAAAAGCGCCTTCACCCAGCAACGCAACGACTAGTGCAGTCACGCTCAGGTAGATTGGATATTCCCAGCCGCCATTGGCGTTGGTGAAGCTCCAGCCGTTACCGAAGTGCACGGTTGCCGCGACAAACAGCTGGACCACTGCCAGTGCCGCTACCCAGCGTGCATACACGCCCAATACCAGCATCAGGCCGCCGATCACTTCGAATGCCATGACCGGATAAGCCAGGAAGCCTGGAAAACCGATGGACTCGAAAAAGCCTGCGGTGCCGGCTGGCGTGAACACCAGCACTTTGGTCAAACCGTGGGCGATGAACATGATGCCGAGGGCCAGGCGCATCACGAATGCAGCGTAGGGTGCAGTGCGAGAATCAATCATGGTGTAGCTCCTTTTATTTAGTTGGCAAGGGACAGCGTGTGGCTTAGCCATTGAGAGAAATCGGCCAGTTCTTCACCGATAATCTCGTGGGCCATGTTGTAGAAATGGGTTTCGTGTTTGACGCCGATGCGATCCAGCCAGGCATCTGCCTCGTTCGCCCAGTCAATCGGCAGGACGGCATCCTGGTGGCCGTGGGCGATGAACGCCGTGACCGCCTTGAGGCGTTCGGCTGAGGCGATCCGTGGGGCAATTTCGCGCAGCATGCGACCGCTTAATATCGCAAAGCCCGCCACCAGTTCCGGCTCGGTGACGCCCAAGCTCGCACTCATGATGCCGCCCTGGCTGAAGCCCGCGATGACCGTCGGCAAGGCGGGTAGCGCTTCGATAAACCGCTGCAACAGCAGGCGGCTGGCTTCCGCCTGTTCCTGGTTGAACGACGGACCATTGCTGGTGAAGTTCACCTGGTACCAGGCAAAGCCTTGCGGGCCGACCTGCAAGGGGGCGCGAACCAGAATGACTTCCAGCTCTTCAGGCAGTGATTCGGCCAGGGCAGCAAGATTGCCTTCGTTCGAACCCACACCGTGCAGCAGAATCAAGCGGCCTTTCGGGGCGAAAGTACTGCAGCCTTTGCGGAAAAACAGACCCGTCTGTGGTTCGCGGGCTGCGTCGGAAAATGTAGTGTCACGCATGGTCAATAGTGCCTCGAGTCAGTTGAGTAGGTTCGTAGCCAGTGGCCGGGGCCGAGGAGAACAAGTAGCTGTCCATGGCCAGCACGCCGTAGGTCACGCCGCCCTCCAATACCTGTGTCTCATAGCCTTCCCCGGCTGCGCCGAGGGCGATCAGCAAGGGCAGAAAGTGTTCATCGGTGGGGTGAGCCCGCTCAGCCGACGGCGCGTACTGCTTGAACTCCAGCAATTGTCCGGTGTTCCCGTCCTGCAGGGTTTGAGCGGTCCACGCGGCAAACGCATCGACGTAGGCAGCGCTCTCGCGGGTGGCGCCGCGGAACTCGTACAAGTTGTGGGTCAGGCTGCCTGACGCGACGATCAGCACATTCATATCCCGCAGTGGCTTGAGCGCATCGCCCAGCTTCCAGGCCTGATGAGTGTCAAGACTGGCCGGCATGGAGACTTGCACCACCGGGATATCTGCCTCGGGAGCCAGGTACAGCAGCGGTACCCAGGCGCCATGGTCCAAGCCGCGTTGAGCGTCCAGTCGCGACTGCCAGCCGGCAGCCTGCAACAGGTCTACGATATGTCCAGCCAGGGCGGGAGCGCCCGGTGCGGGGTAGCTCAGTTGATACAGTGCGTCGGGAAACCCTCCAAAATCATGGATGGTCGCAGGCGCGGTGCTCGCCGTGACAAGGACTTCGCCGCGTGTCATCCAATGCGGAGAGAGGACGACGATGGCGTCAGGTCGCGGCAGCTCACGACCGACCTGAGCCAGGCGGGGACCCGCCTGGCCAGGCTCGATGGCGAACATTGGAGCACCATGAGACACAAATAGCAGGGGAAACGGGGTGTTCATGGTGGAATGCTCCGAAGGGGTTACTTGCCAAGCCAGACCGGGGCGATGGACGTGCCCAGGCCGGCGCCATAGCCGAGGTAGATGTTCAGGCCTGCCAGCGGCTCCAGGTAGCGGGCGTTGATCAGTGCGCCGGTGTCGACGGTGTTCCAACCCAGGCTGCGAGCCAGGGCTACGGCCGTCTGCTTGGCGCGTTCACTGTCACTGGCCACGAATACGCTGCCACGTTGGTCATTGGCGAACGTTGGCCCATCGCCCAGTACTTGAGCAAACAGGGTGTTGAAGGCTTTGACGACCTGGGCCTGTGGCACTGCCTTGGCGATTTCTTCGCTGGCGCTGGTGACGTGGCCGATGGTCAGCGACATGTAATCGGCGCTGAGCGGGTTGGTGATATCGATGACGACCTTGCCGCTCAGATCGCCCAGGCTCTGCAGCGCCGTGACCGCGTCAGCGTAGGCCGTGGCAAGCACCACCACATCGCTGTCGCCCAACGCCTGGTCGGCGGTAAAGGCTGTGACCTGTTCGAACTGGGCTGCCAGTGCTTGTGCTTTCTGGATGTCACGCCCCGTGATTCGGACCACGTGACCGGCGCCAGACAACTGCTTGACGAACGCTGAACCCATGTTGCCGGTACCCACTACTGTAATTTTCATATCGACCTCTTAAGCGTTGGTGTGTGTTTCGATGGGCTCAGTTTATAGATTGAGATTTTGAGATAAATAAGGCCAAATGTGATTGATAGTTCCACTAAGTGAGACAGTTATGGACAGAGCGTTGGAGATGCAGGTGTTCTGCACCGTGGTCGACAAAGGTACTTTCGTAGGCGCGGCCGACGCCCTGGAAATGTCCAAGGCGGCCATCTCGCGGTATGTGAGTGCCCTTGAGGAGCGCCTGGGGGCGCGGCTGCTGCATCGCACCACGCGCAAGCTCTCGCTGACGGAGGAGGGCAGGCAGTTCTACCATCAGGCACGCGAGGTGCTGGCGCTGATGGATCAGGCAGAGGAGGCTGTATCGTCTGCAGCGCCGGAACCCAGCGGTGTGTTGCGGGTGAATGCACCGGTCAGTTTCGGCGTTTTGCATCTTGCGCCGCTATGGGGGGCGTTCATGAGTGCGCACCCGAACGTCGAGTTGGATATCAGCCTGAATGACCGTTTGGTAGACCTGGTGGATGAGGGCTTCGACGCTGCGATACGCATTGCGCGCATGGAGAATTCATCACTGGTAGGGCGGCGGCTGGCTGGCACGCGTATGTGCCTTTGTGCTTCCCCCGATTATCTGGCGAGCCATCCCCCGCTGCGTACACTGGCGGACCTGGCTGAACACGGCGTCATCGCTTATACCAACTTTGCGACGGGCAATGACTGGCTGTTCGACGGGCCCGATGGTCGCGTCAGCGTGCGCACCCGCTCGAGCGTACGCTGCAACAATGGCGATACGTGCCGCAGTATCGCCCTTGCGGGTGGGGGCATTGCCCTGCAGCCAAGCTTTATGGTCGGTGAGGATTTACGCAGCGGAGCCCTGGTGGAAATCCTGCCGGAGTACCGCTCCATCGAGTTGGGCATTTACGTGGTTTATCCCACGCGAAAGCACCTGGCGAGCAAGGTTCGGGCCTTGATCAGTTTTCTGACTGAACGCTTCGCCGATCCGGAGTGGGAACGCTGAAGGGTTGAATCGGCGCGTATCAGGACCGCTGCAAGAAACTGTGCAGGTCTGCGGCAAACTTTTGCGGATTCTTGAACGCCAGAAAATGGTCGCCCTGTTCGGCCTTATCGTACACATACAGTACCGAGTCGCGGATCACTGAGTTCATCCATTTCTGACTGTCCAGCCAGTCACTGTATTCCCCGGTAAATATCGCGGTGGGCACGTCGATCTTGGTTTGGATGACATCTCGCCAATCGTTGGTGACATGATCGAAAAGCACCAATCCGGTGAACGCCATGTCGTCGTTTATGGCTGCCTGGACCAGGCTGATTACATTGTGAAAATAAGGTGAGTCGAGTGCCTTTGCACGCTCCAGCACGCGAGTTCGTGAAACCAGCTGGTTGGTCGGTGTCATGTTCACGTAGGAGTCGATCATGCGCTCCGGTGAGGTGGTGAAAGCCCCGGCATCCAGTCGCTGCTGTTCTGTCCAATCGACGTGACAATAGACCGAAGGTGCCTGGTCGATGATGCTCAGGGTGCGAATACCTTGGGTTCCGAACAGGTCAATGTAGGCCCACATCACCGACGCCCCCATCGACCAACCGCAATAGTGCGCCTCAGGCACACCCAGGTGCTCGGCAAACTCTTTGACATCCATGGCATAGCGGGAAATACGATTGCCCGACGCGGCCTTTTCGGAAAATCCTTGGTTGCGCACATCCAGCACGTAGACGTGATAGTGCTTGCTGAGGATATGCATGAGGTGGAAATACATCGCACCGTTGGCCGACCAACCCGGGATGAAAATCAACGGTTGCCCTTCACCTGCTTCCCAATACGCCAGATTGACGCGGTCACTGGTGCTGAAGCTGCTGACTTTAAGCTCGGGAAAGTCCGAGGCGCGGAAGGCCTGGCCAATGATTTCGTGGGGAAAGTAAAAGTCTTCGCCGAGCAGGGCGGGGAGCGATTGCTTGATCAGGGGGTACTTCACGGTCCAATCCTGTGTCGATTCAAATGACGGTCGAGCGACGATAGGGCTTGGACAGTTCGAGGATAAATACCCAAAATGCCGGAACATTCGAAACGGATCATTGGTAATGGATCGTCTGAGCAGTATGGCGGCATTTGTCAAAGCCGTTGAAATGGGGTCATTCAGTGCCGCGGGTGATGCGTTGCAGATGTCGGCGCAATTGATCGGCAAGCACGTGCATCATCTTGAGCAGCACCTCGGTGTGCGCTTGCTCAACCGTACTACGCGCAGGCAAAGCCTCACCGACTTCGGCCGCGAGTTTTACGAGCGTTCCAAATTCATCCTGGCCGAAGTAGAAACCGCCGAGAACCTGGCAGCGCATACCCAGGCGGCGCCAAGCGGACGACTGCGTATCAACGCGCCCGTCAGTTTTGGTATGCAGTCGCTTTCGCCCTGCCTGCCAGCCTATATGGAGGCCAATCCTCAGGTGAGCGTAGAGCTGAGCCTGGCCAACAGTGCTGTGGATCTGATCGATGAGGGCTTTGATGTGGTGTTCAGAGTCGGGGTATTGGCCGACAGTGGCTTGGTTGCCAAGGCATTGGCGCCCTACAGGCTAGTGTTGTGTGCTGCGCCGTCTTACCTTGAAGGCAAGCCCCCGATAGAGACGCCGTGGGACCTGCAGAATCATGAGTGCCTGGGGTTTTCCCACACTGAGTTGCGCACGCATTGGACGTTCAATGGGCCTGAAGGAACCGTCGTTGTTCCCGTCGGCAGCCGGTTCATGGCCGATCACGGCGAACCGCTGCTGTGCGCCGCCCTGGCGGGGCTGGGAATACTGCTCCAGCCGGTGGAACTGGTGCGAAAATCGCTTCTTGCTGGGGCGCTCGTCACATTACTGCCGGATTACCCGCCACCCAGTCGCCCTTTGCACGTGCTGTATGCCCCCGACCGCCGGCTCACCCCCAAGCTGCGCAGTTTTCTTGACTTCGCCACGCAGAACTTCGGTGCTGACTCCGTAGAACCTGAGTCCTTTTGAAACAGGCTGTTGTAGATCACCAACCGGAATTGACATTTATCCAGGAGCGGCTAAGCCATACAGTGGCCGCTTTGTTTTCTACATAACGGTAGGAACTGATGGCGGGCATAAGGCCCGTACATTCTTGATGGAGAAATGATGAATATCCAACTGAAGACGAAACGCGCACTGGTTACCGCTTCGACTGGCGGCATCGGTTTTGCGGTGGCCAAGGGGCTTGCCGAGGCAGGCGCCGCCGTCGTCGTCAATGGTCGCAGTGAAGGCTCAGTGAATGCAGCGGTTGCCCGCCTGCTGGCAGAAGTGCCGGGGGCCAGTATCAGTGGTGTGGCGGCAGACCTAAGCACCGCGCCAGGGGTGGCAACCCTGTTGGCCGGCATCAGTGATATCGACATTTTGGTAAACAACGCCGGCATTTATGAACCGCTGGATTTCTTCGAAGCCGGCGATGACGTATGGGACAACTACTGGCACACCAACGTGATGTCAGGCGTGCGCTTGAGCCGCGCGCTGCTGCCAGCCATGGTTGATCGCGGGTGGGGGCGGGTGGTGTTCGTTGCCTCCGAGTCTGCGCGAAACATTCCTGCGGACATGATTCACTACGGCGTTTCCAAGACCGCCCAATTGGCACTGGCCCGTGGGTTGGCCAAACGGGTCGCCGGCAGTGGTGTGACCGTCAATAGCGTGCTGCCAGGGCCTACGTTGTCTGATGGTGTCGCCGACATGATGAAGGACGAAGTCGAGCGCACCGGAAAATCCCTTGAAACGGTGGTCGCCGATTTTGTCATGGCGCATCGCCCAAGCTCGATCATCCAACGCGCCGCCAGCGTTGAGGAAGTGGCCAACATGATTGTCTATGTCTGCTCTACGCAGGCATCGGCCACCACCGGCGCTTCGTTAAGAGTCGACGGTGGTGTGGTGGACGATATCGTCTGACAGGGCTTAAGGGCTGGCGGGACACGTATGGATTCGAAAGTGCCCGCCCATGTCGAGCCGCTGTGGCTCAACCCTTCAACGACATGCCCAAGCCAATAGGCTCGAGTAATTGCACGATCAGCTCTGCGGTGTTGCGCACCACCTGGTCATTACGGCGGTCCGGGTGCATGGCGACCCAAATGTCGAGTTCAAGCATTGATCGCTGGCTCTGTAGCCTGACCAGACGATCGTCATTGTCACCGATAAAGCACGGTAATCCTGCAACGCCGATGCCGGTGCACGCGGCCTCGTATTGGTGGCTTAAATCTGTGACCTCGCAGACAACGCGTCTCGGACCGATCAATTCGTAAAGCCAACGCTTATGGGCAAAGTCACCTTGCCGATCGGTGTAGCCAACGAATTCCCATTTATCCTCATCCAGCGCATTGGCGTAACCAGCCGCCGCGTACAGCGCAAACTGCATCAGCCCGACCTTTCTGGTGATGTCGGTATCTTCTACAGGTGGCGAAAGACGCAATGCCAGGTCAGCTTCGAGGCGGGCCAGAGATACGAAGTGCGGTTCGCTAAGAATAGATAGCTGCACCTGTGGAGACTTCGCGCAGAGCTCAGCCAGGTTAGGTGTGAGCAAATGCCTTGCCAGGACAGGTGGTGCAGTGATGGTGACGTTGGTCCGCACAGCCGACTTGGATGACGAGCACTTGCGTTCGACCGCGAATGCCTTGGCTTCAATGTCCAATACGTCCTGCAGTATCTGCTGACCTATTTCTGTGAGGCGCGACTCGCGAGAGAGCCGGTCTACCAGACGCACATTGAGTTGGGCTTCTAAAGCCGCTAGCCGGCGACTCACTGTGGCTTGATTCACATTAAGTGTACGTGCAGCCCCCGAGAGGCTGCCGGCCGTGGCAATTGCCAAAAAGAAACGCAGATCTTCCCAGTCCATGAGCCATGCTTTTATGCATTGAATGTGTGCTAATACTAGTATTTACGCATGGCAAGTCAAGCGCTACCGTTTGCCCATCAACTCACAGCGACCGCCAATCATGTCCAACGCATCCTCCAAAACTACATCCTTAGTAGCGATCCAGATCGCGGCCTGTCTTGGTTTTCTAGTCGTCCAACTTGACGTTAGCGTGGTTAACGTTGGTTTGGGAGCATTAAAAATCGCATTCGATACAGACCTTACAGGCCTGCAATGGGTGATCAACAGTTATGCGCTTGCATTCTCGGCGCTGCTGATTTTGGGAGGCGCAGGCGGTGACAAGTTCGGTGCCAAAACTGTATTCGCGTCAGGCTTTGCGGTCTTCACTGTCGCATCCGTAGGCTGCGCCCTGTCCGACAGCATGGGCATGCTGATAGGTATGCGCATTATCCAAGGCGTGGGGGCCGCTTTCCTGGTACCCACCTCACTCACATTGATACAACTGGCATTTGAGGACCCTGCTAAAAGGCGTTCCGCCGTGGCGGCGTGGGGTGCCTGTGGAGGCATCGCTTTGGCCGCGGGGCCTATAGTGGGAGGTCTGCTGATCGAATCGCTGGGCTGGCCAAGTGTGTTTTTGCTTAACGTCCCCCTCGGCTTGGTTGCCATCGGTTTGATCATCCGATATGCACCATCCTCTCCTCGGTTCGATAAGAAAGTAGACATTCCAGGGCAAGTCAGCATCGGGATTTGCCTGGCGTCTCTGACCTATGCACTGACTGAATCAAGTTCCAAGGGTTGGGGGACTGAAACGTTTTCAATTCTGGCAATGGCCGTGTTCTGCGCGGTGGCGTTCGTTTTGATTGAAAGACGTGCATCAGATCCCATGCTTCCAGGCCGACTGGCCCGGAACACAACGTTGGCAACTACTGCATTGGCCGGCGCTGCCATCAATTTCACCTTCTATGGCACCGTTTTCGTATTCAGCATCTACTTTCAGTCGTTCTTGCATTACGACGCGTTCAGGACGGGGCTGGCGTTCATACCGCTGACGGCAGTGCTGACCCTCTCCACGATGATCTCGTCTCGGATCGCCAGGTATGTGAGCGCGCAACGCATCATTACCATCGGTTTCCTGATCCAGGCAGTCGGCTTCGTGGCGTTGGCCCGCGTCACGCCTGAGACATCGCTGTGGTACCTGAATATTGCCTTGATGGTCGTAGGTATTGGCAGCGCGTCATCCGTGCCCTCGATCACCAATTCGATGCTGTCGTCGGTGTCTTCGCATGACGCCGGTATTGCCTCGGGGTTGATGGCGTCGGCCAGACAGTTGGGCGGTGTCATCGGCGTTGCCGTGTTTGGGGCGATGATCACTAGCACCGAGCCCGCTGCGTTTTCCGCAGGGTTATCGACGGCAATGATCGTGTCTGCGGTCGTTCTGACCGCTTGCATCGCCGTGAATCACTGGGTGAACCAGGCGACCAGGTCACCCGTAAACGGCTGACATCCCCGCTATCTCTGACTTACTGGCCTCAACTCAAAGGAATTTTTATGGCACAGCTTACCGGCTCGAATGACAAAGTCAGCTCCAAGGTCGACATTGACTACCCGGACTTCACACAGTTACCCACCCATGTGCAGGAAAAGTTTGAGAGGCTGCCAACGAAGGTCAACTTTTTCCGGATGCTCGGTCATAGCCCGGGCGCATTCAATCCGATCATCGATTTGACCAATGCGATATTCAAGGATCTGACGATTTCCGACTATCACAAGGAGCTGATGGTTTTACTCACGGCTGCACACGAAAACGTAGCCTATGAGTGGGAGCAGCATGTCTCCATCGCTCAAGTTGCGGGTGTTCGCCAGGACCAGTTTATTGCCATCGCAGAGGGTAGCCTGGAGGATATCAATGCTTTTAAAGACGACGAGCGAGTGCTGCTGCGGTTTGGTCACGCTATTCTTGCGAAAGGTAAAGCACCGGGCGTTCTGTTCAAGCACGCCTTGGAGCACTTTTCTCTCCAGGAGTTAAGCGATGCAATTATCGTGATTGGCTACTATCGGATGTTGTCAGGCTATATCCAAACGTTCGATATCACGATTGACGCACAAAAGGACGGAAGTTGGATCAAGGGCTGAAGTAGATGCATAGGCTGCGCATGCCCGGATAAACCGGACATGCGCGGCGGCAGATCATACAAACTGCAATACGTCGTTCACGGCTTTACGCGGCTTTTGTGGCCAGTTGGCCGCGCCCGGGTAGCCAACCGTGATCAACATCACCGGCACTTCTTCATCCGACAGGCCAAACTCCCTGGCCACTGCACCCTGATCGAACCCGATCATCGGCGTCGATACCAGACCCTGGCCCTTGGCGGCCAACATCAAGGTCATCGCGGCGAGGGAGCCAGAGCGAATGGCTTCGTCGCGCTGCAATTGAGCGTTTTCCTGGTACATGCCTTGAGCCGCGCCCACCCACATGTCGTAGATCGACTGGTCGATGATTCCGGCATCCAGGGTCGGTTTCAATGCAGCCGGCAGGGTTACATGCGGGTTCAGGGTGCCGCAGACAATAAACGTCACGGCGGCATCCATGACTTTTTGCTGGCCGAATGCCAATGGCAACAAGCGCGCCTTGGCTTCGGTGCTGCGCACGGCCAGGAATTTCCAGTTTTGCAGGTTGAAGGCGGAGGGTGCGTGGGTGGCCAGGTTAACCAGCTCGGCAATCTGGGCGTCCGTCAATGAGCGTTCAGTGTCGTAGCTGTTGGCGGAGATGCGGGACTTAATAACTTCAGCGATAGCGGACATGGTGATCTCTGTGCGGGATAGGGGTGCGCAGGACCCGGTTGTCACTCTTGAGCCTGCGATTTGTTTGAACTCAGCGGCTGAAGCCGTCGAATGGCGTCATGTAAACGGCGCCGAACGGGTCCAGGCGCTTGCGGATTTCAGCGTCGGGGGTGCCGTAGACCACCAGGCTCTTGATGGTGCACAGCTCCAGGAAACGTTGGCCGAACGGCGCGAATGTGGTGTCGACATGGCTGACCACGGCATCGACGTTATAACGCTCAAGGATGTGCACGGTGTTGTTGTTTTCATTGACGCTGTATTCGTAAACCAGTGTGCCCGGCTCAGCGCGAGTGGCGGCAACGATGGTGGCGATCAGTGCCTTGAATTCAGCGAACTCTGCGGGTTTGACCGCAAGGGAGAACAGGCAGGAAATATGGGGATGCATGGGGGTGGTCTCCGGCAGGTGTACGACGAATACCTGCACGGCAGCATCGCTGGATCAGCCGGTGCATGCGGTGCAGGTCAGGGGCGTCAGGATTTTTCGGGGGCTTCCCCGAATAGCTTGCCGGCGCCGGCCCAATCCGATGCGGCTACGTCTTCGAAAATCACGTAGATGTAATTGGCATCGGTGCCGGTGTGTTTAACGATGCTTTCGGTGATATCAGCTGCAACAGCAGCTTTCTGCGCGTGTTCTTTACCTTCGAACCAGCTCACACGTACGACGGGCATGATGTATTCCTTCTGGGACATTGATCTGGGAGAGGTGCGCGAAGTGCACCGTTGTCTGACTGGAATCCATCGTACTGTTGAATGAAGTGGCGATAAACGGCCTGCAACTATAATCTGGGTAGATTAAAACTCTACAATAGTGGGTGCAGCATGGTTCCTATCGATTCCTTCCAGGGCGTGATCACCTTCGTTGTGGCGGCGCGCTCCTCCAGCTTTACCCAGGCAGCCGAGCGCTTGGGGTTGTCCAAGTCTGCCGTGGGCAAGGCTATCGCGCGTCTGGAGGAGCGCTTGGGCACACAGTTGTTCCATCGCACCACCCGCAGGATTTCCCTTACCGCCGATGGCGAGGCCTATTTCGCAGCCTGCTCCACGGCGCTGGAAGAAATTGGTACAGCCGAAAGCGGATTGGGCCCGGGTGGTGGTGAACCCTCGGGCCGCTTGCGGGTTGATATTCCTGTGGCGTTCGGACGCCGGGTCGTCGCGCCACTGTTGTTTGAGATCGCCAACAAATACCCGGCGCTTCAATTGAGCCTGACTTTTTCCGATCACTTAGTGGACCCGTTTGAAGAGGGTATCGATTTGTTGGTGCGCTTCGGCGAGTTGCAGGACACCAGCGGGCTGGTCGCACGGCGATTGACCCGTCAACGCTGGGCCGTTTGTGCGTCACCTGACTACCTTGCGCGCTTCGGCACCCCGCAAACCCTGGAAGAGCTGACCCAGCATCGCTGCATCGTCGGCCATCGGCGCGGCCAGCCGCTTTCATGGCGAGTAATGCAAGCGGGTAAAACCGTGCGTTACGCGCCCCCCTCAACCCATCAGATCGGCGATGGCGAAGCCATGATTCTGGCCGCCGTGGCGGGTACGGGCCTATGCCAAATGCCGCGTAGCCTGTTCCAGGATGATATCGAGGCGGGCAGGCTGGTCGAGGTGTTGCAAGCCTATGAGCCTGAAGCGGTGGATGTACATGCGGTGTGGCCCAAAGTGTCGCACCTGCGCCCCAAGGTTCGTTATGTAGTCGACGAGTTGGTCAAGCTGTGCGCGCATTGGCAGTGAGGGCAGCAGGCGCAGTCAATCGCTGAATAGGTCGAACATCAGTTGTCGGAACCATTTATTGGCGGGGTCCCGGTTGTATTTGCCGTGCCAGAACAAGTTGATGGCAATCTCGGGCAAGGGCAACGGGACCGGCAGGCTGGTAAGCCCGAACGGCTGCGCGCAGCTGTTGGCGAACCGCTCGGGAACGGTCGCGATCAAGTCGGTGCTTTGCAGGATATGCCCGACCGCTACAAAGTGCGGTACTTCCAAGCGAATCTCACGTTGCAGACCCGCACGCTGCATATGCGTGTCGATTTCGCCATGCCCGGTGCTGGCCGCAACGATCCTGACGTGCCCAAACTCACAGAAACCCTCACGGGTCATGGGCTGTTGGGTCAATGGATGATCTTTTCTGCAAAGGCACACATAGCGATGGTGGAACAAACGCCGCTGATAAAAGCCCGCTTGCAGGTCTGGCAGCAGCCCCACGGCCAGATCCACCTCGCCACTGGCCAGGCTTTCGGATAGCTGGGCATTGCTTCGCAGCGTACTCACCGAAATGCCAGGGGCCAGTTTCAGCAGCGCGTCGATCAGGCGCGGCACGAAATAAATCTCCCCGATGTCGGTCATCGCCACCACAAAGCGTTTTCGGCTAGTCGCTGGATCGAATTCGTCGTGGCGGTTTATCGCACCGTGCAACAGGCCGATCGCTTGGGATACCGGTTCTGCCAGTTGCACTGCGAATGGGGTTGGCTGCATGCCGTTCGGGGTTCGCACGAACAGTTCGTCGTTGAACGTGATGCGCAGACGCTTCAACGCATTGCTGACGGCCGGTTGAGTCAGGCCAAGGCTTTCAGCCGACACAGAAACACTTCGGTCTACCAACAATTGGTTGAAGATCACCAAAAGATTCAGGTCCAGCTCGCGCAGATTCATCGTGGATTCTCTTGGACACATGTGCGGGTGAAGTCATTTTTATATTCACACTGGTGATAGTTTGTATGGAGGACAGGGCATTTATCAATGGTTTGTGAATAGTCATGATCGGGCTATTCCAAAAACAAACATAAGGTTTTCCCATGACTAGCCCTCATTCTGTCTTGCAAGTGGGCATCGTCGGCGGTGGTATCGCTGGCGTGGCCTTGGCACTTGATCTCTGCCGTCATCCGCATCTGGACGTGACGTTATTTGAAGCCGCACCTGCCTTCGGTGAAGTCGGCGCCGGTGTTTCGTTCGGTGCAAACGCAGTGCGTGCCATAGAAGGCCTGGGCATCGGCACGCCCTACGAGCGTATTGCTGACCGCACCCCACAACCCTGGCAAGACATTTGGTTTGAATGGCGCCGCGGCGTGGATGCCGGCTACCTGGGTGCCAGCATTGCTGATGGCGTGGGCCAGTCCTCCGTGCACCGCGCCGATTTCCTCGATGCACTGGCCCAGCAACTTCCGGACGGAATTGCCCGCTTCGATAAGCGCGCGGTCAGCGTGCATGAGACAGGGGACAGGGTCAGCGTCCAATTCACCGACGGTACTGATTACGAATGTGACCTGCTGATCGCAGCCGACGGTATCAAGTCATCCCTGCGCGACTATGTGCTTCAAGGGCTGGGCCTGCCTTTGGTCGCACCTCGATTCAGTGGCACCTGCGCCTACCGCGGCATGATTGATAGCGAGCAGCTGCGCCAGGCCTATCGCGCGGCCGGCGTGGATGAGCACCTGATCAATGTCCCGCAAATGTACCTGGGGCTCGACGCCCATATCCTCACGTTCCCGGTCAAGCAAGGTCGGCTGATCAATGTGGTTGCCTTCGTGTCTGATCGCTCCGAGCCCAACCCGGTGTGGCCGCAGGACACTCCCTGGGTCAAAAGCACCAGCCAGGCGCACATGCTGGAGGCCTTCGCGCACTGGGGCGATGCCGTACGGGTATTGCTTGAGTGCATCCCTGCGCCGACGTTATGGGCGCTGCACGAACTTGATGAGCTTGCAGGCTACACCCACGGCCGTGTCGGGCTGATCGGTGACGCTGCCCACGCCATGCTGCCCCATCAAGGCGCCGGGGCTGGCCAAGGGCTCGAAGATGCCTGGCTGCTTGCGCGCCTGTTGGGCGACCCGCGAGTACTTGAGAGCAACGCCCAAAACGTTTTGCAGGTATATGACGAAATTCGTCGACCGCGCGCCTGCCGTGTGCAACGCACGTCCTGGGAAGCCGGCGAACTTTACGAATTTCGAGACCCTCAAGTCGAGGGCCAGGAGTCGCTGTTGTCGACCACGTTGGCCAGCCGTTTCGATTGGTTGTGGAATCACGATATGCAGTCGGACCTTGTACAGGCTCGCACGCGGCTCGGTTGGGCAGAGGCTGTTTGAAGTGCATGCATTCGGCGCCAGCACCGAACCGCTGGTGCGCCTGACCACAACAATAAATAGGTGAAACGACCATGACCGTCCGCATTTCCCATACCCCCGACATGCTTGAATTTTTCCGCGATGCAGCCGGGCTGAAAAACGCTGCTGGCAACCCACGCAACAAGCACATTGTGCTGCGTATCCTGCAAGAGACCGCCAGGCTTATTGAAGAGCTTGAGATCACTGATGATGAATTCTGGGCGGGGGTCGAGTACATCAACCGACTCGGCAAGAGTAATGAGGCGGGGTTGCTTGTGGCTGGCCTGGGCGTGGAGCATTTTCTCGATCTGCTCAACGATGCCAAGCAAGCTGAGGCCGGGCGCACCGGTGGCACGCCACGCACGATAGAAGGGCCCCTGTATGTCGCGGGTGCGCCTCTTCGCGAGGGTTTTGCGCGGATGGACGACGGCTCGGAAGACGGGATTGCCATCCCGTTTTTCGTTGAGGGCCGAATCCTGGATCTGCAAGGCCAGCCTATCGCTGGGGCTCTAGTCGATTTGTGGCAAGCGGACAGCAAAGGCAACTACTCGCACTTCGATAAAAGCCAGTCCGAGTTCAACCTGCGCCGGCGCATCGTGACCGATACTGATGGACGCTATCGGGTCAGGAGCATCGTGCCTTCGGGCTACGGCTGTAACCCTCAAGGCCCCACTCAGGAATGTCTCAATCATCTGGGGCGCCATGGCCAGCGTCCTGCGCATATCCACTTCTTCCTGTCCGCTCCCGGTTATGAGCACCTCACTACCCAAATCAACCTGTCCAACGACAAGTACCTTTGGGATGACTTTGCCTACGCCACGCGCGATGGATTGATCGGCGAGGTTCAGTTCATCGATGACCAGGCGCTGGCTGCTACCCATGATGTGCCAGGGCGTTATGCACAAATGACTTTTGATTTTCAGTTGCGCCCGGCAACCAGCCTGGAAGCGCAACAGCGCAGCAATCGCCCGCGTGCACTGCAAACCGCGTAGGTCAAAACAGTCAAACCTGAACGATTAAAGAGGATAAGTAGATGTCCCAAAGCAATCTTGCACCCATTGAAATTAAAGTTGCCGTACTGCGTGAGGCCGGAAGCAAACTCCAGCTTGAACGTGCAGAGCTGGGGATACCGCGCGCCGATGAAGTGCGCGTACGTATCGTCGCGACAGGGGTTTGCCACACTGACATGGTCGTGCGTGACCAACTGTTTCCGACGCCGTTGCCGATCGTGTTGGGCCACGAGGGTTCCGGGATTGTTGAATCGGTAGGGGCAGCGGTTACCACCATCGCACCGGGTGATCATGTGGTCATGACCTACATGTCGTGTGGCTTGTGCCTGCCTTGCGAAACCGGGCACCCCGCGCATTGTTCCCATATGCACCCGCTGAACTTTGGCGGCGGGCGGCTGGATGGCAGTACCTCGACCTGCAGTTGCGACAACGCCGCGCCGATACACGACCACTTCTTTGGCCAGTCGTCGTTCTCAACCTATGTGATTGCCAGCGAGCGCAGCGTAGTGAAAGTGTCGAAAAAGGCGCCGTTGGAATTGTTGGGCCCGCTGGGGTGCGGCATTCAGACGGGGGCGGGTTCGGTGCTCAAGGCGCTGAAGGTCGAGGCGGGCGCCAGCTTTGCTGCGTTTGGCGCAGGCGCGGTAGGCCTGGCGGCGGTAATGGCAGCCAAAGTTGCAGGTGCTACTACGATTATTGCCGTCGATGTAACCCCTAGTCGCTTGAGCCTTGCCCTTGAAGTGGGCGCGACTCATGTGATCAACAGCCGTGAAGAAGACCCGGTTCAGCGCATTCGTGAAATCACCGGCGGCGGGGTGAACTACAGCCTCGAATGCTCCGGTCGTGCAGACGTGTTGCGCCAGGCCATCGACGCGCTCACCACGCTGGGCACCTGCGGAATCGTAGGGGCGACAAAGATGGGCACGGAAGTGGCGTTCAACATCAATGACGTGATGATTCCCGGCAAGCGAATCATGGGCATTGTCCAGGGCGACGTGGTCGCCAACGCGTTTATTCCCACGCTGGTCGACCTGCATCTGCAAGGCCGCTTCCCGTTCGACAAACTGTGCCGGTTTTACACCTTTGACCAGGTCAACGAAGCCATGGCCGACAGCGAAAGCGGCATCACCATCAAACCGATTCTGCGCATGCCGGCAGCTGCCGATCTGGCGTAATTCCTAAGGCTCACCCAAAGGACCTCTTGATGAATGTTCAACTCGTAATCGACAACGTCGCGCAAGCGGCGTCTAACGGTAAGACCTACCAGCGTATCGACCCGGTCAGCGGCAAGGTCGTCACCACGGGTGCCGCTTGCAGCGTAGACGATGCGCGGCGCGTTGCGGCGTCTTCCCAGCAAGCGTTCAAGACGTGGTCGAAGGTCGGCCCAACCGAGCGTCGCCGGCTGCTGTTGGCCGCGGCGGATGCGCTGGAAGGCAAGATGGAGCTTTTTTGCACCGTCATGGCCGAAGAAATCGGTGCCTCACGTTTGTGGTCACAATTCAATGTGGGCGCGTCTGCCAACCTGTTGCGCGAAGCCGCTGCGTTGACGACGCAAATCAAAGGCGAAACATTAGCGACCGATAAACCGGGCACTTTGTCCGTGACCTTGCGCCAGCCCGCCGGCACGGTGTTGAGTATCGCGCCGTGGAACGGTCCGGTGATCCTGGGCACGCGTTCCATTGCTTACCCATTGGCCTGCGGCAACACGGTGATCTTCAAAGGTTCGGAGAACAGCCCGCGTACCCATGAACTGCTGGCCCAAGCCTTCTATGACGCAGGGTTTCCGGCGGGCGTGGTGAACTTCATCATTTCTGCCCCCGAAGATGCCGGCGCCGTCACCGAAGTGTTGATTGCCCACGATACGGTACGGCGGGTGAATTTCACCGGCTCGACCAACGTCGGCCGAATGATTGCCCAGACCTGCGCCAAACACCTCAAGCGTTGCTTGCTGGAACTCGGCGGCAAGGCGCCATTTATTGTGCTGGAGGATGCCGACCTGGATGGTGCGGTTAATGCTGCCGTATTCGGGGCTTTCCTGTACCAAGGGCAAATTTGCATGTCGACCGAGCGGTTTGTGGTCGATGAAGCGGTTGCCGACACCTTCGTCGCCAAGTTCGCAGAACGCATTCGTGGTCTGGAGCAGGGCAGTCCCGTGACCAATCCTGCCAGTGTGATAGGCCCGATGATCGCCCACGGTTCGGTCCAACGCATTAATCAGTTGCTCGATGATGCCATTGGCAAAGGCGCCGGGATTGTCGCCGGTGGGCTGGCGGAGCAGGCGCAGATGGCGCCAACCTTGGTCGATCGTGTGACGTCGGCCATGGAAATCTACGATGAGGAAACCTTCGGCCCCGTGACCACGGTCGTGCGTGTGAAAGGTGCCGAGCAGGCGCTGGAAGTCGCCAATGACACGGCGTTCGGCCTTTCCTCGGCGATTTTCAGCCGTAACGTCAGCCTCGCCCTCGACCTAGCCAGCCGCCTGGACGCCGGTTGCGTGCATATCAACGGAGCCACCGTGCAAAACGAACCCCAGGCTCCTTACGGTGGCATGAAGAACAGTGGCTATGGCCGTTTTGACGGTAGCGCAGTCATTGAAGAATTCACCGAAGTGAAATGGGTCACGGTCGAGCCTTCCGACCAGCCTTATCCGTTCTAACGATAACGCTTAGATGCCGGCTCCACGGAGCCGGCGTTTACTACGCCTGAACAGAACACGGCACTCCGGGTGTCGCGCCCGGTGCTGCCTGCGAATTCTCAACGCACCTATGGTTGCCATAATGAATAATAAAAAAACCGTTGCCTCTGTGACTGTCCTGTCCAAAATGCCTGCATTGACGGCGGGCTGCGCGCTGGCATTTTGTCTGCCTGCCGCCCAGGCTACTGAGGGGGGTGGTTCCTCCTACCCAATGGGCGCCGAAAACTACATGACCGGGGCCATGCCGCCTCCGGGGTTCTACACGCAGGTTTTTGCAGAGAGTTATCGCGCTGATCGGCTCTTGGATAATCGGGGCAAGTCGGCGCTTGATGATTTTCACCTGAGCGCCGATGTGATTGCTCCCAGGCTGATCTGGGTGACCGAACAAAAGGTCCTCGACGGCGACTTGGCATTCCACCTCAACGTCCCCCTGGTCGACCTGCGCGTGGACGTGAACGGCCAGCACCAGAAGAAAACAGGCATGGGCGATATCATCTTTGGTCCCGCGCTCGGTTATCACTACAGTGATAAATTCCATGCAATCTACGCGCTGGATATCTTCGCCCCCACCGGCCGTTATGACCGCGGCGATCTGGCAAATATTGGCCGCAATTACTGGGCATTCGAGCCGATTGCTGCCTTCTCGTACGTCGATCCCGCCGGGGTAAATGCCGACATCAAAGTGATGTACGACTTCAACCTGCGCAACCGCGCCACTGACTATCGCTCGGGACAGGAACTGCACGCTGACTATTCACTGGGTTGGGGCTTGGGGAATGGTTGGGTGGTGGGTGTCGGAGGCTATATGTATCGACAGACCACCGACGACCATCAAGACGGCGAACGCATTGAGGACAATCGCGGGCGCGCGTTTGCCATTGGCCCGTCAATCAAGTTCGCAAGTAACTCCGGCTGGTTTGTGACAGCCAAATGGCAAAAGGAAAGCGAGGTACGCAACCGTCCTGAAGGGGAGGCGTACTGGGTCAAGCTGACCATTCCTCTTTAGCGATAAGTAGAGATTTTTTCTACGCAGCGGCGATTTTCTCGGCGTTTATCCCTGCTGAAAAGCTCTATAGGATCGCATCGCGTGCGTACTGCGTGGATTGCATCAGGCATTTAGAGAGTAGGGATGAAACGATGACGGTAGCAAAAACCGACGGTTACACCGGCACAGCCAAGTGGCTGCACTGGGGGATGGCCTTGATTTGGCTCGGAAGCTGGTGCGTTGGCATTCTCGCCAGCCATTGGCGTGAGGAGCTCAACCCTCACCATGAACTGACATTTCTACACAAGGCTGCGGCGAGCACCTTGCTCTTTCTGATTGTGCTGCGAGTGTTCTGGCGCTTGATCAAGCGCCCACCCGCGTTGCCTGCCAGCATGAGCCCGCTGATGCAGCGCGGCGCTGTGCTGGGGCATGTGCTTTTGTATGCGGTGGCTTTGATGGCGCTGCCGGTGTCTGGCTGGTATTGGAGTTCGGTGGCGGACAAGGCCATTCTGGTTGCTGGCCTGTTTGTGTTGCCGCCGTTAGTTGCGCCCAATCCTGACCTCTATGACTTGGCCAAGCTGATCCACACATGGACTGCCTGGTTCTGTGCAGCGCTGGTTGGTGGGCATGTGCTGATAGCGCTCAAGCATCACTTTGTCGACAAAGACGAGATACTCAAGGGCATGTTGCCCGCATCGAAGCGTTAAATCGCCAGCGATCTAGGGCAAAAAAATCAGTCGCGCCAAGTATCAGGCACTGCTCCTGTCACTCATGTACTGCTCCAGCTTCTTGCGTAGCCATCGCTCGGCGGGGTCTGAGTCCATCACGCTCAGCCAGACCATATCCAGTTCCAGTTCGGGTGTAATGAAGGGCAGGGGCTCTCCTTGGAGCAGCCCTGACTGGCTCAGCGCACCGCTCAAATAATCGGGCAGGTTACACAGCAAGTCGGTGCCGGCCATGATCGCCGGCAGCGTTGTGTACTGGGGGACGGAAAGCACTGCACGGCGTTTTTGGCCTATTGCCGCGAGCCACTCATCGGCAAAGCTGGAGATGTTGGCTACGTGCGACACCACAACATGTGGACGGGCGCAGTACTCCTCCAGCGTCAGCGGTGTGCCTGGCGCATCCGCTCGCACCACCATGGGCTTCATGGTACGCAACAGTTTTCGCTTGGCGTTGGCTGGCAACTCTTTTGTCAGGCAGACGCCTACGGTTATGTCGCCGGCTATCAGCAGTTCAGAAATATTCCAGTAGTTGGCCTGCTTGATCACGATCACCACGTTGGGCGCTTCCACACGAAGTGCTGCCAGAAAGCTTGGTAGCAACCCGTACTCAACGTCATCGGACAGCCCGATACGGAACGTCATAGTGCTGCTGGCTGGGTCGAAATCCCGGGTCAGGCTCAACGCTGTTGACATAGCGTCCAGGGCCGGGGACAGATGAACAATAATTTCGTTGGCGCGCGCTGTGGGCTCCATACGATGACCGACGCGGATGAATAACGGGTCATTGAAAAGTGCTCGCAGGCGATTCAATGCGGAGCTGATCGTGGGCTGCCCGAGAAACAGTTTTTCGGCCGCACGTGTCACATTGCGCTCAAGCATGAGCGTTTCAAACACCACCATCAAATTGATATCGGCCTTGCGCAGTTCGTTTCGATTCATCGGTAACGCGTCCCTCTTTCTGTGAACGTGCCTTCCTGAAAAGCAGGGCAGCGACATTTTTAACTTAAATAGCCGTTATCGACACTCACAATTAGGGTTCTCGGCCGTCACTGCCAATACTGCCCAGCCGTTTGTTGGCAGGCGCTCCAGACTTGTGAGTGCCCAGCGGCGTGCCTTGTCTGGGCGCTGAGAAATTACATCACCGTAGGCGCAGAGGCTTTGATGAACGTTTCATACTTTAGAGTCAATCACCTTATCAACGACGCTTATGGATTGCTGCAGCGGTGCACGCACGAAGGGTTGGAAGGTTTTGATTTGAGTGTAGGGCAATTTCGATTACTGGAAACCCTCGTCTCAGGTCGGGCCTGCTCCCCTGCGCAATGCAGTCGGGCGATCAATCTTACGCCAGCGGGCTTGACCCACATCCTCGACAAGCTCGAAACGCTGGGCCTGATTATCAGGGCCCGCGAGGGCTGTGACCGTAGGTTCATAACGATAAAGCTTTTGCCAGCAGGGGAGGCCATTTACCAACGCGCCGCCCAGTCGGTGTCGGCTGCCTGGGAGGCTGCACTTCAGAAATCAGCAGGTGATGAAGTGAGATGGCTCAATCGAGCCATTCACCTTTATGAACCCGCCTCTGAAAACGATTTTTTGTGAGTCCACTCTTTTGCTATCGGATTAACTTCAAGACAAAAAGGGTCGGCTCAATCGACGGGTACCCAAGCATTCTTGTTCCCCGTTCTCCTTAGCGTATGGCACTCACTTCACGGGAAAATACATGGCCACGTTGAACAACATGCGAAGCTTCATGTACGTCGCAAGGCTGGGCAGTTTTACTCTCGCTGCAAATGAACTTGGAACGGCGACTGCCAGTATTTCTCGCAATGTTTCCGAGCTGGAGCGCAATCTGCAAAAACGTTTACTAGACCGCTCTACTCGCCGTATCACATTGACGCCCACGGGTGAACGGTTCTTGCTTCGCTGCGAGCACATCATGGCGGCGATAGAGGCTGCAGAACTCGACGCCAGAGGCACGCAGGCCAACGCCGCAGGCAAGCTCAGGATTCACGCGATGATAGGTGTCGGTATGCATTTCGTCATGGATGCCCTCACGGGATACCGTACCGAAAGCCCGAATGTTGAAGTCGAACTGACGCTGGATAATCGCATGCCTGATCTGCTGGAGCAGGGCTATGACGTGTCCATGGTGCTGGCCAGCAAGCTGCCGGATTCAGGTATGGTTTCCCAGCGACTGGGGACGACCTACAGCATTGTTTGCGCGTCGCCAGGATATGTACGCGCCAACAAAGACATCAAACAGCCTTCGGACCTGACAGCCCATACGTGTTTACGCCACGTCAGCCCCGTGCTGCCTTCTGATAGGTGGTTATTCGAAGACCACAAGGGCCAGCAGGCCATACAGATCGAAAATCCTGCATTTCAGGCCAACTCGATTGAGGCAATGAAGAGGGCAATCTTCGCCGGTATGGGCGTTGGGGTGCTCCCGGTCTACATGGCAATCGAAGGATTGCTGAGCGGTTCGCTTGTTCGGTTGCTGCCGGGTCACCGGCTGGAAGAACAACACCTTTATGCCCTGTATCCTTCACGCCATTACCTGGATGCGAAGATGAAATCCTGGCTGGATGTCTTGCGTTGTCGGATACCTGTGACCCTCGCTGCGCATGAGTCAGCACTGCAAGCCCATGACGCTGTTTGCATTTGATCCCTACCGCTTGACCGGTGGCGCCTGTAATGCAAATCGTGGTTGGCCGGTCAACTCAACCCGCTCCGCGACTTCACTTGAAGGTTTTCTGCAGCGTCGAAACCACAAGTGCGAGGCTTGCAACCACAATGATCGCCCAGAAGTATTCCATGCTGGCCACCAGCGTTGCCTGCTGATGCAGTTCCTGGGCAAGTGTTGCTACTGACATCTGATTGGCCGGGCCTGCCCCTACTGACGGCGTGAGAGCCTGGGCCAGACGCTGGGTGCTTTCCTGGTACAGCGCGTCACCTGTGCTGAAGTGCCCATTGAGGTTGCTGTATTGCAGCGTGGTACGCCACTGCAGGAACAAGGTCGCGACGGTGGTGCCGATAGCCATGGCGATTTGCCCGAGCATACTTTTGATCTGGTAGGCGTGAGCGAACAACGTGTCGTGATGGGTGACATCGCGAAATGTCTGCATGGCAGCGGTGGCGAGAACCAGCATGACAAAGCAGCCGTTGAGCACCAGTGCGGGCAGGATGTTGGTCCACATATTGGCGTCTAGAGTTAGCGAGGCCAATAGCAGGCCAAAACTGATCAGCGCGGCAAAGCCAATCATGAAGAATTTCTTGGGTCCTGGGTACTTGGGGATGATCAGGGCCATTGCGAACCAGGTCAGTAGTGCGCCGCCAAGCCCATATGCCTGGAACGTGCCGATGGTATCCCATGAGTAGCCAAGGCCGGTCTGCAGGAAATACGGCAGGATATAATTGTTGCTGCCAAGCACGATGTACGTGAAGCAGAACAGCCCTACGCCGAGGATATAGCGCGACTTCATCAAGTCTTTAACCTTGAGGAAGGGCGCGTCTTTGGCGTGTTCGGCATGGAAGAAAATATACACGCCGAGTGCGGCCAGCAGCGCGAACGCCACAAGAATGATCGACTCGTTGTAGAAGTCATAGTAGGAACGCTGCAGCACATACAGGAGGAAGAAGGTACTGACGGCTAACAGTAAAATATTGCCTGGGCTGGACGGCGAGCGCTCATCCTCATGAATCGGTGTCGTGGGCAAGAAACGTGTGCACAGCACGCCTGCTACCGCTGCCCCCGCAATCATCAGCCAGAAGATTGCGTGCCAAGTGTCTTCAACTACGACCAGCGAAGAGAGGAAAGGCGCTGCCGCCGTGCCGCAGGCAAGCCCCGTGGCAAACACCTTGACCCCCACAAAACGCCCTGGCCCCGCGGGTAGCAAGTTGACCATCAGGCGAGCCGAGGTCATGAAGGATGCGCCACCCAGCGCCATGATTACGCGGCCAACGGTAAAGGTGGTCAAGCTCCCGCTGACGCCGCAAACCAGCGCTCCCACCACGTAAATACCGATGGAGCCCAGCATGAAGTTTCGCCAGCCGAGTCGTTCAACCAGCCAGCGTTGTTTGGAAATGACCACTACGGCGATACACGCATAGAGCGCCGCCACCAAGGTGAATTCCTCAGGGCTGGCGTCGATCTCGCCACGAATCGGGGCGGAGGCAAAGGCGATCATGCCGGCTTGCAGATACTCAAGTGCGCACAGCAAACCCACAGTGATCAGAAGCGCAGCGTTTTTCCGGTACATGCAGGCCTCCCGTCAAGGCTTCAAACGCTGAGCGATTTGCCCACGGTCTTCGTTGGCACTGATCACGCGCTCCACCACATCATTGGCGTCCTTGAGCTCGTTTTCAAAAACGTTGGTGCTGTAGGCCGGTTGTAACGGTGACTTGTTGTTGAGTACCTGGCCACTGGTGTCAGTGGTGTCAACCGACACGCGCATGGACAGGCCCAAGCGCAGTGGGTTAACGGCAATTTCCTCAGGTTTCAACGCAATCCGCACCGGTACGCGCTGGGTGACTTTGATCCAGTTGCCCGTGGCGTTTTGCGCGGGCATCAAGGAAAACGCGCTGCCGGTACCCGCATCCAGCCCCACGATCGTGCCGTGAAAAATCACTTTGCGTCCGTATGCGTCGGCGCGTAGTACCGCCGGTTGGCCGATGCGCAAATCCTCGATTTGCGACTCCTTGAAATTGGCGTTCACCCACACTTGGTCAATCGGTACCACCGACATCAGCGCCACGCCTTGATTGATCCGTTGACCCACTTGCACATTGCGCTTGGTGATCAAGCCGCTGACGGGCGAGTAGATCTGCGTGCGGTGCAGAGCGATATAGGCATCGCGCAAGTTGGCGGCCGCTACCAGGACATCCGGATGGGTGCGCAGCGTGGTGTTATCGACCATGGCCAGGCGCACCGCCAAGGCATGTCGGGTACCCTCAAGGCCGGCCAGGGCGTTTTTGAGGACTTCCTCGGCATGGCTGATTTCTTCCCGGGACACCGCGCCACTGGCGGCCAGTTGGCTACGCCGGCGCACATCGTCCTGGGCCTTGCGCACGTCGTTTTGGCGTTGGCTGAGTTCCGCTTGCAGCTGCTGCACCTGGTAATACTGAGTGCGCGCTTGGCGTACGGCGCGGGCCAGATTGGACTGGGCACGCTGATACTGGATCTCGGCATCTACGGGATTAAGCGTGACCAACGGTGCATGAGCATCGATATGGTCGGTGTTGTCGCCGCTGATCACCGTAACGGTGCCGCTAACTTGGGACGTGACCTGAACAATGTTGCCATCGACGTAGGCGTCGTCGGTGGCCTCGTTACCCAGCCCAAAGAAGTACCAGCCGGCCAGTACCAGCAGGAGTAGCGCGATACCCATGATCAGCAGCCACTGCGCGCGGTAGGACGGTTTGGTGTTGGCGGTATCGGCGGAGGAGGGCGTTGGAGTGCTCATGATTGATCAACTACGGTAGGGAGGGTGGGAGCGTTCGCGGAGAACTCGGGGCGGTAACCGCCGCCAAGCGCTCGGCTCAAATTGGCCTGCAGCGACAGTGCGCGAGATTGCAGCGTGACTAGTTGGCGTTTCTGGATGAGTGTCGCGTTCTGCGTGGACAGCACCTGCAGGTACGTAGCCAGTCCCGCGCCGTAGCGCAGGTTGACCAGGTCGGAGGCGGCCTGTGCCGTCTCGACGGCTTCCCTCTGTTGAGCCATGCGCTCTTTCAGCCAGCGCAGTGAGGACAGTTGATCGGCGATATCGCGCAGTGCGTCGACGACAGTCTGGTTATAATTTTCAACCGCGAGATCGTACGCGGCGTCTTGTGCATCCAGATTGCCGCGTAAACGGCCTCCTTCAAAAATCGGCAGGCTGATCGCAGGGGAGAAACCCAGGATTCGGCTGCTATGGTCATTGAACGTATCGAACGCTAGGCTTTGCAGCCCGACAAATGCTGTCAGGTTTACATTGGGATAGAAGCGCGCCTTGGCCACTTCTATCTCATGCCCGGACGCTTCGACGCGCCACCGTTGGGCGACCACATCCGGACGGTGGCCCACCAGTTCGGCGGGAATATTGCTCGGTAGAACCACGCCACTACTGGCCCTAAGGTGTGGTCGACCGATGGAGCGACCACGGTCAGGCCCCTGGCCCAATAATGAAGCGAGCTTGTTTTGGTTCAGCTCGATCATTTCCTTGAGGGCGGCAATATTGGCGCGGCTCGCCGGCAGCGATGCTTGTGATTGCTTGATATCGATCTGGGTGCCCAATTCGGCGCTGAAGCGTTGTTGCGTGAGCTTTTCGATATGGACTTGCTGGTCCAGCAGCGCTTGCGCGACATCCAACTGCTCATAGGTGTCCTGTAGCGCGATGTAGGTTTGCACGACGGACGCTGACAACATCAACGCCGCCGCGCGGCTGTCGACCTCTACGGCATGTCGGCGTCCCACGGCGGCCTCGACGGCTGCGCGGTTCTTGCCCCAGAAATCCAATTCGTAACCGACGTTAAGCGTTGCCTGATCAACATTTTGCCAGGTGCCTTTTACCGGCGCGGGGGTTGTACCGTTCGCGCTGAATCGTTCGCGGGTGGTGCTGGCGGCTGCGTCCACGCGCGGGAGCAAAGAAGCACCTTCGATGGCTTCCAGTGCTCCAGCCTGACGCACTCGGGCGGCAGCCGAGCGTAACGTTGGGCTTTGGGCGAGAGCTTCATCCACCAGGCTGTCGAGCTGCTTGTCGTTGAAACTTGTCCACCAGGTTTCGGCTGGCCACGCGGCTGGCGAAAGCGTGATTCCACTCTGGGCGAGGGTGTCACTCGCATGTCCAGCCGGCTGCAGGTGCGACTGTGGCTTCAAGTCACTGTAGGAGCACCCGCCCAGCAGGAGCGACAGCGCCATGGATGCCTGGATGGCGAATGCATGTCTGGAATGCTTGGGCACTGAGGCTTGGCTAGTTCGGCTCTTCATCAAAAGTGTTCTCTGGTACGCAACAAATACGATTGGTTGGCAACGATTACTCTATAAAAACTGTCAGTGTCGTTAGGTGTAAAAAAAGGGGCCAGGCCCCTGGGCTATCGAGCTCTCAAGCCTTGGACCAGCACCGCTACTGAATGGTCGATGTCATCCAGGTTGTCCAGGTTCGCAGTGATCAGGTGCAGCCAGGACATGCCGGTGAGCATGGAGACAGCCACCTCTACGCCAGGGCCGTCGACAATTTCACCTGAGCTGACGGCACGCGCGAAAATACGCCGTAACGTGCGTTCCCGGCGCGGTAGAAACTCGTCGCGAAACTCCGCAATAGCTTTTGAGTCCAGTTGGATTTCAATGAAGAAACTGCGCAAGGTTTCCCCGGCGCTGGATGACCGCCACCAGCTCCACAGCGAGCGCAAGTGCACAATCAGGTCTTGTTCGAGGTTACCCGTGTCGGGAGTGGTCACGAATGTCAGCGCTGCCCGCTCGTAAACGTCTCTAAGCAATGCGCCTTTACTCCGCCACCAGCGGTAGATGGTTGGCTTGCTTGAGCCGGCGCGCTCGACCAGGGCGTCCATGGTGAATGCCCGATACCCTTGCTCTTCAAGAATGGCAGCCGCCGCTTCGAGAATCGCCTCGGTGCTTTGTGGGCTGCGTACCGCACCAATCGAAGATCGGCTGCGGGTTTTGGCAGACGCAGGCTTGGCGGGTTTCTTCGCTGTCATCGCTGTGGTGCCGCTCCGGATCGATGGGAATAGGTATGAAGAGCTTATAGAAACTGTCAGTGTTTATACAGCGGGTTATCTGCGGTTACTTCGCAGATTCCTCATGCGGCCTGACGTCCGAGCAATGCGTCATCTGGGGTTAAGGCACGAGGAAATCGTGTGTTTGCATTCAGCAACTGCGCCTTCCGGGAGCGCAGGAAGTGCTCGATGCTCGCGGCAAACCACATGCTGTAGGCCAGTAACTCAACGCCTTCTTCCACCGTGGTCTTGGCCAATCGCGCGTAACCAGGACCGAGAATCTGGTGCCACAGGCTGCCCATGCCAAACACTCGGGAAAACAGCAAAATTGCAAAACCCGTCGACAGGGTGGCGAAAATAGGTGATCTGAAAAACGCCTCAAGGTGCGCGCGTGTCAGCGTTCGATTCCTTCTTCGAAATCCGTTGAACAGCGCAACCGCGGCTATGGCCAGGAACGGCCAGCACCAGGCGCTATGGCTGATGGGGTCAAACAGGCCGTCGAGTTCGCGCATGAGCAAACATCCGAAAAATCCCGCCGCCAGGCCGTTGAAGCCCGATTGCCCGTCGTCCTTTGGCGCACACCAGAACAACAGTGCGCAGGCAAAAAGCATCAGCTCTTGGGATATCTCGGTAAATGAAATTTCCAGAATTTGCGTATGGAAGACTGCGATATCCAACCAGAGCATGGACAGGGTGAAGCCGATCAGCAACAGTTTGAGGGCGAAAAAACAAAGGGGGGATTTGAGGCGAGAAAAAAAGGCAATCAAGTGAAACTCCAGCGATCATGCAACAAAAGTTGTCGCATGAGACACCAACGGGTAGTCGAGTCCCAATGATTTACTAAGATAACTATAATTGATGAGCGTGATGGTGGTGCAATCACACATCTGACTGAATTTGAAATCCCTAACATTCCTATTCCCGCTCCAATCCCCTGATTTACATTCGCTGTATCGTCAATCTGTGGTTATTCGCGCAGCGTTTTGCCGCAACAGATCTAAATAGTCGGCCCATTGTTGAGCCGGGTTCCGGCGTTGTACTAGCAGATGGGCGCGCGCGTATACACCTCCTAACGCACCCGGCATCCGGTTGGATAATGACGGTTCGAGCACGATGGGATTAATAGCCAAATGCTCATGGGCAATGGTCCGGAGCGTAGCGCGAAATCCGTGGAGTGTGATGTCGTACTCTGGCCAGATACGCTGAAAAGCGTTGAGCATGGAAGTAGGGTTGATCGGGCGACCCAGATATACCGTGAGACGAACACCCATCCTTTGCCTTCTTCGGCCACCAAACGGGTTTACCTAGCTCGCGCAGCAGGGCAGGAGTCTGGATAGCTCTCTAAGGATAGATAGAGCAGCTGTGACTGATTTTCGCGAAGGCCTCAGGCTGGGGGCATCCGTTTCAGATCAATCCAAAGCATGCCCTCAAATGTGCCCCCAATGTAGCGATCCACTGGAAGTGAATGGAACTTCGTGGTTTGTGGAAAGGCAAAAATGATCAGCCGAACAGCCTGCTCGACGACGCCTAAAGACTCTCAGGGTCCCCAAAAAAACATTTTGACTTGGCTCTAGAATGGTAGTTACAGCCTGACAAACTCCAATTATGCCCCCAGTTTTGCCCCCATTCATACCGGATGTGCGAGCAATCGCGAATGGCGATTTCTGACGCGGACCTGGGTGGCCGTGGCTGGTATTCAGTGCGCCTCCGTACACTGGATGACCAACCCGAAGCCGAAGTAAGCGCCTTCGCTGTTTCTCGTGCCGTCTCTCAATGAAAGATTGCGACATTTCAAGAGCGGTTGAGCTATCTCAAGCCAACAAACAGATCGAGATGCATATTGAGAAATGGACCCAATTACTTCCCCTTTTTTGGTGGTTGCATGTACAGTGATAGCATTGTGCATGGAGCGGTTGCGGTTTTCTCTCTTGGTACTACATGTTGTGCTTTTTGTTTTTTATATTGGTATATGTTGTGTTTATGATCTGATGATGGCATATTTTGTCGAAAGCTAACTGATCTTCGCCGCTAGGCACATGAGCTGAAGAGTCCTGGTTAGTTTCCATGACCTTGGCAGGTAGTAGGGGTGGTATGTGTCGGTACCTCTTGATGCGATGTATGACCAACAGCTACGTGCCGCGCTTGAGGCATGGCAGTACTCTTCGACCAGTCGCGTGGTTCTGGCAACGGAAGCCGGTGGCTGGAGGTTTGCTTTTTTTCGGTTCGACGCAACCACCTCTGATCCGCAAGAAGCCATCACCGGGGATTTCGGAGTTTTATCCAGAGACCTGGTCTTGCAATGGGCAGGCGACAAACAACTCGTCGCCAAGCTCGAATATGCGGTAATGGACGACGTACCACATGTATCTGTTAACACTGAGTTGTTCGCGGCTCTACTGCTTGCATCTCTGCCCGCTAAGGCAACAAAGAAAGCTGTCCAAGCATTTCTGAAGCAGCGCGACGCTCTGCTGGAAGACATGAAGCGCCCCAACCTGCCGGGCGAAGTCATCAATTGGGTTTTCGCAAGGTCAGCCGGGATCTGTGAATTCGAGGGCTGCCCCGCTGAGCTGTTCAGGGATAACCTGGGCAACTACGGGTACTATGGTTACCTCGCCCACATCGTTGCAGCCAAGCCAAAAGGCCCGCGCGGTGATGACCACCTGTCAGCAGAACTGGCGCAGTCACCCTCGAATATCATGCTGTGTTGTGACATCCATCATCGGCTGATCGATAAGGTCGATCCGGATAGTTTTAGCCGGGAACGACTCCAGGGAATGGTCGCCACTAGGGTCAACTGGCGTACCAATCAAGCAGCTAGTTTGTCTTACCCGATTGTGCATGCCTTGGCATTCATAGGTGATATCGCCGGTCGCACAACGACATACTCACAGCACGATGGCCGACAGGCCTTGTTGGCCGCGCACCTTACGCCTGCGAGCGAACGTGTGGCCGAATATCTCTTACGCGATGCCCAAGGCGGTAACGATGTAAACGATCCCGGATATTGGGCTAACTTCTTGCGAGTTTTCCGGGCACAAATTCTCCACATCCATACCGCGATCAGGGGCGATGGTGCGTTCGGTGCTCAAGCCCAGGAGCTCGCAGTCTTCCCACTAGGCAACATGCCGGCAATGCTGCTAGGCGGCTGGTTGGTGGGAGAAGCGAGACGAGTAGAGCTGTTTAGCTTCCGACGTAACCCGGGAACCTGGGTACGCCCTGACGATTCCGAGCCTGCTGTGGAATTCGAGTGGACTAAGCCCCCAGGCGTGAAAGTTGGCTCGCATGTCTTGATCACGCTGGAGATCACCTCAGAAATCACCGATGCAGCGCTAACGGCGGAAATGCTGAACATGTCTCGCATACGGATTTTTTCCACCACCTATGGTGTTGATGTTGTGGCACCCAAAGAGGCGATGGAGAGATTCAGAAATACCTGCCAGGAAGCATGGGCATATGCGGTCGATGTGCTCCACGCTTCAGAAATTTCAATTTGTACGATCGCCCCTGCGGCGGCAATTTTTGCTCTCGGCATGAAGCTTCAGTCGCGTTTGCACCCGCGAATCCACATGTTCCAAATGGCTCCTAAAACCTTGCCGTTCCACGCCTTCACTTTGGATAGGCATGCGATTAGCGTGCCGCCGCATGCACCTGGCAGCGTGCTCCAGTTGGATGCCTGCTGATTACAAGCAACATCTTTTCAACATTACCTTCATGAGGGCTTTCCGCATGGATATTGAAGAACGCAGCTTGCTTGTCGCAGTAGATGCTTTAGAGCTTCCGCCTAGTGCTTATGAGAAAGCGATACAGCGGTATAAATCACTGGGCGAGTGGTTCAGCCGACCTGAATCAACCGTCGCCACGAACGATCCTCACATTTTTGTTCAAGGATCGTTCGCTTTGGGTACGGCCATCCGTCCGTTGCTTGCTGGAGAGAGCTACGACTTGGATCTGTCGTGCAAACTGAGGGAGGGGATTTACCCGCAGACCCACAGCCAGTCGGATCTGAAGGAGTTGGTGGGAATTGAGTTGGAGGGGTACCGCGAAGCCAAGCGTATTCAGGAAGCTCTGGAAGAAAAGAATCGATGCTGGCGTCTCTACTATCAAGATGGGGTCAGCTTCCATATGGACGTTGTGCCCGGAGTTCCCGTGGAAGAAGGTAGGCGCCAGGAGCTGGCTATCACCATGGAGAGCTATGGCGTCAAGCAGGTACTAGCTCAGGACGTTTCTAATCTTGCAGTCTACATTACCGACAAACGCCGTCCAGATTATAAGGACGTCAACGCTGGCTGGATGGTCAGCAATCCGGACGGTTACTGCAAATGGTTCGAGTCCAAGTCAGAGCCAGTTTTTGAGAAAGAATTAGTCACGATGGAAGCGCAAGTTGATGAGGTCCCATTTTATCAACGAAAGACAAATCTTCAGCGGGCAATTCAATTGCTCAAGCGTCATCGTGATGTGATGTACCGTGACAATCCCGACTCAAAACCAATTTCAGTCATCATCACCACGCTGGCGGCGCAAGCCTATCAGCCAGGTGGCTCATTGAAGGAAGCCGTCGCCTCGTGCCTCGCTGCCCTTAGTACCTTTGTGGCCAGTAATTCCGACACTGTGCCGAACCCGGTGAACCCTAAGGAGAACTTCGCCGATCGCTGGAAGATGCCTGAGGGGGAGAAAGATCGATTGAAAGAGCACTTCCACCTTTGGGTTCGCCAGGCTCTTCAAGATTTCAAGCAAATCAGGGATCTGGATGGGCAACGTCTGGTGGAGCACATCGAGGATTGTTTCGAAACGCCGACCTCGACCGCCGCTCTGGGCATTGCGTCAGCACCGCCTCAGGTCGCCGCCCCTGCCATTGTAGTTTCTCAGCCGCCTCGTCCTTGGGTTAGCAACGGTTGATTAAGCATGGTTCGATGATCGAATCATTTTTGGCCGACTACCCGCGTATGAGGTTTAGGCCGACGGTGTACGGAACGATTTCACTTGTCGGCCGATTGCCATTTTCTGCGTCAGCTGCGGGGCTTCCCGATATAACTGACGAGTACCGGATACGGATCGACATCGTTGATTCGTTAGACAAGGCGCTTCCTGTCATCTACGAGACTGGAGGAAGAATTTCATCTGCCAGGGATAATCACGTAAATCCGGATAGCTCATTGTGCCTAGGATCACCGCTTAGCCAACGGCTGCAGCTGGGTGCCACACCGACGCTTACTCGGTTTGTCGAGCTGTGTTTGGTGCCATTTCTGTATGCGCAGTCATTAAGGGAGAGGGACATTGCTAATTTTCCTTTCGGGGAGCTTGCACATGGTTCCCAGGGGCTGATCGACGACTACAGGATGATATTTGGAGTGAAGGATACTGGCGTCCTCATGGGATTGCTTGATCTGCTTTCAAGGAAGCGCAGAAGGGCTAACAAGCTACCGTGTCCATGTGGGTGTGGCCGTCGATTCGCTTGTTGTAGGCTACATGCAACTGCACATCGAGCGAGGGCATCTCTGTCTCGATGGGATATCAAGCGAGCCTATAAAGAACTTCAGGAACAAATTTAGACCTGATTCAATTCTGAAATATTAGCTCGACTAGGTGCCGTTTTCAGCGCCAGCAGTTACTGTCAGAAGCCATGCTCTCAGGGTCGGAGCTATGCGTATATGATTCGCTTTTAAGTCATGAAGGACCGGTTGAATCCATAGCCAAAAGCGGACGCTCAGCATAAGCAGCATCGCGTACTAAATGCGACCTAACATTTAACTCACCTGAGCCCGGTAAGTACGTCACCACATCGGCGCCCAATAACCGGGCAGGTGTTTAGGCACCGCCAATCGGACTTGTCTGTAGCAGGTAATCGACCACTGCCAACGCCGCGTCTATTCATTGATCAAAGAATTTTGAAGCCTCGGAATTGGGGCAGGAGCAGGGATGGCCCAGTCAAAGAGAATCAAAGTAATGCTGTCCAGTCGTTGTAACGACCGCTTTCCCGCTGACAGCGATCAAACACTCAGCAGTATCCGAGAGCAGCTTAAGCGTGAGATAGAAGGCACCAAGCTGTTTGGCAAGCGGGTGTTTGAAGTTTGGATTAACGAAGATGCACCTCCTGCGGATGGCATGCAGGACAGTTGGGATGCCTGTTTGCAGGCGGTCAGGGATTGCGATGTGCTGCTTGTGTTGTCCAATGGCAATGCCGGGTGGGCTAGCAGTGACGGCGACATTGGTATCTGCCACGCGGAGTACATGGAGGGACTTGCCACCACTCGGGGGAAGGTGCGCTTCATCGCTATGCCAAATATCCCAGCAGGCGATAGCCGGGAAGCCGAGGCTGCACGTAACCAGCGCTTCCAGACGTTTGTTGCACAACAGACACCCTTCAGGGGGGGAATGGTTTCTACCGTGGATCAACTGCGTACCCGTGTTCAGGAAGCGCTTCTTGATGCGTTGGTAGTTCTGACCCAGCGTGGTGTAACCTCCGCGGCTTCGAGCCGTTTCGATATGGGCCAGGCGCTGGATTGGACACGAATGGATTTCCGTCAGCGCAAACGAGCGATGGAAACGGTGTTACTGCAGGCGCTCAATGGTGGCAAAGACCCTGCTAGCGAAGCGTTCGCCATTGTTCCAATTGTTGGGGTGAATGTCGTTGTTTTTGTCCATGCAATCCCGGCTGCGTTCACGGTCGCTGCTGCGCGTGAGCTGGTGGGTAAGCCTTTTCTGCGTGACCATGAGCATGCTGATCTATTGAAAGGTGCAGAAGGACCGTTGCATTTGATCGCCTGTCACCGTGGAGCGACAGAGACTCAGGCCACTGCGTTGTTAGGCTTTCCTGATGCTACGGTTGTCAGCGGTTCCTTCGGTATTTTTGTCGCTGATGATGTACAGAAAGTACAGTTTGCCTTCCTGGCCAACTGTCGCGATGCGTCGCAAACGCGCCATGCGCTCCAGCGTTTTAGGGAATGGTTGGATCAAACAGGTGAAGCGCAAATCCTGGCCAAGAGAGCCGCTTCACGCGCCAAGATTGTCAAAGTTATTGCCGCTGAACTTGAAGGGAGATAACAGGGATGTCAAAAGCACTTTTTACTGTGGGGCCCGTGTTGTCCTTCCGAGGCGTCACCAAAACCGGGCAGTGGCAGGTGACCGCGTTAGTCGGAGTTCTAGCTGGCGCTGCATTTCCTGTTCTCTCTGTTGACGGCCAGGCTTGTCCGGCGCCGAAGGTTTTGCTGGAGCGTCCGAAAGAAACCATCCTTCGTTACGACCTGAGCTGTGATCAGCATGCGCAGGAGCGAACGGTTCAGTTTGGTGTCGGGCAGGGAGGGCCGCAATGGCAGTTCTCCATTCCCGGTCGAGACTATGCCCCAAGAATGGCCTACGTCTCTTGCAATGGCTTTTCGGACCCTAGTGGGATGCGCAAGTTGGTGCGCCCTGAAAACGCCGTCTGGGCTGACCTGATCAGCAATCATGACAGTGACTTGCGTGCTGCAGGTTACGTGCTGGACAAGGAACAGCTTTGGCATGAAGGACGAATTCATGACAAGGGCTTGAAGCGGTTCCAATTGCTGCTGATGGGGGGCGACCAAATTTACTTTGACTCGATTTGGGAGGATGTGAAGTCCCTCAAGAAATGGGTCGGACTGTCGCGCAAGGAGCAATTGGCGTTCAAGGTAAGCGTGGCGCTGGAGAAAGACATCGAGTCCTACTATTTCGGGCTCTATGCCAATCGTTGGCTGCCAGATACGCGGCGTGACTGGGGGCACCCCAAACCGAACCTTGATGCCGCTGATGCGATGGCGAGAATTCCTACGGTGATGATGTGGGACGACCATGACATCTTCGACGGTTGGGGTTCCTACAGTCCGGCTATGCAGCACTGCGAGTTGTTCCAGGTGCTGAGGCGTCATGCGCGCAAGGCGTTCTGGGTGTTTCAGTTGCAGCATGCCCTTGATGATTTGCCGCCATTGCAATTGCTGCAACGTGCAAACGTTTCCCAGCAGGACCCACAGTATGAGCCGGTGCAATGGAGTGCCCGATTAAAGGGAGACCGATTGGCCTTGCCGCTCTTGGATCGTCAACCGGGCTTTAGTTTCGGCTATCACTTGGGGCCGGTATCGTTGTTTGTTGCTGATCTGCGCACTGAGCGTTCACGTACCCAAGTACTTGGGGCCGATACCTGGACTGCTATGCAGGCTTGGCTCAACACGCTCCGTGACGGTAAGCCTGCTCATCCGGGAAGCAAATGTCAGCACTTGATCTTCATGTCCTCGGTTCCGGTCGCGCACCCCAAATTGTCGCTGGCTGAAGGGTTGCTCGATACGTTTGGGCAGGATCATGTGCTCGACAGTAATGCTGATGACCTTAAGGATCATTGGTCGCACGGGGATCACGAGGGGGAGCGTAAGCGACTCCTGGAGTCGCTGACTCGTATTGCTGAGCAGAGAATGCTGCGTGTATCTATTGCTTCTGGGGACGTGCATGTCGCGGCGTGGGGCAGTTGCTATCGTCGGGATATTCCACCGACGTCGAACTGGGCGCAGATTCAGCAATTTACTTCGTCAGGTGTGGTGCATCCGTCGTTGATTGGAGTGGCCGAACGGCTTTTTCTTCAGTTGCTGAACCATACCGCCAGCAAGGTCCAATCCATCGATGTGCAGCACTGTGTCGAGATGATGTTGTTCCCCGGTTTTAATCGGTATGTGATGCCGGCCCGGAACTGGTTGGCGTTTGAGTTGGACATGGGGGGCGAGACGGGATGCAAGCTGTGGGCGACTTGGCGTTGTGAAACTGAGGCAGGTTTTTCCAACCATCTGCAAGCGGTGCATCCGGCTCAGAAATAGTGGTTCTAGGATAGATGCTTTCAAGGGGTATGATTTGAAAGACAGCGTAGAAATTGTATGTGATGGCTGTGTGGGGGATATCTTTCTTCGGCAACGTATTCGTGATCAATGCGATATGGCCAAGTGTTCGGTCTGTAAGCATGTGCGGCCCTGCATAGCCATTGAGGTTTTAGCGGATGATATTGCAGAGATTCTTTACAATTTCTACGGGACTGATCCGGTCATCAGAACTTGCGGTGCTGGGGATCTGGGACGCTACATTCGCGCCGGAAATCCCTTGGCGCTCATCGTCGCGGAAATGCTTGAGTGCGACGATAGTGAAGGCTCCGTCATTGCTGCCGTTGTCGAGTTGCTCACTGTTTGCTCTGAATGTGACTTGAAAAGAGGCGGTGAACCACGTTTTGAGGCTGATGCGCTGTACATGCGGCGCAGTATCCGACCGACAGAAGTTGAGGAAAAATGGCAAGAATTCAAAAGTGGTGTGATGCACCGCAGCCGCTTCTTTAACGATCACGGTAAAGCGTTCCTCGATTGGTTGTTTAAAGGTATTCATCACCTCAAAGACGAAAACAGCCAGGAGGTGGTGCGATTGTTTGAAGTAGAAGATGGTTGGGAACTGTATCGAGGGCGCTACTGCCCACCGTCATCGGATCCTAAAAACATTCTTGTCTCCCCGGAAACTGAACTAGCGGCACCTCCCAAGGAAAAGGCGCGTGCAGGAAGAATGAATCCTGTTGGCGTTCCTGTGTTTTATGGCGCATTTGATCGAGACACGTGCATCGCCGAGTTGCGCCCATCGGTGGGCGGTATGGTGCTAACGGGGGCGTTTCAGTTATTACGGGATGCCCGGGTGCTCGATTTTGGTGTGTTGGAGAACATATTCGATTCTCAGCCTATGAGTTGTTTTGATCCGGCGTATCGAATGAATATGGAGCGAAGACAGTTTCTACGCACCTTGCACAGTAAAATTAGTTCGCCGGTCACGCCTGACCAAGAACATGAATATTTACTGACCCAAGTGATTGCAGAATACCTTTCTACGCAGGTTGAGCCGCCTATTGATGGAGTGATGTTTGCCTCTGTTCAGCACCAGGATGGGATCAACATTGTTCTGTTTTCACGTGTGCTCGCCATCATTCCTTATCAGGAAAGGACAGAGGACGACCCCATCATCGGCAATGGGCCTTTCCCGTCTGGTCTTGCGTATATCCCGGATACTCTGGAGGCCCACAAAATCGGCTGTGTCACCTTTGAGGTCGAGCCGCTAGTTATAAACGGCGATATCGTCATCAGGGATTGGCGTTACGAGCAAGACCCCTACGGTGAATGGGACTATTGAGACCTTTTTGTTTATCACCGATGCATAGGGCCACTTAGACACCCGAGTACTAACCGGTTGCACCATCTTGAGCGGACAAGCATCTCTATGACCATAAGAAATGACGAAGGTGGGGCCAACGCGTCCTACTACGGCTACGACTACCAGAAATTGGTGACTGTCTGGGTGGCGTTGCGCCTAATGTTTGGTCCGGGTGCCGTCACAGACCAGGTGGTGGTGGAGCCAGCGTCTCACGACGACGTAATGGCGCGCCTAGCAGTGCCGGAGGAAGCGGCCGACGCCAGCCTCAAGATCACCGCTAGCGGCGAACTGCATGTGCAAATCAAGTTCAAGGGCGCTGGCGCCTGGAGCGCCAAGGAGTTTGCGAGCGTAGTCAACGAAAAGGGGGGGAAGGGGGTCAAAGGGCCGAAGCCGCGATCTCGTGCCAAAGCTCTGCTGCTTGCCGATAGCAGTCGTCGCTATGTCTTCATCACCAACTCCAGCGTAGATGGTGATTTGGCCAAGGGACGAGTCAGTTATCCTGAGCAGAAGTCTGATGCTGCCTTCCTCCCTAAGAATCTCAATCTCGATGCGGCGGGGAAACTTAGCCTAGCCGGTCGTTTCGCCCTGATCGAAGGTATGACCCATGAGGAGACGCGGCGGCAAATCGACACAATCCTCGGTGGCGCGCTGCATGTCCTCCGAGCTCAATCTAGTGCCTTGGTCGGTGATTCATCGAGCGGTAGACCACATCGATCCGCAGTTAGCTGCGCCGCTGCTTCTGGTGCTTGGCGCGAAGCTGGCTCGTTACTGCGATGCTGACTCTTTGGAAGCCCTTCGCGGTACGAATACCTCCGAGTCTCGCGTGGCGCTTGCGTTATCTATGCTCGACGATCTAGGGATGGCATGGTCGCTGGCCATCAAGCACGGTCTTTTGGCGGCGAGCCACCCGTTGTTTGAAGACAGTGATGACCTCTCCACAGATGATGCTCAGCTCTCTCGCTGGGCACTATCTTCATCCGGCCGTTCTTGGCTGTCTTCCAAGCAGGGCGAAGCCGACGTTGACTTTTGTGGATGATGACCCATCGAACCGGGATACCACTCATCGATGACACCTTTGAGCCGTGGTCGCTCCGGCGGAAGAAGGTCATGCCTATCATGACGTTTGCCGATATGTTAGGGGAAATGGAGTGACTCGGTAGTAAGGCGCAAAGGGACTCGTAGACTGTCGCGCGGTTAGTCAGCATAAAGATCTGTTGTTATCTGACTAGTGTCTACGCACTGTACGAAATGAAGGGAAAACTCTGTCGGTTGTCTGACGCCAGAAATTGGCTTGGACGCTTCCCTTGGAAGTCTTCCGCGTAGGGCCTATGCTACTGGCATCTTGACAGCCTGGCAGAGCCAGGCAGTGACAGGGAGTCCTGATGGCTATAATCGTCCGCGTTCTCAAAGCGAGGCAAGGAGACTGCATTCTCGTCAGCCATGAGGGGCCTGGCGGGGTGTTCAATCTGCTGATAGATGGAGGTACGTCTACGACCTTCAGGCATGGGCCACGGCAGCTTTACGCCGGTGCGCTGTGCAATACCCTCGATGACTTGAAAGCCAAAGGGCAGCAGATCGATCTAGCCATCCTCACTCACATTGATGACGATCATATCAATGGATTTATCAAAGCCTTTGAGAAACCTGGTTATCTAGGTGATATGGTCAAATCCATCTGGTTTAATTCTTCGCGATTGATCACACGTCATTTTGATGTACCCGAAATACCCGAAAATAATATTAAGCTGCTTGATGACGATCCGCAAACATCGGTCAAGCAAGGAAAAGACCTGGAAGAATTGCTTGATAAGATTGGCTGCGTTCGAGCTCCGCTTGTAATGGCAGGGCAAACTTATAAGGCTGGCCCCTTTACGTTCAAGGTTTTGTCGCCTAGTCGTGAGCAACTTGTGAAGTTATTGAATATATGGCCTTTCGAAGTTGATTCAGGAAAGACCTCGGCGCACAACACTGACTATCATTTAGCTTTTCAAGATATCTGGTCAGACGATAAGTTTCATTCGGATGCCTCTATTTACAACGGCAGCTCTATAGCATTTATACTCGAAGCAGATGGTAGGCGCATGCTTTTTCTAGGCGATGCACACGATGGCGTAGTGTGCGAAAGCTTACGGGCTTTTGACCACAGCGAAACCAACAAGCTCCAATTGGAGCTTGTAAAATTATCGCATCATGGAAGCCAATACAATACCAGTAGCGATTTGTTGGGGCTTCTGGATTCGCCGATTTATATTGTGTCCACTGATGGATCTAGGCATGGGCTTCCGAACAAAAGGACGATCGCCAGGATCATAAAATCTACGCAGGGTAAAGTATGTTTTAATTATGATCATGTGGTTGCTCCGCTGCTATTAGCTCATGAAATTGAGGAATACTCCTCTCGGCTAGAAGTGCTCGATGATGAAATCAGATTCTAATAAGACAGTTTCGGAAATTATGCAGTCATACTGTGTAATGGTTAATGGCGGAAGCGGTGTTCTGGTGAATGCCATGACTCAGGAATTTTCCTACGTGCTCACGGCCAGGCACGCCGTTTTTGAAGACGCTGCCCGAAACGTGGTAGTTGACCATAATCAGAACGCCATTGAAGTGCTGGGCGTCTTGGTCTTCCCCAAAATTGGTCAGCAGGAATCCTTGGATTGCGCGATATTGAAAATTACGCATCAGGCGGGCCTATCTCAGAAATCCTGGAATGCTGCTCATTTGCCACCGCAGGCCAACCTTACTTTTGTGGGCCTCCCAAAAGCGGAAAGGGCGAGTGCAACTCCAATCAAGCATCGGAATGGCCACGCGGCCAGCGTGGTCAACGATCTTATAACCCTGGAGTTGGCGGGTATTCCTAGTAAGGAAATTATTCAAGGGATGTCTGGAGGTGGCGTATACCATATAGATGACGATTGTCCGTATCTGGTGGGTGTGGAATTCGAGATGGAGGCCAGTTGCCTGGATCACCAGTATGGCCGCGTCGATTGTCATGGCCTCGCTCGATACACCGAACTCCTTACCCTCCATTCAAGTGCTCCGATGATTCCGCCACACATGGAGTGCTTTTCGAGAATGCGGAACCGTATTTTCGCGTTCAATGTGTATGATCCGAGTAATGTTCAGCATCTGAAATCCGCATTGCTTGATTTCGCAGATTTGTTAATAAAGAACGGAATGCCGCCGCCTTACGAAATCATGAGGCGCTATGATGTCCAGTTATTGCTCGATGCGGAGGAGTCCAGCGTGCTGGAGGCTCAAGAGTTGTGGGTCGCATATTTAGAGTTCGTTGTGATATCCGCACTCATCGACGGTATTGGAAGTGCAGATAACGGCTATATCAGCGGGATTGATAAGAAACGTCGTATGCTGTACACCAACGATGGCACTAACTGGCTCCGCCGATTGGATGAAATTCTCAAAATCGCGCGTAAGTTACTCGACAAAGATGGCACCCTCGTGGTTGCCTCGCCTGATTCTGCTGCGAAACCTTTTCCTAAAGATTTCATGCTTAAGAATGTGATTGGTAACATAGCAATCGTCCCCAGCCAACCATTTTCCATTGATGAAGTTGAGAGTGCAATTTACACCAGTTATAAATTGACTCACCTGGAAGGTTTGCGCAACAGCTGTGTCATCGAAAAAGAGTCTGACTATCGCAGCTTGGCGCCGGGTAGGGATCAACTGCTAGAGCTCAGGAAAAATTTGAATGAAATTATTAGCTAAAGACTACGACTTTGGATTTCTCGCCGCTGAGTTTGGTGACATGGCGTTTCACATGTTTCGCTCAGATGATTCGCTGTCCTATATTTCGTGTATTGCCTGCCTTTGTAAAGAATCATCAGTTATCGTAAAAAATTGGCGGGTGATCCAAAACCTTGTTTCGGTTCACCACCAGCCTCCGGGAAACCTCGCAGTGTGGAACGTGTATATCGCTTTTGTGACGATCGGCACTGTGCCGATTTGGGATAAATACCAGATCGAGAACAATAAATACTCTGCTCGTAAATTGATAATTGATGGGTATGCTGAACTGCCCACGGTAGAGCAATTGACTGACTGTTTGGAAGAGCAGCTCTTAGGAACAGATTTGACGCTGGATCCTCGTGTTGCGGAAACCCGGGAACCATTATTGTCGCTGGAGAAATTTGTTCGGGGCGCGCCGTTAGATCAAAAAATTGAATCCAAGGAAAAGCGCGCGTCAATGATAAATGAAATCATAGAATCTCTGAATAAAAAATGAAAATCAAAAAGGTTGAAATTGAAGCATTTCGTGCTTACAAAATTAAATCAGAAGGCACATTCGATTTTACGAATGCTGATGATCTTCCTTCTAATTTTGTTGCGATATTTGCTCCTAATGGATTTGGTAAAAGCTCGTTTTATGATGCTGTCGAATGGGCGGTCACGAATCATTTGGAGCGTTTAGGTGGCGACTACAATAGAGCTAATTATGAAGGCGCCGCCCGCGCGACCAAGGATGTGGACAAGGGGCAGGAGATTCTTCGAAATAAATACGTCGACGACGACGTTAAAACTCAGGTGGTTGTTTCAACTACGCTGCCTACTCCTTTTACACGAGAGTTGGGAAAGATACGCATTAATGGACGCGACTTGCGTTTTGGAGAAAAAGGACGCGAGAACGATTATTTTCGGCGTGTCATCTTAAGTCAAGATGAGATTGACAGATTCCTCCGGGAGGCGAAGCCGCAAGAACGCTATACGAAGTTCATGGAAAATTTCGGAGGGGAAACTGAAAAGGCCCGCAAGGAATTGACTGCGCTTATCCTTGATAATAAATCTGAGCTGCTGGCTTTGGATTCTCAGCGTGAAGCCATTATCGCCGAGCTGGATCAGCCTGTTGACCTCTCCATCTTTGATAGTTTCAACACACTAGCTACACAGCTCAACGCTGCTGGTGAGAACATCTTGCTTGCGGACGAGAAATTTTCCGCCCAGGCTGAACATGCACTGAATGCAAGCCTTATCTCCCGACAGCATGAATTAAACGTAGAGCGTGAAACTAATGTCCGGGCGGTTGACACTCTTGCTGATAGATTGGGAAAGATTCCTGAGATTGAACTTAATAGTCAATTTCTCGTCGAGCAGAAAGCTATTTCAGCGCGTCTTGACCAGGGTGTAAAAGATGCTGGCGGCTATCAGGAGCTGCTGAACGCTCATGAAAAAAGCACAAACGATGTCCTAGAAGCGAGTCAGCGCTCCACAGATATTCTTGATGTAATCAATCATTCCGTTGGGTTCTTTCAGTCTGAAACACGCCTCAATGAGATCGCCAAACGTCAAATAACGCTGGGAGATAGCCGATCAGGTTATGCCGCACAGTTGTCAGGGTTTGCAAAGGCCTTGAGCGATCTTACCCAGGAACTCAAAGAGGCTGATGATCGCGCTTCGTTCCTTAGGAACTCCATCGATAATGCTGGACCGATATATGCAGAGTTAACGTCTCATCGTGCGCGAATAGAATTGATCTCTCAGCAAATTGCTGAGAAAGAGGTTTCGGTTCGCTTGGACACAGCAAAGTTAGATGGCCTTCAAGCCAACTTGAAGCAAGTGTCAGGTTTCAAACTTACTGCAAACTTTATCTTGTCTGCGGTTGAAGGCACTAAATATTTAAGTCAACAGAATATTGAGCGCTTGATCAAATGTTTTACTGAGTTGGAATCTATTGATCTCCATGACAAAACTGTGCATGCGACTCAAACAGCCTTGGCTAACCAGATGGGTGTGCATGAACGTTTGATTTCCACCGGCCTTGACTACCTCAGTGCATGGCCGTCAAATATTTGCCCGCTGTGCAGTGCCCCCCACGAAGATGCCGACAAGCTCAGGCTAAAAGTTAAATCGCAGACTCTGCTGTCGCGACTTAGTCAAGAAAACGCGGAACTCCTCGCACAGTCGGAAACACGTCGTAAGCAGCTGCTGGATGAAATGAAATTTATCACGCGAGTGGCAGAAGAGGCACATGGGCAGCAGTTGGCTGACCTTCGCGGAACAATCAAGGAATTGAGTGCAAGACTGGAGCTAATTGAACGAGAAAAGTCTGATCTGGAGGTCGAAAAACGCGCCCTAGAGGACAGAGTCAACACACTCGATAAGACCGTATGGAGTCTCGCACTGGATGAGCTCTTGACCCGTGCTCAAGGCGAGATCGCTCAGCTTTCACTCAAACGTTCCGGACTTGTAAAACGCCAAACCGAGTTGTCTGAAGAGATTGTACAGCTCAATCGAAAGGTTTCACGGATTGATGCAGATTTGCAGGTGCTGACAACGGAAGTCGATAGCCTTAAGTTTCAAGCGTCCTATCTTCTTGTCTCTCAATACCTGGTTAATAACGGTATCAATTCAGCCCAGTTGGCTGAATATTGTCAGGCCGAGAAGAGCAAATTTGAATCTCAACTTGCTAACGCCAAGGCCGCTACTGATAAACTGACGACTCAGTGCAGTGCGCTCCAGCAGAAGATGGTGGCCGATGGGACATGGGTGAGTTTTGCCCAGCTTCGATCTCAGAAAGATGGGCTTGATCTGGAATTGGCTCGCGCTCAGTCCGCAATCAATGCTTTCTATGAAAGCCTTGCCGCTTTGATGGTTGTTCGCTTAGAGGATAGTCTAGACCAAGTCAAAGCACTGATCGCCGGTGAGCTCCAGACCCGTCGCTTGCGTACCGAGCAACTTGCAACCGCTGAAAATAGTTTCCAACTACTGTTGGAGTTGATGGCTTCCTTTAAACCCTACATCAAGCGGTTATCCCTTCAAGATGAGTTGGCTGAATTGGAAGTGAAGCTGGATCAGCGAAGCCAGGTTGATATTCTCCTGAGTTCGGAGCGGTCGACCGTGATCGAACAGCTGAAGACAATGATTAATAATTTCTTCTATGAAGATCTCATCAACGTTATCTACAAAAAAATTGACCCGCACCCATCCTTTAAGAAGGTAGAATTCAAGCCGTATTTTGACTCTGATAAGCCCGGTTTGAATATTGTCGTGAGTGACGAAGACGGGGTTTTGATTTCTCCAATCCTGTACTTCAGCGCTGCTCAGTCCAACATCCTCAGTCTCAGTGTGTTTCTGGCCGGCGCGCTTCATGCCAAGGATGATCAGGGTAATTCGATCGATGTCGTGATGATCGATGATCCTATCCAGTCGATGGACTCCATCAATATTCTCTCAACCATTGATCTTTTGCGCAGTATCTGTCTACAGTTTGATAAACAAATTATCATCTCCACACACGATGAAAACTTCTTCGGCCTTCTGCAGCGTAAGATTCCAGCTGAGGTTTTGGGCGCAAAGTTTCTGCAGTTGGAAAAATTTGGTGTGGTAGTGCCGGTCGAGCCATTCCTGAATTAGTAAGTCATCGCGGAGGGGATTAATTTTCCCCTTCCGTGATACACAACTCGGCGACGGAATTTTTAGGGCCTGATTTTCACATTGCACAGTATCTGCTAATTACTTATCTTGATGTAATTATTGTGAGCTGGAGGGTCGCTGCGAACTACCTTGGCGTTTCGAATCAGCTTAGCCGTTGAGTAAGCTGGTTTACGCTGGCCTTGGATACTGCAGGTCCAAATATGTTGGCCGCTACCAATCACTCCAGTAGAAGCTATGGAAAGTTACTATTTTTCGAGTTTAAGAAAGGGGTTGTCGGCAGGTATGGACCCGGCTTCGAAAAATAGTGCTGAGTTTTCTAGAAGATAACCTTTGAGTTTCGCCTTTTTCCGGGGGCCTTCGACCTGACAGAGCCAGATATTTAAACCATCGTCGCGCTTTTTGTGGGCCCTCAGCCTCTCGAACTGTTTCTGCATCCAACGCCATTTTCCACCTTCGTGATCGGCACCTGTAGAGATGCCCGAACACTCCTGAGCATAGCGTTGAAAAATGCCAGGCGTGACTAGAAATACACAGCCACTCACTGTATGGATTTTGGCCTTGCTGTCATTGATCATCAGCTTGTGGCTCTGGATGCCTTCCTTGACCCAATTCAGGAATGCCTGGCCAGGGTTGTCCGGAGTGGGATTTGATATTTCGAACGCATTTTGTGACGGCGTATCACGCGCCTCGGTTTCACCCATTTCGAACATATCCAGCAATGTTCCGAGGTAGTCGGCATCGTAAGCGCTCCATAAACCCCACCTGTTCAAAAATAGGCGGCGCGCTTAGCTAGGCGATGCGGGCGAACAGTTCCACGGCAGCAAGGCTTCGTAA
>NZ_QCWA01000009.1:0-268265 GCF_003058245.1 Pseudomonas sp. GV047 | reverse complement strand
GGACTACATGATCCCGGCGCATTTCATCTTCCTGGCGCAAATGCCGTTGACCCCCAACGGCAAGCTCGACCGCAAGGGCCTGCCGCAACCGGATGTGAGCCAGATGCAGCAAGCATATGTCGCACCGCAGAGCGAGCTGGAACAGAAGATCGCTGCCATCTGGGCCGATGTACTGCGCCTGCCGCGTGTGGGCTTGAATGACAACTTCTTTGAGCTGGGTGGCGACTCGATCATTTCGATCCAGGTAGTTAGCCGTGCACGGCAGGCCGGTGTTCGATTTACGCCCAAGGACCTGTTTCAGCATCAGACCGTACTGAGCCTGGCAGCAGTTGCCCAGGCGGGCGGGGAGGGCCTTGTGATCGAGCAAGGGCCGGTCACCGGCGAAGCGTTGCTGTTGCCGATACACCAGTACTTTTTCCAGGCAGACATTGCCGAGCGTCACCACTGGAACCAATCCGTGGTCCTGCGCCCGGGCGAACGACTGGATGGCGCGACATTGCGCACCGCCCTGGCAGCGCTGCTGGCGCATCACGACGCATTGCGCCTGAGTTTCAGCCCGCAAGCGGCCGGCTGGCAGGCTCACTACCGAGGGGTTGAAACCCAAGACGAGCTGCTCTGGCAAACCGCCCTCGATACCATTGAGGCGCTTGAGCCCTTGGGCCTGCAGGCACAACGCAGCCTGGATCTGTCAGAAGGGCCGCTGATGCGTGCGGTGCTGGTCGAGTTGCCGGATGCATCGCAACGGCTGTTGCTGGTGATTCACCACCTGGTGGTGGACGGCGTGTCATGGCGGATCCTGCTCGAAGACCTGCAGACCGCCTACACCCAACTGCAGGCTGGGCAGGCGGCTGTGCTGCCGGCTAAGAGCAGTTCGATCCAGGCATGGGGCAAGCGATTACAGGCTCATGCGCATAGCCCGGCACTGCAGGAAGAACTGCGGTTCTGGAAGGCGCAGCTGCAAGGCGTCGATGCCGATCTGCCTTGCGATAACCCGCAAGGTGGTTTGCACAATTCACTGGCTCTGAGCGTGGGCACGCACCTCGATCAATCCTATACCCGACGCCTGCTGCAAGAGGCTCCGGCGGCATACCGTACGCAGATCAATGACCTGCTACTGACCGCGTTATCCCGGGTCATCACACGGTGGACGGGCGGCGAATCGCTGTTGGTCAAACTTGAAGGGCACGGTCGTGAGGATCTGTTCGAGGACGTCGACCTGACCCGCACAGTCGGTTGGTTCACCAGCATGTACCCGCTGGCGCTGACCCCGGCCACGTCCCTGGCCGACTCGATCAAGGGTATCAAGGAGCAATTGCGCGCTGTCCCGGATAAAGGGATTGGCTTCGGCGCACTGCGCTACTTGGGCGATGACCAGGCCCGGCAGGTATTGGGCGGGCTGGCGCAGCCACGGATCACCTTCAATTACCTGGGGCAGTTCGACGGCAGTTTCAATGATGCTGCGGCACAGGCCTTCTTCACCCCTACGGGCGAAAGTGCTGGCGCTGACCAGAGCGAGCACGCCTTGCTGGGTAACTGGTTGGAAATCAACGGGCAGGTGTACGGCGGTGAACTGAACCTGAGCTGGAGCTTCAGCCGCGAGATGTTCAGCGAGGTCACCGTACAACGCCTGGCCGATGGCTATGCGCAGGAACTCAAGCATTTGATCGAGCATTGCTGCCTGGCCGCACATCAAGGCGTGACGCCGTCGGACTTCCCGCTGGCCCGACTCAGCCAGGCACAGCTGGACCAGTTTGCGTTAGCTACCGTCGATGATGTGTACCCGCTGTCGCCGATGCAGCAGGGCATGTTGTTCCACGCCTTGTACGAGCCCCAGGCGGGCGACTATGTCAACCAGATGCGCGTGAATGTTGAGGGCCTGGACATCGCTCGTTTCCGTGAAGCCTGGCAGGCAGCGCTGGATAACCATGACATTCTGCGTACCGGCTTCATCTGGGACGGGGATCTTGCGCAGCCTCTGCAAGTGGTGCATCGCCAGGTACAAATGCCGTTTATCGAAACAGAGTGCCCGGAAGGTGCCGATCAGCAGCAGCAACTGGATCAGTTGGCCGATGCGCAGCGCTTGCAAGGCTTCGCGCTGGAGAGCCCGCCGTTGGTGCGCATTGCCCTGGCGCACACCGGCCCGCAACGTTGCCATCTGATCTACACCAGCCACCATATCCTGATGGATGGCTGGAGCAGCTCCCAACTGCTCGGCGAAGTTCTGGGGCGTTACGCTGGCCATGTGCCGCAGGCTCAGGTCGCGCGTTACCGGGACTTTATCGCCTGGCTGCAATCCCAGGATAAAACCCTGCGCGAAGCCTTCTGGAAGACCCAGCTGGCCAGCTTGGATGAGCCGACACGTCTGTTCCAGGCGCTGCCTCGCAACAAGGATGTGAGGGCGTCCGGGCTGGGTGAATACGCCCATGAGCTGGATGCCGTGGGCATGGCCCGCCTCAAGGCCTTTGCCCAAGGCCAGAAGATCACCCTCAACACCCTGGTGCAGTCCGCCTGGTTGCTGTTGCTGCAACGCTACACCGGGCAGGACACCGTGGCCTTCGGCGCCACAGTATCGGGACGCCCCGCGGACCTGCGCGGTGTTGAGCAGCAAGTTGGGTTGTTCATCAATACCTTGCCAGTGGTAGCAACTCCTCGCCCGGATATGCCCGCGTCGCAATGGATGCAACAGATCCAGCAACAGAACCTTGCGTTGCGCGAGCATGAACACACGCCGTTGTTCGAGCTGCAACGCCTGGCCGGGCTGGGGGGCGAGGCGTTGTTCGACACCATTCTGGTGTTCGAGAACTACCCTGTATCGGAGGTGCTGGAGCAGGGTGCCCCGCAAGGGGTGCGGTTTGGCAGTGTCAGCAGCCGGGAACAGACGCACTATCCGCTGTCGATCGCCGTCGGTGTCGGCGAAACCCTGACGTTGCACTACAGCTATGACCGCAGTGAGGTCGACGGCCCCACGGTTGAACGTCTCAACCGGCATCTGCTGCACCTGTTGGCAGAGCTGGTCGCCAAGCCCCATGCGGCTCTGGCACAGTTGACGTTGTTGACAGAGTCGGAGCACCTGGCCCTGCTGGAGCAAGGCAACGGGTTGCCGAGCGAGACCTCTTGGCAGTCTGTCCAGCAGCAATTCGAACAGCAGGTGCGCCGCACGCCACAGGCAACCGCTGTGATCTTCGGCGAGCAGCAGTTGACCTACGATGCGCTGAACCGACGTGCCAATCGCCTGGCGAATGGGCTGATCAAGCAAGGTGTAGGCCCGGATTCGCTGGTAGGTATCGCGCTGGAGCGTTCTTTCGACATGCTGGTCGGGCTGCTGGCGATCCTCAAGGCCGGTGGTGCGTATGTACCGCTTGACGCCGACTACCCCGAAGAGCGCCTGGCCTACATGCTTAAGGACAGCGGCGTGAAGTGGCTACTGACTCAGTCGCACCTGAACCTGCCGTTGGCCGATGACGTGCAGTGCCTGAGCCTTGAAGGTGATCAATGCTGGTTGAGCGGGTGCGGTGAAACCGATCCGCAGGTGCCCGTCAACGGTTATAACCTGATGTACGTGATCTACACCTCCGGCACCACCGGCAACCCGAAATGTGTGGGTGTGACACACGAAGCATTGGCGCAACGCTTGCAATGGATGCAGGACACCTACGCATTGCAGGCCGACGATGTGCTGTTGCAGAAAGCCCCGATGAGTTTTGACGTATCGGTATGGGAGTGTTTCTGGCCGCTGATCAGCGGCAGCCGGCTAGTGATAGCGGCCCCGGGCGAACATCGGGATCCGGTTCGCCTGGTGGAGTTGATCCAGGCATTTGGCGTGACCACGCTGCACTTTGTGCCCTCGCTGTTGCAATTGTTCATGGATACGCCGGGCGTCGCCCAGTGCACCCGCGTGCGTAGGGTGTTCTCAGGCGGTGAAGCGTTGACCGCCGATTTGCGCGATCAGATCCTGCGGACCCTGCCCGGCGTAACATTGCACAACCGTTACGGGCCGACCGAAACGACGATCAACGCGACCTGGTGGGCGTGCTCCCTTGAGGACGGCACCCGTTCGCCGATTGGCCGGCCATTGGACGGTGTGATTTGCCGGGTACTGGACGGTGATCTGAACCCGGTCCCGATCGGTGTTGCCGGCGAGTTGTGCGTGGGGGGAGCCGGTTTGGCGCGCGGCTATCTCGGACGTCCGGGGTTGTCGGCCGAGCGCTTTATCGCGGACCCGTTCGGCGGCGCCGGTTCACGCCTGTATCGGACCGGCGACCGTGTGCGCTGGGCCGAGGATGGCGCGCTGGAGTACCTGGGGCGCCTGGACCATCAGATCAAGATTCGCGGCTTCCGCGTGGAGCTGGAGGAAGTTCGTGCGCTGGTGCTGCTCCAGGCCGGAGTGGCCCAGGCCGAGGTCGTCCTGCGCCAGGACGGTGTTGGCGGCCAATTGATAGGCTACTACGTGGCCCTCCCAACGGTACTCGATGAGATCGATCACGCTCAGGCGTTGCGTCATGCCCTGCAGGCGCTACTGCCGGACTACATGGTGCCCAAACAGTTCGTGCGCCTGTCGCACATGCCGTTGAGCCCCAGCGGCAAACTGGACCGTAAGGCCCTGCCGGAGCCCGACAGCCATGTTTTGCAAGGTGAATATGTGGCGCCTTGCAGCGACCTTGAACAGCACCTGGCGGCAATCTGGCAAGACGTGCTGGATGTTGAGCAAGTGGGGTTGAATGACAACTTCTTCGAGCTGGGCGGGCACTCGTTGCTGGTGATCAATGTGATGTCGCGCATTCAGCTGGACCTGGGCGTGAAGATCAGCGTGCACGAGCTGTTCCAGCATGCCCAGCTCAGGGAACTGGCAGCGCATTTACAGGGTCAGGGCGGCGGCATAAGCACTGAGAAACTGTCGTTCCTAGATTCACTCCTCGACGAAATGGAGCAGCTGTAATGGACGGCCAGATGGCGTACAAAATCATGCAGCGCTTTATCGGGCTGCCGCTGGAACAGCGCAAGGTGTACCTGCAGAGGATGCTGCAGGAAGGCGTTTCGCCGGGCAACCTGCCGATCCCGAAGGTACGGCGAGAGGCGCCCTCCCTGACGCTCTCGTATGCTCAGGAGCGGCAATGGTTTCTCTGGCAATTGGATCCGCAGAGCGCTGCATACCATATCCCCAGCGCTTTGCGGCTCAGGGGGCATCTGGATGTTACGGCGCTGCAAAAGAGCTTTGAACACCTGATAGCCCGACACGAGAGTTTGCGCACGCGGTTTCGCCAGGTCGGTGAGGACATGCAGCAGGAAGTCCAGCCTGCATACCTCGTGACACTGGTGCCTGAAACCATTGATGAAAGCCAGTTGAAAGCGCGCGTCGAACAGGAAATTGCGCAACCCTTTGACCTGGAGAGCGGCCCGTTGCTGCGCATGACGCTCCTGCGTCTGGCAGAGCAGGACCATGTGCTGGTCCTGGTGCAGCACCACATCATTTCCGACGGTGGGTCGATGCAAGTGATGGTGGAGGAAGTGATACAGGCCTATGGCGCCTACACCCATGGGCGTGAGTTTGAGTTGCCTGAACTGCCAATCCAGTACACCGACTACGCCCTGTGGCAGCGCAGTTGGATGGAAGCGGGGGAAAAGGACCGCCAACTGGAATATTGGCGCAGCCTGCTCGGCGGCGACCAGCCGGTGCTGGAACTGCCGTTGGACCGGCCACGCCCGGCGGTGCAGAGTTTTCGCGGTGCTTCCCTGGACCTGGTGCTGGATGAGCGCGTGGTAGCGGGTGTCAACGCCTTGGCTCAGCGTGAAGGCGCCACCGGTTTCATGGTGCTGCTGGCCTCCTTTCAGGTGTTGTTGCATCGCTACAGCGGGCAACAGGACATCCGTATCGGTGTGCCGACCGCCAACCGTAACCGGGTCGAGACGCAGCGCCTGGTCGGCTTCTTCGTCAATACCCAGGTGCTGAAGGCCGAGGTGGACGAGCACACCAGCGTGCTGGCGCTGTTGCGCCAAGCCCGCCAACGGGTGCTGGAAGCCCAGGCGCATCAAGACTTGCCGTTCGAACAACTGGTGGAAGCGCTTCGTCCCGAACGCAGCTTGAGTTACAGCCCATTGTTCCAGGTCATGTTCAACCATCAGAACCGTGGCGCTGGCAGTACAAGCGAGCCGGGAAGCTCCGGCCTGGTGTTGGAGGGCCTGGACTGGGAGAGCCGAACCGCTCAGTTCGACCTTAGCTTGAATGTTGTGCAGGAGGCATCGAGCATTCGGGCTTCCTTTGTCTACGCGACCGACCTGTTCGACGCAGCAACCATCGAGCGCATGGCGCAGCACTGGCAACGACTGTTGAGTGCAATGGTTGCAACGCCGGAGGCCCTGGTCGACTCTCTGGCAATCCTGGCCGCAGCAGAGCGCCGGCAGATCGTCGATGGCTGGAATGCCACTGCTGTCGATTACCCCCTTGAAAAGACCGTGCACCAACTGTTTGAAGCCCACGCCGAACATGACCCGCATCGGCCAGCCCTGGTGTTTGGCGCGCAGCAGTTGAGCTATGCCGTCCTGAACCATCGCGCCAACCGCCTGGCCCATGCCTTGATCGCACGTGGTGTCGGTCCGGACGTGTTGGTGGGCGTGGCAATGGAGCGTTCCGTGGAAATGGTCGTCGCCTTGTTGGCGATCCTCAAGGCTGGAGGTGCCTACGTGCCTGTGGACCCGGATTACCCCGCGGAGCGCCAGGCCTATACGCTGGAGGACAGTGCGGTAAGCCTGTTGCTCAGCCAGTCGCACTTGAGCCTGCCGGCCGCCGACAGCGTGTTGCGTATTGACCTGGACCGCGATGAGCGTTGGCTGGACGCGTACAGCGAGGCCAACCCTGACGTAGCCCTGAGCGGTGAACACCTTGCCTATGTGATCTACACCTCCGGTTCCACCGGCAAGCCCAAGGGCGCGGGCAACAGCCATGCAGCCTTGACCAACCGCTTGTGCTGGATGCAACAGGCGTATGCATTGTGTGCCGGTGATACGGTGCTGCAGAAGACGCCGTTCAGTTTTGATGTGTCGGTGTGGGAGTTCTTCTGGCCATTGCTCAGCGGCGCGCGATTGGTGATGGCGGCACCCGGCGATCACCGTGATCCGACGAAGCTGGTGGAGGTGATCACGCGCGAATCTGTCACCACGCTGCACTTTGTGCCGTCGATGCTGCAAGCCTTCCTGCAGGACTGCCTAGTGGGCCGTTGCAGCAGTGTGCAGCGCATCATCTGTAGCGGCGAAGCCTTACCGGTGGATGCGCAACAACAAGTCTTCGCCAAGCTGCCTCAGGCCCACCTTTATAACCTCTACGGGCCTACGGAAGCAGCCATTGATGTCACCAGCTGGGCCTGCATTGACGAAGGCAAGGACGCGGTGCCCATTGGCAAACCCATTGCCAACCTGAGGTGTCATATCATGGACGCTAACCTTGAACCGGTGCCGATCGGTGTGCTCGGAGAGTTGTACCTGGCAGGCAAGGGGCTGGCACGTGGTTATCATCGTCGGCCAGTGTTGACCGCCGAGCGATTTGTCGCCAGCCCGTTCGGGGGCGGCGAGCGCATGTACCGCACTGGAGACCTGGCGCGTTATCGTCCCGATGGGGTGATCGAGTACGCCGGGCGTATTGACCATCAAGTCAAGCTGCGCGGCCTGCGGATCGAGTTGGGTGAGATCGAAGCGCGCCTGCTTGAGCATGACGGGGTTCGCGAGACCGCCGTGCTGGCGCTGGACGGCACACAATTGGTCGGCTACGTGGTGCTCGATCAGCCAATGCCGCACTGGCGAGAAACCCTCACGGCCTATCTATCGACTCATCTGCCGGCGTTTATGGTGCCGGCCCAGTGGGTCTTGCTGGACAGTATGCCATTGAGCCCCAACGGCAAACTTGAGCGCAAGGCACTGCCGCGCCCCGAAACCGCCGTTCAGCGACGCGAGTATGTGGCGCCGCATTCGGCGCTCGAACACCAGGTCGCGCAGATCTGGCAACAGGTGCTGGGTACCGAGCGGGTTGGCCTGGACGATAACTTTTTTGAACTGGGCGGTCATTCATTGCTGTTGCTGGTGGTGAAAGAACGCCTGGCGGCTCAATGCGGGTTGATGCTCACGGTCAACCAATTGATGACGCGCCCAACCGTTAGGGCGTTGGCGGGCAGCGCGTCGGATGAACGAGCGCGCTCGCTGCTCGTTGACTTGAATGGCCAGCAGGGCGGGCCGTCATTGTTTCTGTTTCACCCGAGTTTCGGTTCAGTGCACTGCTACAAGGCGCTTGGCATGGCCTTGCGCTCGGAGATGCCGGTACAGGGCGTTATTTGTCGGGCTCTGCTTGATCCGCAAAGCCAGGTGCCGACGTGGGATGCCATGGTTCAGGACTATACCCATCAGGTTCTTGCGAGCCAGCCGCAGGGTCCGTATTACCTCGCGGGGTGGTCGCTGGGTGGGAACCTTGCGTTGCAGGTGGCTGGCAGACTGGAGGCGCAGGGGGCCAAAGTGGCGTTCCTGGGGAGCATCGATGCGCCTCCGCCGATGCATGTCACTGCGTTCTGGGACAGGGACAAAACCCTGCGGCCGGCGTTTGAATCACTGGAAGCAGGCGATAAGCGCGTGGAGTTGCTGACGGTCATGTTCCCTGACGCGGCCCAGGATATTGCACAGGCCTGGCAGGATATCGAGCACTCGGGCGCCACGGCGGACCAACGGTGGGAGGCGCTTTGCGAGTGGGGAAAGTCGGCTTTGGGCGAGGTATTTGTCAGCTTGCGCAACGAGCTGCAACAAGGCGGCGAGCTGGAGGTTTCGTGGGCGTTGAAACGCACACTCGATGAGCGCTTGAAGGATGCCGCCTATGTGCGCCTCGCTGCTCCTGTGAGTTGCTGGTGGGCTGCACAAAGCAAATCTGCCAGTGATCGGCAAGTCATCTGCACGGCACTTGAAGAGGGGATCGGCCATGGACTGGACACTTCGGTGGTCATCGATACGACCCATGATCGAATCGTCGACAACCCTGAGTTCATTGCCTCGTTCGTAGCGGCCCTGACGGCTGCCAGGCACTAGCCCGGGCGAGCACGCTTACACTGGACACCGGCCTTGCGCCGGTGTTTTTTGCGTGGTGTTCCAGTCACGTCGCTACGCGCCATGCCTGGCGCGCAACAAAGAAAACCCCCGCCTGATGGCGGGGGTCTAAGTGCTGCTTGCACGCAACTGCCGGGGGTTAGAAGTCCCAGCGTGTGCTCAGCATGACGTTGCGTGGGTCACCATAATAGGCCGTGTTATAGAAGCCAATGTTGGTGTAGTAGTACTTGTCGAAGATGTTGTTCACGTTCAGTGTCGCGGAGACGTTGTCGGTGATCTGGTACTTGGCCATTGCGTCCACGACCCAATACGCTTCCTGGGTGAAGTCCTCCTGCCGTCCCTTGCCACTGTTGGTCACTTCCTGCCAGGACTTGCCCTGCCAGCGAGCGCCACCGCCGATGGTCAAACGGTCCAGCGGCCCGCTGAGCTTGTACGAGGTGAAGAAGCTGACCTGATCCTGAGGCTCCCAAGTAGATACTTTTACACCATGCTCATCCCGGATGACTTTATGGGTGTAACCAGCCTGGGCCTGCCAGCCTGGGGCTAGCTCACCGGACATTTCGGCCTCGAAGCCTTTGGTTTTGGCGGCGATGCCTTTATAGGCATACAAGATCGACGGGTTGGTCGGGTTGGCGTTGTAGTCAGAATCCGGGTCAGCCCTGTTGGTTTCATGCACTTCGAAGTAGGCCAAACTGGTGTTCAGGCCACCGTTGAAAAACTCGCCTTTCAAACCCAGTTCGTAATTCTTGCCTTCATCCGGTTCGAGCAGTTTGTTCTCTCTGTCGCGGTTATACACCTGCGGCATGAAGATCTCGCTGTAGCTGGCGTACGCGGTGAAGTTGTCGTTCAGGTCATAAGTTACGCCGGCATAGGGTACGAGCTTACCGGTTTCGGTGGACTTGTTGTCGCCAGTCAGCCAGTAGTTGGCCACGCGGGTGCCCATGAAGACGTTCAGGTCATCCGCGAGGTTGAACCGGGCGGTCATATAACCAGCGGTTTGCCGGGTGGTTTCATCAATGATTCGAGTCGGTGTGCCCCAGTTCGGCTCCGGGAAGTTACCGTCGAAGTTCCAGAAATCGACAATGCGCCCATTGGCGTGAATCGGCGCACCGTAATCCTTGCCTTTCCACTGGGAATTGGACGCAGAGGCGCCCACCACCAACTGATGCTCGCGGCCGCCCAGACTGAACGGGCCGCTGGCGTAGATATCGCCGGAGTCGGATCGGGTATCGCCGGTGAATTTGTTCGCGTAGAGCGTCGACAGACCGGTTGCCGTGAATGGGCCCAGCTGGATCGCACCCATCGGCGCGTCATAACCGGAGAACTGGTGTGTGTACTGGCCTTTGACCACCCAGCCGTTGTCGAAATTGTGCTCCAGGGTCGTGAAGAAACTCTGAGTGAACTGTTCCCAGCTGCTCCACTTCGCGCCGTTGTTGTATGAGCGCTTTACATCGATGCGGTTGCCGCTACGGTCAAACAGCGGGCGGCTGCCCGACCAGCCAGAACCTTGAGGATCGCTGTTCTGGTAGTCGAAGCCGATGGTGAGCAGGGTGTCCTCGTCCAGGTCCGCTTCCACGGTGCCGAAGTAAACGTTGGTCTTGCGCTCGTAGCGGTCCATGAACGAATGTTTGTCCTGATACGCGGCTACGGCACGGGCGCGGATGTTGCCGCTCTCGGTGAGAGGGCCACTTACGTCGACCTGGGAGCGATAGTTGTCCCAGCTGCCGGCACCCAGCTCCACGCTGCCTTTGAAATCACGGGTAGGCTTTTTGCGGATCAGGTTGATGGTAGCGCCCGGTGCCCCGGCACCCGTCAGCAGGCCGCTTGCGCCCTTGAGAACTTCCACGCGGTCGTAGATCGCCATGTCGCTCAGGGTTTGCCCGGACGAATAGGCCGAGTTTCGCAGGGTAGGGATGCCGTCGTACTGGAAGTTCTCGATCGAGAACCCACGGGAGAAATAGTTAGTGCGTTCGCTGTCCAGGGCCGACAAGGTAATGCCCGGTGTATGACGCATCACATCATCAATGGAGTTGAGTGCGAAATCATCCATATGCTGGCGCGTAATCACGCTGATCGACTGCGGTGTTTCACGCGGGGTCAGCACCAGTCGCGTGGCGGTAGCGATAGTGCCTGGTGTGTAGGAGCCCGTGCCTTCGGTGACCGTACCCAACTGGTTGGCGGTCACCTGGGTGGCCCCCAGCTCCAGCCCGGAGGTCGCGCCCGCCGTGATGGTCACTGCGCTGCCTTGCAGGCCGTAGCTGATGCCGGTGTCCTTGAGCAGGGCGGCGATGGCGTGGGCTGGCTCCAGCTTGCCCTTCACCGTCGTGCTGTTTTTGGCCTGTACATCCGTCGGGCTGTATAGCACCTGCAAGTTGGTCTGACGGCCAAATTCCTGGAGCGCTGTCCCCAACGGCTGTGCAGGAATGTCGATCTCAATCTCTTGTGCCTGCACGTAACTCGATAGCGGTAACGACACCGCCAGGGCCAAGGCGCAAGGCTTGAGGTGGATGTTCAAGGCCCTGCGCATGGAGAGCGCTTTGCTCAGGGGGCTGAGACCGAGTCGTACTGACATGGGTGCTTTCTCTTCTATATTTTAGTTGGGCAGTTTATAGGTATTTATGAGGTTGGTTCTCATTACCACTAGTGAGACGTTCCCACCTGGGAAAACCGGAAAAGAAAATTCATGCTGGCTCCATTTCGTGCACCACCTTGCCAGCGCGCAAGCGCACCAACTGGTCGGCGATGTCGAAATAGCGGTCGTCGTGGCTGATCACGATGATGGTTTTGCCCAGGCGCTTGAGGTCTGGCAGCAGCTCCGTGTAGAAGATGCGGCGGAAGGCCGGATCCTGGTCGGCGGCCCATTCGTCGAACACCAGTACCGGGCGTTCCTCCAGCCAGGCATTGACCAGCGCGAGGCGCTTGCGCTGGCCGGTGGACAGGTCGGTGGTGCTGAACGCGCCGTCCTTGATCGTGACCTTGTGGGCGATCTCCAGGCGGTCCAGATACTGGGCCGCACTGTCCAGAGACTTCTGCCCACCCCCTTGGACGAGATCGTCGAATAGGTAATAGTCGGCGAATACGGTGGTGAACAGTTGGCGGTAGTCGTCGCGGGTAGGGGCAATCACAGCTTCGCCATTGAGGTGTATTTCACCTGATTGTGGCTGATAAAGCCCCAGCAACAGCTTGATCAGGGTGGTTTTGCCGCAGCCGTTTTCACCGACGATAAACACGATATCGCCTTGCTTGATGCTCAGGTTGATCGGGCCCAGGTGGAATGGCTCGCTGCCTTCCACCGGCGGCGGGCTGTAGGTCACGCCGCGCAGCTCAAGGCTGTGCACTTGGGGTTTTGGCGCTTCACTGTCTTCCAGCAGCAGGTGCGGTTCGGGGGATGAGAACCGCTCGGACAGCTCGGCGATGCGCGAGAACGCGATCTGTGCCCGACTGACGATCGGCAGTGCGGTCACCACGTGTTCCAGTGGGCCTTTCATATACAACAGCACCAGCACAAAACCGGTGATCACCGCTGGGTCCGGGTTGGGGTTATAGGCCTGGAAGGCCAGCGCCAGGCCGATCACCACGAAAAACAGCATGGAGCCGAATGTCTTGGCGACAATGAAGATGTTGACCGAGCGGATCTGGATATCGCCGATACGATCAGCAGTCGCCTGGATGCGATGTGTATTCATGCGATAGCGGCGTGGCCGATGAATGCGCAGCTCCTTGGCACCCGAGGCGATGGCGGTATAGTAGCGCTGCAGCTCGTCTTCCTGGTCGCGAGCGGCTTCGAACCCCTTGATGCCCGCCGAGCGTGCCGCGTACTGCACGGCGGTACCGATGACGATCGCCACCACCATCATCAGGAACATCGGCACCGACAGGTACGCCAGGTAGCCCAGGCAGCCCAGCGTCACCGTGGTTGCAATGGCCAGTGGTGTGAAGGAGAAGGAAAAATCGCTGATGGTATCGACATCATGAGTCAGCACGGGGATCAACTTGTGAGTGCGGTAGCGCTCGATCTGCTCGATGGGCGCTGACAGAACCTTCTCGCCCAGTTCTTTGCGCAGTGCTGCAATGATGCGTTGGCCGACAAAGTTGGTGCCGATATCCGACACGATCGAACTGACCAGCGCCAGTACACACAACGCCGCAAACGTCAGGATCACCCCCTGGGTCATACCCGTGGAAGAATGCAGCGCGTTGTTGATGGTCGCCAGCAACAGCGTGATGGCCAGGCCGCCGGCCATGCCCAGGGCGACGGAGACCGTCACGATGGTGCGAAACGGCCTGAGCAATGCAAGCAAACCTTTGAAGGCGCCGCGCTTGGGGTCGGTCATAAGTACTTCCCGGAAAGTGAAAAAGAGGGGGCTGGGCACACAGACCCTTACCCATGACAAACGAAGGATTGGCGCGACTATTTAGCTCGGCGTGCCCGGCGGTGGTGGTGGCGGATAAATTGCGCGTGGGCTGGTTCGTTCTTGTGGTGTAGGCGCACGCGTATCGGCGCGTGCCTGATCTTTCCAGCGAGAGCGAAACAATGACGAAAAAGAACCTGGTGTACGTGTGGTCCCTGCGCAATGCCGCTGCCGACAAGGCCGGCCAGCCGGTGGCCTACAAGGACCACGAGCGCTACATGAAGTCGGTGCTGGAGTTTCTGGTGGGGTCGCTCAACGACACGTCACTGGGCGAGGCCTACAACCTGGTGGGCGTGATATATGACGACGATGAGCAGAACCCGCGGGACCAGCAGTTGGTGGCCGACTACGGCTTTGCCTATAAGCCCGGCCGCCAGTGGCTGTACCCGGCCGACCTGCGGGTGCAGGGGCGCCTGGTCAACGATCTGCTGCTGAGCGTGCCGTCCACCTATCGGCGCCTGCCTCGGGGCAGCGCGGAACACGTTGCCGGCAAGCAGGATTTCGAACGCCGCCTGCATGACACCCTGGTGGAGTTGAAGGCCGATATCGTGGTGCTCGACGGCCTGCTGGTGATCCTGGACGAGCTGGTGCGCCCCGGTGCGCCGTTTGCCCGTCGCATCATGAACATCCACCCCGGTATCACCCGTATCGAATCGCCCTATGAGCGCCGGGGTGCCTACGCCACCTGGAATGCCTTGTACGGTGCCCGCGGACAAGCCGTGGTGGATTGGGCGACCAAGCAGACGCAGCCGTGTGAACCGCTGTACCTCACCGGCGCCTCGTTCCACTACGTGGACAACGGCATCGACTCCGGCGAAGTGTTCCACGACGTGCTCAAGACCGAAATCTCGCCGGACGACACCATCCTCGAACTGCGCTGGAACAACTTCAATAACAGCCTGTTCCCGGCGTTGCATGAAGGCCTGGAGTTGCTGGCGCAGAAGGGGGTCTAAGCCGCGCACGATTTGACTGTGGGAGGGAGCTTGCTCCCGATGGCGGAGTATCAGTCAATGGCGATGTCGACTGCCGCACCCCATCGGGAGCAAGCCCCCTCCCAGATTAAATCCCGTCAGCTTCAGAGATCGCGCACGACCCTGAAGCCAATCCAATCCCCCCGTGTCTGCGGATAGATGTTGTTGCGGTTGCCCGAGCGCGAAAACACCGGCGCCTCGCCCCAGTCATTGCCGCGAATCATGTAGCCCTCGCAGTTTGGCTCCATCCATGCGCTGCCGTCGGTGGGCGCGCCGATGTAGCTGGAGTGCTCGCAGTCGGCCACCCGCTCATAGACATTGCCATGCATGTCGTACATGCCAAACGCATTCGGCGGGTAGCTGCCCACGGGCGAGGAATAGCTGTAGCCGTCCGCCGGGCCGTAGGTGTTGGCATGCTTGGCGATGCTGTAGCCCTTGCCCTCGTCGAACGGGAACGGGAATGGCCCGGTGGAGCCGGCGCGTGCGGCGTATTCGCGCTGGGCTTCGCTGACCATGTGGTACTGCTGGCCGGTCTTTTTCGACAGCCAGGCCACATAGTGCTTGATGTCGTCCATGTCCATGCACACCGCCGGCTGGCGCGGGCCCTGGGGGTAGCGTGGCTTGCTGGCGATGCATTCGCGGCCGGGGCGGGTGTCGCCGTCGGCGATCTTCACCCCGGTCTGGCGGATATAGCTGTCCCATTCGCCGGCGGTGATGTGGAAGCGGCTCATGGCGAACGGCTTGGCGAAGGTCACTTCATGCATCGGGCCTTCGTCCGGCTCGCGGCCGACTTCGTCTTCCGGCGTCCCCATGGTGAAGGTGCCGGCGGGCAGTACCACCATTTCCGGGCAGTCCTTGCAGTCCTTGAACACTTTGCCCGGTTGCGGCGTGGCAGCCTGGGCCAGGCCCGGCAGCAGCGCGCCGCACAGGGCGGTCAGTGCCAGGGTCGTCAGGGGGTTGAGTCGCAGTGGCGTCATAGGGGCCTCTCGTGCAAAGGGAAAAAGGCGCGTCACAACCGCTGGCTGAGCAGGGTCATGAAGCGCTGGATTTCGTCGGAGTTGTTGAGCAGGCCGGGCGCCGTGCGGATCACCGGGCCGACGTCGCGGTCCACCGCGTCGATCACCACGCGGTTCTTCTGCATATAGGCCGCCACCCGATCACTGTCCTGGCCCTTGACCCGGAAGAAGGTAAAGCCGGCAGACAGTTCGGGGCTGCGCGGCGTGACCAGTTCGATCTGCGGGTGTGCCAGCAATTGCTCCTTGAGTTCGGCGTTCAGCCCATGGATGCGCGCCTGGACCGGCGCCTTGCCCAGTTGCAGGTGCAGCTTGAAGGCCTCATCCGCGGCCCAGCGATGCTCGAAGGCGTGATAGCCGCCGGGGGTCATGATGGTGGCGAAGTCCTTGTCTTCGGAGAAGGTCGGCACCATGGGCGTGACGTAGGTGTTTTCAGGGTTGCGCGCGCACACCAGCCCGGTACCCCGCGGACCGAACATCCATTTATGGGTACCGGCGATAAAGAAGTCGCAATGCATGTCGGGGAAATCGAGGTTTTCCACGCCGAAACCATGCACGCCATCCACCACATAGAGGAGGCGGTCCTTGTCGTCGCGGTTGCGGTTGTGCGCCGCCACCAGCTTGCCGATCTCGCCGATGGGCAGTTTCACGCCGCTGCCGGACTGTACCCAGGTCATGCCCAGCACGCGGGTGTTGGGTCGGATATTGCGCTGGATATTCCCCAGCACTTCATCGGCAGAGACCTGGCTGGCCCGCTCGAACAGCTTGATCCGGCGCACCTGGGTGCCTTCCTTGAGTACGCGAAAATCCAGCACGTTCTGGGTCGCGTAATGCTCATGCACGGTGGTGAGGATTTCCTGGTCCGGGCGCACCTTGATGCCGCCATAGATCATCGCCAGGCCTTCGGAGGTGCTGCCGGTCAGGGCGATCTGCGCCGGGGTGGCCTTGAGGTAGCGGCCGGCCCATTCGCGTACCTGGCCTTCGCGCTTCCAGGTTTCCTCCAGGTCCCAGTCCATGGCGAGCCCTGGGTTGCGGTCGATCTGGGCGCGGTAACGCTCGATAGCCTCGCGTACCGGCCTGGGGTGCGAGGCCACCAGGAAGTTGGAGAAGTGCAGGTAATCCGGGTCCTGGTTGAACAGCTGCTTGAACCCCGTCCATGGGTCATCCGTGGTGGTGGCAGCCAGTGCCTGCGGGATGAGTGCAGCGCCCAATGGCAGGCTGGCGGCGAATACCCCGGCCTGCTTGAGAAACGTACGGCGGTCAGTCATGGACTTGCTTCTAGGTGATTAGCGGTTGGCCAAGGGTCTGGCGGCTTTTTGTACCTGGTCCCACACCCGCAGGAAGTTGCCTCCCCACAGCTTGGCGATGTCGGCTTCGGAGTAGCCGCGCTGGATCAGTTCGGCGGTGACGTTGCGGATTTCGCCGACGTTGTTCCAGCCGTCGATACCGCCGCCGTCGTTGAAGTCCGAAGCGATGCCGACGTGATCGATCCCGATCTTGCGCACGGTGTAGTCGACGGCGTCGCCCCAGTCCTTGAGCGTGGCCTTGGGTTCTTCCTCAAGAATCCCGTACAGCCCTTGGGCGTACTGGCCGAACTTCTGCTCCGGCCATGCCGCGATGATCGCGTCCCCCGGCATCAGGGCCATGGCCAGGTTGGGCAGCGGCGGCAGGTCGAAACGCGCGCGCAGGGTGTTGAGTTTGTCCTGGGTCGGCTGGCTCAGGGGGCGTATGTAGGCCGGGAAGCCCACCACCTGCACCACGCCGCCACTGTTCTTGATCAGTTGCAGTTCCTTGTCGCTGAGGTTGCGCGGGATGTCCACCGACGCGCGCGGTGCCGAGTGGGACGCCACCATCGGCGTGCGACTCAGGTGCGCGACTTGCTCCAGGGCCTTGGTCGACATCTGCGACACGTCAATGATCACCCCCAGGTCATTGAGGCGCTGCACTGCTTGCTTGCCGATGTCCGACAGGCCTTCGAGGGCATCGACGGAATCATTGAAAAACGGCAGTGGGCGCGATGAGTCGGACCAGGCGTTATTGCCGATATAACTGAAGCCGAACATGCGCATGCCACGGGCGGCCCACAGGTCCAGCTGGTTCAGGTCATTGCCCAGCGGGTAGGCGTTGAGCATGCTGATAAAAATCGCGAACTTGCCTTCGCCATGCAGGCGTCGAAAGTCATCCGGGGTATAGGCGATGCCGACCTGATTGGGGAAGTCACGCACCATGCCGGAGATGATCTTGTAGCGCACCTCCTGCTCGTGGCGGGCTTCCTCGACAAAGCCGTCAGTAGGCCTGTGCGGGGCATTGGGGCCATTCCAGATTTCCGGCCAGCCGAAGATCGTCAGGGCTGCGCCGGACAAGCGACCGCGTGCCGCCTTGGCCAGGTCGAACTGGCCGCTGCCGTCCTTGTCCGCCTCGTTGCCGGCGGTGCCGAAGTCCATGGGCACGGTGATGTGGCTGTCGAACGACAGCAGGCGGTCCTGCAGTTCATTGGCCTGCTTGATCACGGCGAGCGGGTAGCCGGCATTGCCCTTGAACCAGTGATCCCAGGCCAGGAAGCCTGCGCCGGCACCGATGGCCAGTGCCAGCGGCACGCCGATGTACAGCGCCTTTTTCGAACGTGGTTTTGTCATTGCCATCTCAGTCAGTTGAGGCCTTCGCTATCAGGGAAGAACGAGTGGTGCGCGGGGAAATTTAGGCGGCACGGGCAGGGCGGTAAATTTCCCCGGCCTGCAAACGTTCTAGCTCTGATAAAGCCGTTTCCTAAGGTAGACAATGACCATCTCTCGACGTGGGTTCATCGCAGGCCTGGCGCTGACCGGCGCGGCTGTGCCGGCCGCTTTCTATGCCCATCGCGAGTTGACGCGCGAAGAAGAATTCCCCATCACCCCCGGCGAAGCCACCGTGGACCTGGCCGACACCGCCGGGCAGCACCTGGCCAACACCTTGCGCGGGGTGTGGCGCCTGCGCCTGGAAGGCCGCGACGCCGGCCTCAAGGGCCTGCCGCTGCAAGGCCTGGAACTGCTGCTCGACATCGCCCCCCGTGGCCGTGGCCTGCGCGGCTACCTGGACACCGCCGCCAACCTGCGCGCCGACGGCGAACCGCGCTACCGCGTGCTCGGTGACCTGCTGACGGGCGAGGGCGCCTTGCTCTACTGGCGCCTGATCGACCGCGATGCCCTCGACGGCAGGCCCGCCTATGAGTTCAAGATGACCCTCGATGAAGTCTGGGCCGACTTCGCCAACGCCGGCAGCAGCACCCTCAGCGGGCACATCCTCGACCTGGATCGCCCCCTGGCCTTGACCGAACGTGACAACCGCTTTATCGCCCACAAACAGCTGTTTCCCGAAGCCCGCCAACGCATCGGCCTCAACCCGACCCTGCTGGCCTGGCTGATTGCCCCGGAGCACCGCCTGTTTCACCAGCTGTGGCACGCCACCCGTGACCAGTGGCACAAACTCTCCGAAGAAAAACGCGACGCCCTGCGCGGCATCGGCTGGCAACCCGGCCCGCGCGGCAAGGAGCGTGACGCCCGTGGCAAACACAAAGACCGCAACGGCTCGGGCATCGATTTTTTCTTCATGCACCGGCATATGCTCGGCACCGCGCGTTCCATGCAGGATCTGCCCTCGTGGCCCGTATTCCCCGAACCGCAACCGGCGCTGGAGCGCGACCGCCTAGGCTTCCTGCGTTACTTCGACAACCACGACGGCTTCGCGCTGCCGCCCACCTGGTCAGCCCCGGACGACAGCGAATACACCCAGTGGGTCAGCGACATCAAGGCCGCCGAGACCTACCACAGCAACTTCCAGGTCTGGGAATCGCAGTACCGCGACCCGCGCTACCTGGCCAGACTGACCTTGGGCCAGCTCGGCTCCGAAATGGAACTGGGCCTGCACGACTGGCTGCACATGCGCTGGGCCTCGGTGCCCCGCGACCCGTCCAACGGCGCGCCGGTCCCCCTGGCCCGCGACCCGGCAGACTTTGCCCCGCGCTGGTACGCGGCAGAAAACGACTTCCTCGGCGACCCGTTTTCATCTCATGTGAACCCGGTGTTCTGGCACTTCCACGGCTGGATCGACGACCGTATCGAGGACTGGTACCGCGCCCACGAACGCTTCAACCCCGGCGAAGTCAGGCGCCTGGACGTCAACGGCGTGGCCTGGTTCGCCCCGGGGCGTTGGGTCGAAGTCGACGACCCGTGGCTGGGCCCGGACACCCATGGCTGCAGCACCACCCCGGGGTTGCAGATGGGCAAGTCGATGGAGATGGACCCGGAGACCATGAAGCTCGCCTTGCGCATTACCTTTGGCGAGGACGAGCACCTGTTGCAGGGCCTGTTCAAGCGCGTGCCGCAGCGGCCTTGGTATGCGCGGCATTTGAAGGTGAAGGCGCGAGAGGCTTGAGCGCTTGGCGTGGCACGGCGCGGGTGCACTTGGCCAGCGCCCGCTGCACGTCCGCCAACAGGTCGGCAACGTCCTCAAGCCCCACCGATAAACGCACCAGGCCTTCGCTGATGCCGTGGTGCGCGCGTTCTTCAGGGGTGTAGGTGCTATGGGTCATGCTCGCCGGGTGCTGGGCCAGTGACTCGGCGTCGCCCAGGCTGACCGCGCGGGTGAACAGCTTGAGGGCATTCATGAAGCGTCGTCCGCTGTCGATCCCGCCCTTGAGTTCGAAGGCGATCATGCCGCCGGCCTGGCTCATCTGCCGCGCCGCCAATGCGTGTTGCGCGAAGCCGCGCAGCCCCGGATACGTCACCCACTCCACGGCGGGATGCGCCTGCAAGGCTTCGGCCACGGCCTGGGCGTTGCTGCAATGGCGGTCCATGCGCAGGGCCAACGTCTTGAGGCCGCGCATTAACAGCGAAGCGTCCTGGGGCGACATCACCGCGCCGGTCAAGTCCTTGAGGCCTTGCAGGCGAATGCGCTGGGCCAGGGCCTGGTTGCTCACGGCGATGCCGGCGGTGATGTCGCCATGGCCGCTGAGGTACTTGGTGGCCGAGTGCACCACCACATCGGCGCCCAGTTCCAGGGGGCGTTGCAGGTACGGCGTGCAGTAGGTGTTATCCACCACCACGGTCACGTTCGGCTGTTGATGGGCGAGGGCGGCCACGGCGGCGATGTCCACCAGTTGCAGGGTGGGGTTGGCCGGGGTTTCGCAGTAGATCATGCGGGTGGCGGGGCTGAGTGCCGCTTGCAGGGCCGCCAGGTCGGTGAGGTCCACGTGGCGCACCTTGATGCCGAATTCGCCGATACCGTGATGCAGCAGGGCGAAGGTGCAGCCGTAGAGCGTCTGGCTGACGATCACCTCATCGCCTGGGCGCAGCAGGGTCCAGAACGTCGCGGCAATCGCGCCCATGCCCGAACTGAACGCCACCGCCGCCTCGCCGTTTTCCAGGCTGGCCATGCGGGACTCCAGCAGCGCCAGGGTCGGGTTGGAAATGCGCGTATAGAAATGGCCGCCGGCCTCGCCGGAGAAACAGGCGGCGCCGTATTCGGCGGTGGGAAACGCAAACGTTGCCGACAGGTAGATCGGCGGCACGAGTGCGCCGTGGTGGTCCTTGGGGTCGTAGCCGTGGTGGATGGCACGGGTGGAAAAGCCGAATGCATTGTGTTTAGTGTTCATGTCGGGCGCTCCTTATTTCCTACAATGCTATGCTTATAACCACGGCCGTATTTTCCAAACTTTGCCGACAAATCCCTTGTCCTGGGATGAAAACTCGCTAAAAACAATAAGCAGAGGCACGTCATGCCCATCACGCTGGATCGCACCGACAAAGCGTTATTAAACGCCCTGCAGGGTAATGCCCGTTTAACCGTGGCCGAGCTGGCCGACCGCGTGTCCCTGACCACTTCACCGTGCTGGCGACGGGTCAGGAACCTGGAGGAAAGCGGGGTGATCAGCGGCTACCAGGCGATCCTCTCGCCCAAGGCGCTGGGGTATGGGGTGACGGCGTTTGTCAGCATCATGATGGAGAGCCACACCCAGGAAATCGCCCGGGCGTTCGAGCAACGCCTGTTGGATATTCCGGAAATCGTGGCCTGTCATAACGTGTCGGGACGCTATGACTTTTTGCTCGAGGTGGTGGCCAGGGACCTGGAGTCGTTCGGCGAGTTTGCGCGGGAGGTGTTGCAGACGCTGCCGTGCGTCAAGGAGATCTATTCGAGTTTTTCCTATAAGTCGGTGCGACCGTTGCGGGTAATTCCATTACCAGGTTGATCGCGCCATTGGTCACCTGTTCTTCCCCGTAATTGGCTATTTCTCCCCTACGGCCCGGTGGCTAACCTAGCCACCACTTCCCACCGTTCCGGAGTTCCCCATGCAAGCCCGTACCGATTTCTACACCGCTTCCCCAGACGCCATGAAAGCCATGCTCGCCCTGGAAGCCGCCGTCGGCAAACTGTCCATCGAACTGCCATTGCTGGAGCTGATCCGCCTGCGGGTCTCACAGATCAACGGCTGTGCCTTTTGCCTGGACATGCACACCGCCGATGCCCGCAAGGGTGGCGAGACCGAGCGTCGCCTGTACACCTTGTCGGCCTGGCGCGAAACGCCATTCTTCACCCCGCGTGAACGCGCGGCATTGGCCTGGGCCGAGAGCCTGACGCTGCTGAGCCAGACCCACGCCCCGGACGCAGACTTCACCGCGCTCGCCGCCGAGTTCAGCCCCCGGGAGCAAGTCGACCTGAGCGTGGCCATCGCCACCATCAACAGCTGGAACCGCCTCGCGGTAGGTTTCCGCAAGATGCCTGAATAAGGCGGTTGAAGACGGCTCTTTTGTGGTGAGCGGGCTTGTCCCGCGCTGGGCTGCGCAGCAGCCCCAAAACCAGGCGCAGAGGAGTGCCTGATATACCCCATTCGTCTTCATCAGGGGCGCTTCGCACCCCAACGCGGGCGGTGCGACGATTCGCAAGCCCGCTCGCCACAGCAGTAAGTGTCAGAAGTTCACCGAAGCACTCAGGCGCGCCGTCAGCGGCGCGCCCTGGAACAGATAGTCATCGCCCATGTACTCGCCCGCGTCGCGCCAGTAGCGCTTGTCGAACAGGTTGTCGACGCTCAGGCGGAACACCGTCTCGTAGCCGTCGACCCGGGTGGTGTAGCGGCTGCCGACGTTGACCACCGCGTAATCCCCCACCTCCACATTGCCGCTGCGATTGGCGTACTTCTTGGCGCTGTATTGCACGCCGCCGAGCACCGCCAGGCCATTGACCCACGGCAACGCATAATCGGCGTACACACTGGCGCGCAGCTTGGGCACGTTGATCGCCTGGTGGTCTTCGTATGCCGGTGTGCCGCTGCCGCTGACCCGTGCACGAATCGCCGCCACGCTGGTGGAAATCTGCAGGCGCTCGGTGGCCCAGCCGTTGGCCGACAGTTCCACGCCGGTGTTTTTCTGTTCGCCCTGCTGCACGTAGGTGAACTGGCCGGCGCCATCCGGCTTGGCGTACTGGTAGGCCTGGCGCGTCTGGAACACAGCGGCGGCGAAGCTGATGCGACGCCAGTCGTATTTCACCCCGGCCTCGATTTGCCGCGAGGTGGTCGGGGCCAGGGTTTCATCGGCGTTGCTGGCAAACCAGGGGGCGGTGCCGCCCAGGGACAGGCCTTTGCTGTAGCTGGTGTACAGCGAGATGTTTTCCACCGGTTTGTAGATCAACGATGCCTGGGGCAGGAACACGTATTGCTGGGTGTGGCGGGCCTGGTTGCCAGTGACGCCGTCGAAAGCTTTTTCATCCAGGCGCACTTCGCGGCCACCGAGGAGGGTTTGCCAGTGCTCGTTGAGGCGGATGCGGTCGGTGATGAACAGGCCATACTGGCGGCTGTCGAGGGTGCGATGGCTGTCGTTCAACGGCTTGTCGGTGGGCGTGAACGTCGGCGCGTCAGCGTCGATATTGGCCGTGCCGATGTACTCGTTGACGGACTTGCGCTTGTCGATCACCCGGCGAAACGCGCTGGTGCCGAAGGTCAGTTCATGGCCGATGCCTGCGGTGTCGAACAGGCCGGTCATCGCCGCCTGGACTTCATCGTCACGGCGGGTGTCGTCGGGGCTGCGGTAGTCGTAGACGTCGTAGTTGCCTTCGGGCGTGAAGTGGTTGCCGACACCGTTGGTGTCGCCGCCCCAGGCAAACGAACTGTAGTCATCGATCACCACCTTGCTGCGCGCGGCGCTGACGCTGCCTTTCCACTGGTCGCTGAAGCGGTACTCGAACCTGCCGTTGAGGTTCAGCGAATCGATGCCGACCTGCCTGGAACCGCTCTGGTGGCCCAGCAGTTTTTTCGGCGAGGCGTCGTGGGGCACCTCGGTGCCGCCCAGCAACTGGTAGCCCGGTACCGAGCGCTGTTGCTTGTTCTGGTATTCCGCGTCCAGTTGCAGCACCGCGTCGGGGCTGATGTTCCAGTCGAAGGCCAGGGACACAAAGTCGCGCTGGCCGTTGGCGTGCTCCACATAGGCATTGAGGTCTTCATGGGCGACGTTGGCCCGCAGGCCGAATTGCTGCTCGCTGCCAAACCAGCCACCCACATCGGTGGCGATATAGCCACTGCCGCGGTCATCGGTGGACACCGTCACCTGGCGCACGTCTTCCGGACGCTTGGTCACGTAGTTGATCACGCCGCTGGGCTCGGAAATCCCGCTCTGCAAACCGGCCAGGCCCTTGAGCACTTCCACCTGCTGCTTGTTTTCCAGGGCGACGTTCTGCTCGCCGGTGATGGTGCGCCCGTTGATCTTGTAGCTGCTCGCCGCATTCAGCGAGAAACCGCGCACCACGAAATTTTCGTAGTAGCCGATGGGGGCGTAGCTATCGCCCACCGAAGCGTCGTTGCGCAGCACTTCACTGAGCAGGCGCGCTTGCTGGTCCTTGATCAGCGCCGCATTGATCACCGTGATCGAGGCAGGAGTGTCCAGCAGCGGCGCCTCGTTGAAGCCGCCGACCGAGGCGGTGTCTGCGCGATAGCTTGACGTGTCCTCGCCCTGGACTTGCAACGCCGGCAGCTCGAGTTGTGCCGCCCAACTGTTGCCGATCCCGCCGCTGAGCAGCAGGCCGAGGGCGAAACGTGTACTGACGACAGGACGAAAACGCAAAACCATGGGGGAGGGCCTTAAAGCGCAGGGCGGGGGGCGCATAAGCTAGGCATAACCGCCCGGTTTTACAAGTGAGACGTCCCGTCTCAGCCCGCCCACTGAATGACGTGCCTCTCGACAGCCTGCGTGCCCACCTGCGATAGACAGGACTTCTCTAACCCTTGCAGGAGATCATCATGGGTATCGCTGGAAAAGTTGCACTGGTGACCGGCGCCGGGCAGGGCATTGGTCGGGCCATCGCCCTGCGCCTGGCACAGGACGGTGCCGACATCGCCCTGGTCGACATCAATGGCGCCAAGCTCGAAGCCGTGGCTGCCGAAGTCGTGGCGCTGGGGCGCAAGGCCTCGGTGTTTATCGCCGACGTGTCCAAGCGCGACCAGGTGGTGGCGGCGGTCGAACACGCACACCAGGCCCTCGGCGGCTTCGACATTATCGTCAACAACGCCGGGGTCGCGCAGATCGACGCGCTGCTGGACGTCAGCCCGGAACAGGTCGAGCGCACCCTGGGCATCAACGTGCAGGGCGTGTTGTGGGGCATCCAGGCTGCCGGCAGGAAATTCAAGGCGCTCAAGCAAAAGGGCAAGATCATCAATGCCTGCTCCATCGCCGGCCATGAAGGCTTTGCGCTGCTGGGCGTGTACTCGGCCACCAAGTTCGCCGTGCGCGCCTTGACCCAGGCGGCGGCCAAGGAACTGGCGAGCGCCGGGATCACGGTCAACGCCTACTGCCCGGGCGTAGTGGGCACCGATATGTGGGTGGAGATCGACAAGCGCATGGCCGAGATTACCGGCGCCGAAGTGGGGGCGACCTACAAGCAGTATGTGGATGGGATTGCCTTGGGCCGTGCGGAAACGCCGGAGGATGTGGCGGGGTTGGTGGCCTACCTGGCCGGGCCGGATGCGGATTACATGACCGGACAGGCGCCCTTGATCGACGGTGGGCTGGTTTATCGCTGATCTCCCAAGGCCGACGGTGTTAAATGTGGGAGGGGGCAAGCCCCTCCCACATGGGTGACCCTGTTGTGTCAGTGCTTGCCGGGCATGTCGATGCCCAACCGGTTGACTCGGCGGTACAGGGTGGCCCGGGAAATCCCCAGCGCCTGCGCCGTCGGCAACGGCTTCCAGCGATGCCGGATCAAGGCATCCAGTACCACTTGGCGTTCCGGGCTGACGCTGTGTTCGACCAGCGTCTCGATCTGCTCCCCACGCACTTCCACCGGCAAGTCCGCCAGCTGAATCGTGCCGCCTTCACACACCGCACAGGCATACGCCAGCACATGGTGCAGCTGGCGCACATTGCCCGGCCAGGCATAGCCCAGCAGGCGTTCCAGCGCGGCCTGGCCGATGCCGACCGAGATGCCGCTGCCGCGTGCTTGCTGCTCCACCAGCCGGTTGATCAATGCCAGCTTGTCGCTGCGCTCGCGCAGCGGCGGCAGGCAGAAGCGTGCGCAGCCGAGGCGGAAGTACAGGTCTTCGCGAAAGCGCCCGTCGCTGACCAGCACGGCCAGGTCGCGGTGGCTGGCGCAGATCACCTGAATGTCCACCGTGCGGGTCTTGGCCCCGCCCAGGGGCGCGACTTCACCCTCGGCCATCACCCGCAGCAGGCGCGTCTGCAACGCCAGCGGCATATCGCCGATTTCATCGAGGAACAGGGTGCCGCCATCGGCCTGCACCAACAGCCCCGGCATGCCTTTGCTGGAGGCACCGGTAAAGGCTCCGGCCACGTAGCCGAACAGCTCGCTTTCAATCAGGTTTTCGGGGATCGCCGCGCAGTTCACCGCGACAAAGGGGCCTGTTCGCCGGGCGCTGCGTTCGTGCAGTTGGCGGGCGAAAACTTCCTTGCCGGCGCCGGTTTCACCCTGCACCAGCACCGGCAGGTTGCGGTCCTTGACGCGCACGGCCAGGCGCAGGTGTTCTTCCACCCGTGGGTCGACCTGGGTGTGCGCAACGGGCCGTGCCGGTTTGCGGCGCGGGGCGTTGACCCGCACGTGCAGCACGCCAGGCTCGCCCAGCCATTGCAGATGTTGGGTCGATTGATCGGTGGCCGCGCGCAATGCATCCAGGTCGAACACCTCGCCGATATGCGCCGGCACCTGGCCGAAACGCCGGCGCAGTGCCTGGCGCGCCTTGCTGTTCAGCGCGTGCAGGCGCCCATCTTGGTCCCAGGCCAGCAGCAGGTCGGGCTGGCTGTCCACATAGCCCGGTGTGCTGTGGGCCTGGAGTACCCAATGCTCGCGGGCGCTGTGCATGAAGAAGGCGTTTTCGATGGCCTGGGCACTCTGGGCCACCATCTGCCGCACCAGGTGCTGGCTGCGCCGGTCATCCGGGGATTTGAGCGCCGAGGCATCCATCACCCCCAGCAGGTTGCCCTGGGGGTCGAAGATCGGTGCGGCGGAGCAGGTCAAACTGATGAAGGCGGCGCGGAAGTGGTCGCGCTTGTGCACGGTCACTGCGGCTTTGCTGGTCAGCACCGTGGCCACGCCGCAGGTGCCTTCCTCGGCTTCCGACCAGCAGGTGCCGAGGTACAGGCCGGCTTTGCGGCAGTCGCTGCGAATGGTGCTGTCGACGCGGTGGTCGATGGTCTGGCCCTGGGCGTCGGTGAGCATCACGCAGTAGTCGGCGTGGCGCACCCGGTGGTGCAGTTGCCCGACTTCTTCGCCGGCGATGCGCATGAACAGCTCGGCGCGTTCGCGGCATTCCTTGAGCAAGGGTTCGGTAAGGATACGGGGCCCCTGCAGCGAGCCGGGGTCGAGGTGGTGTTGTTCCATGGAGCGCCGCCAGGAATCGAAAATCAGCGACGGCACCGGCGCCTGGGGCAGGCGATCGGCATTGCGGACCACGCGACTGACGCAGTCGACGTGTTCCCTGGAGTTCGCGGCGAGCATAAGGCCTCCGGTTCTCGATCTTTGTTGTTATGCCCGCCATTAAGCGCCCGTGGGCGCGAGGGGACAAGGGCGACCTGACCAACAGCCCCGCGTGAGACGCAGCGTCTCATTCCGGCCGAGACGCCGCCTGCACAGTGCAATGCACCGTCTCATTCTGCACAGGCATACCGTCCCGGCACAACCGCACGGCACTGCTCTGGATCAAGGCTTTGCCAGGTTTCATCGCACCTTGGCACAGCCTGTGCTGAACCACTTGCAGCTGGCCGCAGCCAGCCTTTTGTGTGTCGAGACAACCTGGAGAACAACAAGATGTCCACCCACCTGTCCACCGATCAATTGCTGCATGCCTACACCGTGATGCGCACCATCCGTGATTTCGAAGAACGCCTGCATGTGGAATTCGCCACCGGCGAGATCCCCGGTTTCGTGCACCTGTATGCCGGCCAGGAAGCCAGCGCAGCGGGAGTCATGGCCCACCTCTACGATGAAGATTGCATCGCCTCCAACCACCGTGGCCACGGCCATTGCATCGCCAAGGGCGTGGATGTGTTCGGCATGATGGCCGAGATCTACGGCAAGAAAACCGGGGTGTGCGGCGGCAAGGGCGGCTCCATGCACATCGCCGACCAGGAGAAGGGCATGCTCGGTGCCAACGGCATTGTCGGGGCCGGTGCGCCGTTGGCGGCGGGCGCCGCGCTGGCCTCCAAGCTCAAGGGCAGCCAGAGCGTGGCGGTCGCATTTTTCGGCGACGGCGGCTCCAACGAGGGCGCGGTGTTCGAGGCGATGAACCTGGCGTCGATCATGAAACTGCCGTGCCTGTTCGTCGCCGAGAACAACGGCTATGCCGAGGCCACCGGTTCCGGCTGGTCGGTGGCGTGCAAGGACATTGCCGAGCGGGCGGTGGGCTTCGGCATGCCGGGGGTGATTGTCGATGGCAATGACTTCTTTGCCGTACACGCGGCGTTGGGCGTGGCGGTGGAGCGTGCGCGCCAGGGCGACGGGCCGACCTTGGTGGAAGTCAAGCTGAGCCGCTTCTACGGCCACTTCGAAGGCGATGCACAAACCTATCGTGGCCCGGACGAGGTGAAGAACCTGCGCGAATCCCACGACTGCCTCGCACTGTTCCGCCAGCGCTGCAATGCCGAAGGCTGGCTTGACGCGGCCCAATTCGAACGTATCGACGGTGAGGTCGCGCAGTTGATCGACGACGCCGTGCGCCTGGCCAAGTCCGATCCCAAGCCCCAGGCCGCCGACCTGCTCAGTGATGTCTACGTCGCCTACCGCTAATAACTACAAGACTCGGAGAGAATTTCATGGCTCGCAAAATCAGCTATCAGCAGGCAATCAACGAAGCCCTGGCCCAGGAAATGCGCCGCGACCAGAGCGTGTTCATTATCGGCCAGGATGTCTCCGGCGGCACCGGCTCCCCCGGCGAGCAGGACGCCTGGGGCGGTGTGCTGGGCGTGACCAAGGGCCTGTACCCGGAGTTTCCGGACCGGGTACTCGATGCGCCGTTGTCCGAAGTCGGCTACGTCGGCATGGCCGTCGGTGCCGCCACCCGTGGCATGCGCCCGGTGTGCGAATTGATGTTCGTCGACTTTATCGGCTGCTGCCTCGACCAGTTGCTCAACCAGGCCGCCAAGTTTCGCTACATGTTCGGCGGCAAGACCACCACGCCGCTGGTGGTGCGCGCCATGTACGGTGCCGGCCTGCGCGCCGCCGCCCAGCATTCGCAGATGCTCACCTCGATGTGGACGCACATTCCCGGGCTCAAGGTGGTGTGCCCGGCCACGCCCTATGACGCCAAGGGCATGCTGATCCAGGCGATCCGCGACAACGACCCGGTGATCTTCCTCGAACACAAGATGCTCTACAGCCTCCAAGGTGAGGTGCCGGAAGAGCTGTACACCGTGCCCTTCGGCGAAGCCAACTTTGTGCGCGAAGGCCGCGACGTGACCCTGGTGACCTACGGCCGCATGGTGCATATCGCCCTGGAAGCCGCGGCCAACCTGGCACGCCAGGGCATCGACTGCGAAGTGCTGGACCTGCGCACCACCAGCCCGCTGGACGAAGACAGCATCCTCGAGAGCGTGGAGAAAACCGGGCGCCTGGTGGTGATCGATGAGTCCAACCCGCGCTGTTCCATCGCCACCGACATCAGTGCGTTGGTAGCCCAGCAGGGCTTCTCGTTCCTGCGTGCGCCGATCGAGATGGTCACCGCGCCGCACACGCCGGTGCCGTTTTCCGATGCGCTGGAAGACCTGTACATCCCCAACGCCGCGAAGATCGAGGCCGCCGTGCTGAAGATCGCCGACAAGAGGAACGCCGCATGATCCATACCTTGACCATGCCCAAGTGGGGGCTGTCGATGACCGAAGGCCGCATCGACGTCTGGCTCAAGCAGCCCGGCGACCGGGTGGAGAAGGGCGAGGAAGTGCTGGACGTCGAGACCGACAAGATCTCCAGCAGCGTCGAGGCGCCGTTCAGCGGTGTGTTGCGCCGCGTGCTGGCGCTGAGCGACGAGACCTTGCCGGTGGGCGCGCTGCTGGGGGTCGTGGTGGAAGGCGAGGCCAGCGAGGCGGAGATCGATGCGGTGATCGAAAGCTTCAACGCCGGGTTCGTCTCAAGCAGCGCCGAAGCCGAAGCCACCGGGCCGAGTGCGCAGAAGGTCGAGGTGGGCGGGCGTTTGCTGCGCTATCTCGACCTGGGCGAGGGCGGCACGCCGCTGATGCTGGTGCATGGCTTTGGCGGCGACTTGAACAACTGGCTGTTCAACCAACCGGCCCTGGCCGCCGAGCGCCGGGTGATCGCCCTGGACCTGCCGGGGCATGGCGAGTCGGGCAAGCATCTGCAAACCGGTGACGCCGAAGAGCTGAGCCAGGCGGTGCTGGCCTTGCTCGATCACCTCAAGCTCGACCGCGTGCACCTGGCCGGGCACTCCATGGGCGGCTTGGTCAGCCTGACGGTCGCCCGTCAGGCTCCGGCGCGCGTTGCCTCGCTGACCCTGATCGCCAGCGCCGGGCTGGGGGCGGATATCAATGGCGATTACCTGCACGGCTTTGCCGAGGCCAATAACCGTAATGCGCTCAAGCCGCAGCTGGTGCAACTGTTCAGCGACCCGGCGCTGGTGACGCGGCAGATGCTGGAGGACATGCTCAAGTTCAAGCGGTTGGAAGGGGTGGACCAGGCGCTTCGTCAGCTCAATGCCCAGTTGTTTGAGGGTGGGCGCCAGCGCCTGGATTTGCGCAACGTAGTGGGGGAGCAACCGAGCCTGGTGATCTGGGGCAGTGACGATGCAATCATCCCGGCCGACCATGCCCAGGGGCTGGAGGCCCAGGTGGAGATTCTGCCGGGGCAGGGGCATATGGTGCAGTTGGAGGCGGCGGAACGGGTTAACCAACTAATCTCAACCTTCCTGAAATCCCAGCCTTGAAATGCAATTCAATGTGGGAGGGGGCTTGCCCCCGATTGCGGTAGTTCAGATACAGAGATGTTGACTGAGCCATCGCCATCGGGGGCAAGCCCCTCCCACATTTTCAGATGCATTTCAGATTGAGCGCTTCAGGGTTTCGCTGGGCAGTTCCTTGAACAACGCTCGATAGCTGTTGGAGAACCGCCCCAAATGCCAGAACGACCAGTTCATCGCCACCTCGGCCACGGTCGTTCCGGCACCGCTCAACAATTCCCGCCGTGCCCCGTTCAACCGGCGCAGGCGCAACCACTGCGCCGGGCTCATCCCGGTGTAGGTCTTGAACCCTTGCTGCAACTGGCGCAGCGGTACGCCGGCAATCCGCGCCAGTTCCAACAGGTTGACGGTTTCGTCCGGCGCATCCGCCGCCCACTCGCCTATGCGCGCCATCAAGCGGCGTTCTTCACTGCGCTTTTGCAATGAGCTTCGGTCCAGGCACACGCAGGCGTTGTCGAGGATGAACAGGCAGTCGTCGAGCAACTGCCGGGTGAGGGACACCGGGTCGATGTCCGTGGACAAGCGCGTCAGGGTGCCACTGAGCCAACGGCTGAACAGCGCGTTCTGCTGGCAGGCCAGCGGCGCCATGAACAGGCCTTCCAGTGTGGCCACGTCCAGGCCATGGTGCTGCACGAACTGCGGGCCGAACACCACCGCCACTTCGCGGTAGTTTTCCGGGGTGATCCAGTTGTTGCGGCTTTCGCCATTGAGCAGATACAGCGCGTTGTCGCTGCCATCGAAACAGAACGCCAGCGCGCCCGGCGGTGCGTTGAAGTGCTGCTCCACACGGGTGTTCATGCTCTCTTCGTACACCTGCACACCGTGCAGGTCGAGGTAGCGGACGCGCCCGGCGAAATGCCCCGGGGACATCTGCTGGTATTGCTGCACCCAGCCGGGTGTCGCACGGCATTGGGTGGCCACATCAGCGGTGGTGAAGGCCTGTACGCGCAAAGCGGTTGCCTGGGTCATGGGGGATCCGTGCGCACTCTATTGGTGCGCTGTGGGGCGTGCAAAGTGGATAGATGGCCTGTGAAGGCTGGCCCAAGATAGACCTCAATGCGCCGCGAGTACAAGGCGGCGCAGCACCCACCCCATGACGAGGTCCTTATGAACGCCCCCTTCGATCAGCTGTACACCTGGCTGAAAGAACACAAGATTACCGAAGTCGAATGCGTGATCAGTGATTTGACTGGCATCGCACGCGGCAAGATTGCGCCCACCAACAAGTTCCTGCATGAGCGAGGCATGCGCCTGCCGGAAAGTGTGTTGCTGCAAACGGTAACCGGGGACTTTGTCGACGACGAGATCTACTACGACCTGCTGGACCCGGCCGATATCGATATGGTCTGCCGCCCGGTGGCCAACGCGACCTACGTGGTGCCGTGGGCCATCGAGCCTACCGCGATTGTGATCCACGACACCTTCGACAAGCATGGCAACCCCATCGAACTGTCGCCGCGCAACGTGCTGAAGAAAGTCCTGCAGCTCTACACCGACCGGGGCTGGCAGCCGATTGTCGCGCCGGAAATGGAGTTCTACCTGACCCAGCGCTGCGAAGACCCGGACCTGCCGCTGAAAACCCCGATTGGCCGCTCCGGCCGTGCGGAAACCGGGCGCCAGTCGTTCTCCATCGATGCGGCCAACGAGTTCGACCCGCTGTTCGAAGACGTCTACGACTGGTGCGAAGCCCAGGGCCTGGACCTCGATACGCTGATCCATGAAGACGGCCCGGCGCAGATGGAAATCAACTTCCGCCACGGCGATGCCCTCGACCTGGCCGACCAGATCACCGTGTTCAAGCGCACCCTGCGCGAAGCCGCGCTCAAGCACAATGTGGCCGCCACCTTCATGGCCAAGCCGGTGGCCGACGAGCCAGGCAGCGCCATGCACCTGCACCAGAGCGTGGTGGAGATCGCCACAGGCAAGCCGGTGTTCGTCGACGCCGACGGCAACATGAGCCCGCTGTTCCTGCACCATATCGGCGGATTGCAGAAGTACATCCCCAAGCTGCTACCGATGTTCGCGCCCAACGTGAATTCGTTCCGCCGCTTCCTGCCGGACACCTCGGCGCCGGTCAATGTGGAGTGGGGCGAAGAAAACCGCACGGTCGGCCTGCGCGTGCCCACCTCGAGCCCGGATGCGATGCGCGTGGAAAACCGCCTGCCGGGCGCCGATGCCAATCCCTACCTGGCCATTGCCGCCAGCCTGCTGTGTGGCTACCTGGGGATGATCGAACAGATCGAACCCAGCGCCCCGGTAGAAGGCCGCGCCTATGAGCGCCGCAACCTGCGCCTGCCGTTCACCCTCGAAGACGCCCTGGCGCGGATGGAGGACTGCGACACGGTCAAGCAGTACCTGGGCGACAAGTTCGTGCGCGGCTACGTCGCGGTCAAGCGCGCCGAGCACGAGAATTTCAAGCGGGTGATCAGTTCCTGGGAGCGCGAGTTCCTGCTGTTGAGCGTCTAAAAAACACAAAAGGGGTGTCGATATGCGTCTTGTGAACAAGCTTCTTCCGCTGGCCCTGGTGGCCGCGTTCAGCGGTGCCGGCCAAGCTGCGCCGACGGTGAGCGTCTACAACTGGACCGACTATATCGGCGAGACCACCCTGGCGGATTTCCAGGCCAAGACCGGGATCAAGGTGATCTACGACGTGTTCGATTCCAACGAAACCCTGGAGGGCAAGTTGCTCGCCGGTCGCACCGGCTATGACGTGGTGGTGCCGTCCAACCACTTCCTGGCGCGCCAGGTAAAGGCCGGCGCGTTCCTCAAGCTCGACCGTTCGCAGTTACCCAACTTCAAGAACCTCGACCCCAAGCTGCTCAAGCTGCTGGAGAAAAACGACCCGGGCAATGCGCACTCGGTGCCGTACCTGTGGGGTACCAACGGCATCGGCTACAACGTCGACAAGGTCAAGCAGGTGTTGGGCATCGACCATATCGATTCATGGGCGGTGCTGTTCGAGCCGGAAAATCTCAAGAAGCTCAACCAGTGCGGCGTGGCCTTCCTCGACTCGGCGGATGAGCTGTTCCCGGCGATCCTCAACTACATGGGCAAGGACCCGCGCAGCGAGAACCCCGAGGACTACCAGCAGGCCGAGGCCAAGCTGTTGACGCTGCGGCCGTACATCACCTACTTCCATTCCTCCAAGTACATTTCGGACCTGGCCAACGGCGATATCTGCGTGGCGTTCGGCTATTCCGGCGATGTATTCCAGGCGGCCAACCGCGCCAAGGATGCCAGGAACGGCGTGAATATCGCCTACTCGATTCCCAAGGAAGGCTCCAACCTGTGGTTCGACCTGCTGGCGATCACGGCCGATGCGAGTCACCCGAAAGAGGCCCATGCCTTCATTAACTACCTGCTCGACCCTGAAGTGATCGCCAAGGTCAGCGCCTCGGTCGGCTATGCCAATGCCAACCCGGCCGCCAAGGCCTTCATGGACCCTGAGCTGGTGAACAACCCCGAGGTGTACCCGTCCCAGGCCGTGCTCGACAAACTCTATATTTCCACCACGCCGACCCCGGCGACCATGCGCCTGATGACGCGCGCCTGGAGCAAAGTGAAGACCAACAAATGACCCCATCCAGCGACCACGCCCGTTCCTACTACCTTGCCTCGGCGAATGCCATGCCGGAGCGCCCGGCACTGGGCGCCGACCTGAGCGCCGATGTGTGTGTGATCGGCGCTGGTTTTACCGGGGTCAACACCGCTATCGAACTGGCCCAACGCGGGCTCTCGGTGATCCTGCTGGAGGCCCGGCGTATCGGCTGGGGCGCCAGCGGGCGCAACGGCGGGCAGTTGATTCGCGGGATCGGCCACGATGTGTCGGGGTTCGCCAAGTACGTGGGCGAGGAGGGCGTGCGTTACCTGGAACGGGCCGGGATCGAGTCGGTGGCCCTGGTGGGCGAGCGCATTCGCGAGCACGGGATCGACTGCGACTTGCGCTGGGGGTTTGCCGAGCTGGCCAACACCCCGGCACAGTTCGCTGCGTTCAAGGGCGAGCAGGACAGCCTGGCGCGCCTGGGTTATGTGCATGAAACCCGCCTGGTGGGGCCGCAGGACATCCGCGACGTGGTGGATTCGACGCAGTATGCCGGCGCCTTGGTGGACATGGGCTCCGGGCACCTGCACCCGCTGAACCTGGTGCTCGGCGAGGCGCAGGTGGCCGAGTCCCTTGGGGTGCGGATCTTTGAGCACACCGAAGTGCTGGAACTGATCCACGGCGACACGGTGCAGGTGCGTTGCGCTGGCGGCACGGTACGGGCCGCCAGCCTGGTACTGGCCTGCAATGCGCACCTGGAAGAACTGGAACCGCGCCTGAGCGGCAAGGTGCTGCCGGCGGGCAGCTACATCATCGCCACCGAGCCGCTGTCGGTTGCACAGGCCAATCAGTTGATCCCGCAGAACCTGGCGCTGTGCGACCAGAAAGTCGGCCTGGATTACTACCGGTTGTCCGCCGACCGTCGCCTGTTGTTCGGCGGCGCCTGCCATTACTCGGGGCGCGATCCCAAAGATATCGCGGCCTATATGCAGCCCAAGATGCTCAAGGTGTTCCCGCAATTGGCCGACACCGCCATCGCGTTTCAGTGGGGCGGCAGGATCGGCATCACCGCCAATCGCTTCCCCCAGGTCGGGCGGCTCAAGCAATACCCGAATGTGTTCTACGCCCAGGGCTATTCCGGGCATGGGCTCAACGTGACCCACTGGTGCGCGCGGCTGCTGGCCGAAGGCATACACGGGGGCCACAGCCAGGGCCTGGATATTTTCAGCCAGGTGCCGCACATGACCTTTCCCGGCGGCAAGGCGTTGCGCTCGCCGCTGCTGGCGTTGGGAATGGTGTGGCATCGCTTGCGGGAATTGATGCATTGAAGTCCGGGGCGTGGCAGGCTGTGCACGACGTTTTCCTACGACTTTTGGAGATTTAGCGTGCCAACAGCATCTGCAGTGATTGAAATCCCGGTATCGGCCGAGACGGTCTGGCACTTGGTGGGTGGCTTCAACAGCCTGCCGGACTGGCTTCCGTTTATCGCCAAGAGCGAGCCTGGTGAAGGTGGCCGCGTGCGCCATCTGACGACCGCCGACGGCGGTGTGATCGTCGAGCGTTTGCAGACCTTCGATAACGTCGGGCGTACTTACAGCTACACCATTGAAGAGTCGCCGTTTCCGGTGAGTGCTTACCTGGCGACGTTGCAGGTTGAGGCGCTGACGGAGTCGTCGGCGAAGGTGACGTGGTCCGGTGTGTTTACCCCGGCGGCGGGTACCACGGAGGCGGCGGTGGAAGAGCTGTTTGCCGGGGTTTACAAAGGCGGGGTCGAGGCGTTGCGCGCCAACTTCTGAGACGATCTACCCGGCAATGCAAGACTCATGTGGGAGGGGGCAAGCCCCTCCCAGATTGACCGAGGTGAACTCAGGCTTCGGGCATCAGTTGCTGGCGACACTCCAGCACCAGGCGCGCGCCGCCTTGCTCGCTGGTGCCCACTTCCAGCTTGAACCCATGCAAGTTGATGATCGCGGCCACAATCGACAGGCCCAACCCAAACCCGCCTTGCTGGTCGCCTTCATCCACCCGATAAAAGCGCTGGAACACCGCATCGCGTTCCGCCGCCGGTATGCCGGGCCCGGAGTCGTGCACTTCGATGCGCGTGCTGCCGGCATCGTTGAGTCCCCGCAGGATCACTGCGCCGCCCGCTGGAGAGAACTTGATGGAGTTGCTCAGCAGGTTGGCCAGGGCTTCAAACAACAGGGCGCGGTCGCCGGTGATCCATGGCAGGGACTCGGGGACTTCGAGTCGCAACTGCAATTCGCCTTCCTCGGCCAGGGGCAGGTAGAAGTCATGCAACTCGCGCAGCAGCGGCAGCGGGTCCATCACCAGGAAACCGGAACGGCGCTGGTGGTCTTCCAGCTCAGAGATACGCAGCAGCCCGCGAAAGCGCGCCATCAGGGTGTCGGTCTCGGCGATGGCATCGTCCAGTTTCACCGCGTAGCCGGAGTCCTGCTCGGCCTCCTGGCGGATGCGGTAGAGCTGCGCGCGCAGGCGGGTCAATGGGGTGCGCAGGTCGTGGGCGATGTTGTCGCACACGCCCTTGACCTCGTTCATCAGTTTCTCGATGCGGTCGAGCATGGCGTTGACGATGGCCGCGAGCATGTCCAGTTCGTCACGCCGGTTGGACAGCGGCAAGCGGTGGGTGAGGTCGCCGGCGACGATGGCTTCGGCGCTGGCCTGGATCCCGCGGATCCGGCGCAGCGGGCGGCGGCGCAACAGATGCCAGCCGGCGGCGCCGGGGATAATGGTCAGGGACAGCGCCCACAGCAGGGCATGCCAGATGATCCGTGTCACACCGAACAGCGAGCCATTGGCGCGCACCAGTACCAGCCAGCGGCCGTCGTCGGTATGGCTGGCGACGGCGTCGCAGCTGTCCTTGGGCAGTTTGGGGTCGTCGGAGTCGACGCAATTGGCCAGGGTGTGGATCTTGCCGTCCAGCGGCAGGTCGGAGGGAATCGCGCGGATCGGCCCGCTCAAGGGGCGGAACTGCTCATCGAACAGGCCGTAGGCGTCCACGCCTTTCATGTCGAAGGTCATGCTGGTGGTCAACGCTTCCACCAGTTCTTCGCCGTCGAAGCGCTGGAACAGGTGCTGGCGTTGCATCAGCGAATGGCGCGACAGGTCACTCAGGTAACCCGAGACCTCGTAATACAGCACCCCCATGAGGATGCAGCTCCAGGCCACGAACAACGAACTGTAGAGCGCCAGCAAGCGGCTGCTGGATGAACGCCAGCCCTTAGAGGGGTTCAGCAATGACATAACCGGAACCTCGTACCGTGCGGATCAGCGGCGGGAGGCCCGGTGGATCGATTTTCTTGCGCAGGCGGCCGATGTGCACGTCGATCAGGTTGGTGCCCGGGTCGAAGTGATAACCCCAGACTTCCTCGAAGATCATCATCCGCGACAGGATCTGGCCGGTGTTGCGCATCAGGAATTCCAGCAGTTTGTATTCGGTGGGCAGCAGGCTCAGGGGCTGGTCGGCGCGGCTGGCTTCGCGGCTGATCAGGTTCAGTTCCAGGTCGGCCACGCGCAGGGCGGTTTCGAATTCCTTGACCGTGCTTTTGCGGCGCAGCAGCACTTCGACACGAGCGGCCATTTCGTCCGAGGCGAAAGGCTTGGTCAGGTAGTCATCACCGCCGGCGCGCAGGCCACGCACGCGCTCGTCGACGTCGGAGAGGGCACTGATCATCAGGATCGGCGTCGATACGCCGATGGTGCGCAGGGTGGTGACGATGGCCAGGCCATCGAGTTCCGGCAGCATGCGGTCGAGGGTGATCAGATCGTAATCACCACTCACGGCACGGACCAGGCCTTCGCGGCCGTTGTCCACCCAATCTACGTCCAGTCCATGGCTACTCAGCTCGGCGACGATCTCGCGGGCCGTTACGGCGTCATCCTCGATGGTCAAAATGCGGGTCATAGGATTACCTGGTGAGCGATTCACACTAGAAGTGAGGGCATTTTGCCAAGAAATGGCTGAACGCTTCCTAAATAAAACTTCATGTTGGCAAAACTGACACAACTTTCATGGCGAGTACCGGCCGGGGAGCAATCTCCTCCCCCAGGGAATGCATTACGCCCGCCTGCACCAGCCATTTCTTGCAAGTTGCATGGTTCAGGCAAGTTCAATTTACTTAACCTGTTGAAATTAAAAGGATTTAATTTTCAGCGCGACTGGCATGCTGCCTGCACTGTCCCTTTTGAGACTTGTAACACTATTTTTCCTGCCGGGAGCACCATAACAATGATCACATCGTCATCCACGCTGCAAGAGTCGAGCGCGCGCTCCGGGGTTTCCTGGGGGGCTATCTTTGCCGGGGCCGCTGCGGCGGCTGCGTTATCCCTGATTCTGGTATTGCTGGGCTTCGGCCTGGGTTTCTCGGCGGTGTCGCCGTGGGCCGACAGCGGCATCAGCGCCAAGGGGCTTGGCATTTCCACGATTGTCTGGCTGGCCTTTACCCAGATCGTCGCGTCCGGATTGGGTGGTTATATCGCCGGCCGGTTGCGGGTGAAGTGGGCCAATATGCATGGCGATGAGGTGTACTTTCGCGACACCGCCCATGGTTTCCTGGCCTGGGCCGTCGCCACGCTGATCACTGCCGTGCTGGTGGTCGGTTCGGTCAGCAGTGTCGTCACCGGCGGCGTGAAAGCCGGTGCCAGCGTGGCAGCCGGTGCGGCCAGCGGTATCACCCAGGCCGCAGGCAGCGCAGCCAAAGGCGCCAACGGTGGCGATTTTGACTACTACGTCGACAGCCTGTTTCGTGATGATCGCCCGGTTGCCGTCAGTGATGACGCTGCCCATGGCGTGGTTGCGCGCATTTTCACCCGCACCCTGAGCAATGACGGCCAACTCGCCGCTGAAGACCGTGCCTACCTGGCCCAGTTGATCAGCCAGCGCACCAACCTCAGCCAGGCCGATGCCGAAGCGCGTATCGACAAAGTCTACGGCGATGCGCGTAAAGCGGTGGAAGACGCCAAGCTCAAGGCCAAGCAAGCTGCAGAAACGGCCGCGAAAGTCGCCGCCTATACCTCGCTGTGGACCTTTGTCGCCCTGTTGATCGGCGCTTTCTTTGCCAGTTTCGCTGCAACCTTTGGTGGCCGTCGCCGCGATGCCGTGGTGTACGTCGAAACCGAAACCTACGTTCGTTAATTCAAGGAGAACACCATGCGCTCATTACTTCTGTGGTTCCTCGGCGTGCCGATCCCGGTGATCATCCTGATCGCAATTTTCATGCACTGATCCCGAGCTCAGCTCGGCCTGATGTGGGAGGGGACAAGTTCCTTCCCACATTTGGGTTTGTGGAGTGTCAGCCAGGTTGCTGCCAACAGTGCGCTGGCAACGGCGGTCATGATCACCAGCGGCTGCGACGTACCGTCGGACAGCAGCCCGGTGGCCCAACTGCTCACGGCAGTGAGGAACATCTGGGTAAAGAAGAACAACCCCGATGCGGTTCCCGCAATCGCACCGTACGGCTGCAACACCGACAGTTGGCACGCCGGAATCACCATCCCCACCGACACCATGATCACCACCATCGGCAGCACGATCGCCAGCCATTGCCCCGGCATGGCGGTGGTGGCCGCTGCAAGTATCACACTGCCCAGCACGTTCAAGCCGATAGCGGCATGGATCAAACGGTCCGGCTCGAAACGCCGCACCAGCCTGCGGAACAGGTTTGCGCCGAGCATGTAGCCGCTGATGGTGGCCGCGAACACCAGTGCATAGGCCGTGGCCGACAGGTGAAAACCCCGCTGCAGCAGCGCCGACGACTCACTGATAAACGGGAAATAGGTGCTGTACACACAGCCGATCGCCAGGGAATAGCGCAGGAAATAGCGGTCGCGCAGTAACTGGCCGTAGAGGCGCAGCAGGTTGCCCGGCGGCGCGGCAGCGACATCGGCCGGGCGGGTTTCGGGCAGGCGGCGATACACCACCAGGTAGAGCACTGCACCGATCACACCGAGCAGTACAAACAGGCCGCGCCAGTCGATGAAGGGCAACATCAGGCTGCCCAGCACCGGAGCGGCCATCGGGGACACGGCCATGGCCATGGAAATCAGGCCGAGCAGGCGTGCCTGTTCATCGCGGTCGAAATAATCGCGCACGATCACCCGACCGATCACCGTGGTGCAGCATCCGCCCAGGGCCTGGAACAGGCGGGCGATGATCAGCACACCGATGCTGTCGGCCAGGGCGCAGGCCACGGTAGCCAGCACGTACAGAAACAGTCCCGCCAGCAATACGGGACGGCGGCCGAAACGGTCGGTCAACGGGCCGCTGATCAGCAGGGAGATCGCTGAACCGAAGGTGTACAGCGTGAGGGTCAGTTGCAACTGGCTGTCGCTGGTCTGGAAGTAGTCGGCCATGGCGGGCAGGGCAGGCAGGTGCATGTCCAGGGTGATACGTGGCAGGCCGATCAGCACGGTCAGCAGTATCAGCCAGAACCACGGGGAGAGGGCGCGTTGCGTCATGGGAGGCTTCTGTGCAAGGAGTAGAGCCCGGACTCTAGCGGCTTTGTGGTTTAATCCTCAGGGCCGCTTGTGGCAAAAATGATTGGACCACTATGAGCCGAGGAAAAACCCCTTCCGCCCTGGACCTGCCGCGCCCCGACAGCTTGGACAGGGGAAAGCAGCAAGGGGCCTACGAGGCCCTGCGTGCAGCGATCCTGAACCGACAGCTGCCGGCGGGCAGTCGCTTGCCATCCACCCGCAGCCTCGCCGAACGCTGGCAGTTATCCCGTGGCACCCTGGAGGCGGCATTCGACCGCCTGCACGGCGAGGGCTATGTGCAGCGCGTGGCCGGCTCCGGTACGCGGGTGTGTGCGGTGATCCCCGAGCAATTCATTGCGGCACCTGCACCGCGTGCCATGCCGCGTCGCGAAGTGGCGGTTGATCGCCCCGAGTCCGGGGTGCAGAGCCATGTGCCTTTTGTCGCTCGGCGCCCGGACGCCAGCCTGTTTGATCTGAAGGCCTGGGCCCGCTGTATTTCCCGGGGACTGCTATCGGCAGGGCCGGGGGCGCTGGAAGCGGGCCATCCCGCCGGGCTGCCGGAACTGCGCGCACAGATCGCCGACTACCTGCGCAGCTATCGCGGCATGCACTGCGAGGCGGATGAAGTGATCGTCACCAGCGGCATTCGCCACGCCCTTGACCTGATCGCGCGCACGCTGCTCAAGCCCGGTGACACCGCCTGCGTCGAAGACCCCGGCTATCCACCCGCGCGCCGCCTGTTCGGGCTGGCGGGGGCAGAGGTCCGGGCGATTGCGGTTACGGCCGAAGGGCTGGATACCGCGCAACTCCCCGACACGGCGCGCCTGGCCTACGTCACCCCGGCCCACCAGGCACCGCTGGGCATGACCCTGTCGGTGTCGCGACGCCTGGCGCTGCTGGACTGGGCTGCCCGCGCCGAAGCCTGGGTGGTGGAAGACGACTACGACAGCGAATACAACTACCACAGCGCACCGCTGGCGGCGCTCAAATCCCTGGACGCCCATGACCGCGTGATCTACTGCGGCAGCTTCAACAAAAACCTGTTCCCCGGTTTGCGCGTCGGCTTCATGGTGGTGCCCAAGGCACTGCGCGCGGCCTTGCTGCGCACCCTGCAACTCACCGGGCAGTCGGTGGGCGCCAGCGATCAGTCGGGGTTGCTGGAGTTTCTCGGCAGCGGCGCTTTCGTGCGTCACTTGCGGGCTTCGCGCCAGGCCTATCAGGCGCGGCGCGATGTGTTGCTCGACTGCCTTGGAGCGCACTGTACGATCAGTGGGCAACAGGCTGGCCTGCACTTTGTATTGTGGTTGCCGAGCGGTGTCGAGGAGGGCGAGTTCTGTTCCCGTGCTGCTGCCGTCGGGTTGACGTTACAGCCCTTGGGCACGTTCTGCGTCGAGGCGATCCTGCCGCCGGCGGTCATCATCGGCTACACCGCGTTGACCCTGGCGCAGATCCGCTTTCATGGGCGTGCGCTAGCCCAATTACTGCCGGTCAGTCATCAAACCCGACCTGCTCGTGAATCTCATCCACCTTCAACTCCAGCCGGTACGCCACGGCAATAAACAACGCCTGGCACAGGCACAAGGTGGCGCTCAACGAACGGAAGGCAAACGACGAGCCTTCATTCACCAGCAGCACCGCGTTGGCCCGCTTGGCCAGGGGCGACAGGTTGCTGTCGGTGATGATCAGGGTCTTGGCCTGATGGTGCTGGGCGATCCGCAGGCAGTGCTGGGTCTCTTTGCCGTAGGGCGTGAAGCTGATGGCGATCACCAGGTCATTGGCACGCACGCTGCGCATCTGCTCGCGATAGCTGCCGCCCAGGCCGGAGATCAGGTGGATACGCTTGTTGGTGTGCTGCAGGTTGTAGACCAGGTAATCGGCCACCGCGAATGAACGGCGCACGCCGACCACGTAGATGTTGTCGGCGTTGACCACCAGGTCCACGGCCTTGTCGAAAGCCACGTCATCCAGCTCCAGCCCCAGGCGCTCGATACCCGACAGGGTTGCATTGACGCACTCGCGGGCCAGGTCGCCGCCGCTGGCTTTCTGCGACTTGTTGGCGATCATGCTGCGGATGCGCTGCTGGTAGTTCTGCACCGGTGTGGTCTTGTGGGTGTAGGCCTCGCGAAACAGCGCCTGCATCTCACTGAACCCACTGAAGCCGAAACGCTGGGAAAACCGCACGATCGCCGAAGGGTGCACTTCGCATTCGCGGGCGATGTCGCTGATGCGGTCGACCATGATCCGGTCGCTCTGCTGGCTCATGTAGCTGGCGATGCGCTTGAGCTGGCGCGGCAGGCTTTCGTATTCGTCGGTGATCAGCTGCAACAGGCGTTCGGCGTTGATCGGAGGGCTGGCGATGGTGTCTTCCAGGGTGGTCTCGGGATCGGTGCGGGACATGGGCAATCCTTCTGGCGTGTTCTTCTGATGCGCTGATGGGTGGCGCAAGTCTACAGGGTAGGCGCAAAAAAATACCCCGGCATCACGGCCCGCGTGGCCTGCTGAAACGATGCACGGCGGCTGGCGTGCGCCTATGCTGACGTATTGGAAAAAATATTCCACTAAAAATAATTATGGAATAAATATTGATTGCTGCCGCCGGACGTTCTAGTCTGCTCCCACCAAGAGCGTTTGCCGTCGCCACGGCGGCACAACGCAGGCTGATAAAAATAACAGGAGCCAGCATGGGCCAGACTCGTTTTGCCAGTGGGCGTCAATTGGATCTGATTTGCCTCGGGCGCCTGGGCGTCGACCTCTACGCACAGCAAGTAGGTGCGCGGCTTGAGGACGTGTCCAGCTTCGCCAAATACCTCGGCGGTTCCTCCGCCAATATCGCGTTCGGCACTGCCCGGCTGGGGCTCAAGTCGGCGATGTTGAGCCGGGTGGGGGACGACCATATGGGCCGTTTCCTGGTGGAATCCCTGGCCCGCGAAGGCTGCGATGTCAGCGGCATCAAGGTCGACCCGGAACGCCTCACCGCCATGGTGCTGCTGGGCCTCAAGGACCGCGAAACCTTCCCGCTGGTGTTCTACCGCGAAAACTGCGCCGACATGGCCCTGCGCGCCGAAGACGTCAACGAAGCCTTTATCGCCTCGAGCAAGGCCTTGCTGATCACCGGCACGCATTTCTCCACCGACGGCGTGTACAAGGCCAGCATCCAGGCCCTGGACTATGCGGCCAAGCACAACGTCAAGCGCGTGCTGGATATCGACTACCGCCCCGTGTTGTGGGGCCTGGCGGGTAAGGCTGACGGTGAAACCCGGTTTGTCGCCGACCAGAACGTCAGCCAGCATGTGCAGAAAATCCTGCCGCGTTTCGACCTGATCGTCGGCACCGAAGAAGAATTCCTGATCGCCGGCGGCAGCGAAGATCTGCTCACCGCCCTGCGCACCGTGCGTGACCTGACCCCGGCGACCCTGGTGGTCAAGCTCGGCCCGCAAGGCTGCACGGTGATCCACGGCGCGATTCCGGCGCGCCTGGAAGAGGGCGCCATCTACCCTGGCGTGCGGGTTGAAGTGCTTAACGTGCTGGGCGCCGGCGATGCCTTTATGTCGGGCTTCCTCAGCGGTTGGATCAATGACGCCAGCGATGAGCGTTGCAGCCAGTTGGCCAATGCCTGCGGCGGTCTCGTGGTCTCGCGCCACGCCTGTGCGCCGGCCATGCCGACCCCGGCCGAACTGGATTACCTGTTCAACAGCCCGGTGCCGATCACCCGGCCTGACCAGGACGCGACCCTGCAACGCCTGCACCGCGTCACCGTGCCGCGCAAGGCCTGGAAGCAGCTGTTCATCTTTGCCTTCGATCACCGCTGGCAACTGGTGGACCTGGCGCAACGCGGCGGCCAGGACCTGACCCGCATCAGCGAGATCAAGCAGCTGTTTATCCAGGCCATCGAACGCGTGGAGAAAAAGCTCGCCGAGCAGGGCGTCGAGGCCGATGTGGGCCTGTTGGCCGACCAGCGCTTCGGCCAGGACGCGCTCAATGCCGCCAGCGGGCGCGGCTGGTGGATCGCGCGTCCGGTGGAAGTGCAGAACTCGCGGCCCCTGGCGTTCGAACATGGCCGCTCGATCGGCAGCAACCTGATTGCCTGGCCCCAGGAACAGATCATCAAGTGCCTGGTGCAATACCACCCCGACGACGAGCCCCTGTTGCGCCTGGAACAGGAAGCGCAGCTCAAGGCGGTGTACGAGGCGTCGGTGACCAGCGGCCATGAACTGCTGCTGGAGGTCATCCCGCCCAAGGATCATCCGTCCACTTACCCGGACGTGCTCTACCGCAGCCTCAAGCGCCTGTACAACCTGGGCATCTACCCGGCGTGGTGGAAGATCGAGGCACAGTCGGCCGAGGACTGGAAAAAGCTCGACGAACTGATCCAGGAACGCGACCCGTACTGCCGTGGCGTGGTGTTGCTGGGCCTGAATGCCTCGGCCGAATGCCTGGCCGCCGGCTTCCAGCAAGCCAGCCAGAGCAGCACCTGCCGTGGGTTTGCCGTGGGCCGCACGATCTTCCAGGAACCGAGCCGTTTGTGGATGGCGGGGGAGATCGATGACGAGACGTTGATCCAGCAGGTCCAGGCGACCTTTGAGCAGTTGATCAACGCCTGGCGCAGTGCCCGAGGCTGAACCCAGTCCTAAATGTGCAATGCAATCTAATGTGGGAGGGGCGGTGCGACGATTCGACTCGCCCCCGATGGCGGTGGTGCAGTTACAACAGTGTTGCCTGACACTTCGCTATCGGGGGCAAGCCCACTCCCACAGAAAGCAGAAAGCAGATCTCAGTGATACCTGAAAATAATAAAGGTGCAGCCATGCCCGCAATCCGAATTGGCATCAACCCGATCTCCTGGAGCAACGACGACCTTCCGGCCCTCGGCGGTGAAACCCCGCTGAGCACCGCCCTGAGCGAAGGCAAGGAAATCGGCTACGAAGGTTTCGAGCTCAACGGCAAATTCCCCAAGGACGCCAAGGGCGTCGGCGACGTCCTGCGCCCCTATGACCTGGCGCTGGTCTCCGGCTGGTACTCCAGTCGCCTGGCCCGTCGCTCGGTGGCCGAAGAAATCGAGGCCATCGCCGGTCACGTCGAACTGCTGAAACAAAACGGCGCCAAGGTGCTGGTGTACGGCGAGGTGGCCGATTCGATCCAGGGCTCGCGCATTCGCCTGATCGAACGTCCTCGGTTCCACAGTGAACAGGCCTGGCAGGACTACGCCGACAAACTTACCGAGCTGGCGCGTTTTACCCTGTCCCAGGGCGTGCGCCTGGCCTACCACCACCATATGGGGGCGTACGTCGAATCGCCTGAAGACATCGATCAGTTGATGGGCCGTACCGGGCCGGAAGTCGGCCTGCTGTTCGATTCGGGCCACTGCTACATGGGCGGCGGCGAACCCATCGAGGTGTTGCGCAAGCATATCGACCGCGTCTGCCACGTGCATTTCAAGGACGTGCGCAAAGCCGTGGTGCAACTGGCGCGCAACCAGATGTGGAGCTTCCCCGATTGCATCGTCAACGGCACCTTCACCGTGCCCGGTGACGGCGATATCGATTTTGCCGAGTTGCTCGATGTGCTGCTGGCCGCGAAATACGCGGGCTGGCTGGTGGTGGAAGCCGAGCAGGACCCGGCCGTGGCGCCCAGCTACGTCTATGCGAAAAAGGGCTATGACACATTGCGTGCGCTTCTCGATGAGAGGACCCAACCATGAGCTTGCTGGTAAAAAGCAATAAACGTGGGCAGACCATGGTCGCCCTGGAAGAGGGCCGCCTGGAATACGTAGGCTTTGCCGCCTACCGTTTGAGCCTGGGTGAAACCCTGCCGGTCACCGCCGGCGATAAAGAGCTGTGCCTGGTGCTGCTCAGCGGCCGGGTGACTATCGAAGGCGAGGGCTTCAACTGGCAGAACCTCGGTGATCGCCAGTCGGTGTTCGAGGACAAATCGCCGTTCGCCGCCTATCTGCCGCCGGGTACCGATGCCCAGGTCACCGCGTTGAGCGACGTGCAGATTGCCGTGTGCGCCGCACCGGGTGCGCCGGGTTTCGAGCCACGCCTGATCCGCCCCGAACAGTGCAAGCGCAGCGTCCGCGGCAAAGGCGCCAATACCCGTTACGTGTGCGACATCCTGCCGGATACCGACCCGGCCCATTCGCTGCTGGTGGTGGAGGTGCGCACGCCGTCCGGGCATTCGTCGAGCTACCCGCCGCACAAGCACGACACCGACGACCTGCCGCACCAGAGCTTTCTCGAAGAGACCTACTATCACCAGATCAACCCGCCCCAGGGCTTTGTGTTCCAGCGGGTGTACACCGACGACCGCAGCATCGACCAGGCCATGGCCGTGGAAAACAGCGACCTGGTGGTGGTGCCCAAGGGCTATCACCCGGTCAGCGTGCCGTATGGCTACGAGTCTTACTACCTGAACGTGATGGCCGGCCCCAAACGCGCCTGGCATTTCCACAACGACCCGCAGCACAGTTGGCTGCTGGACCTTTGAACGGTGTTGGACGGAGAACAACAATGAAGTCGCCTCTACGCTTTGCCCTCAACCGTATGGTCGCGCCCAACCTGTCCCTGCCGGATTTCATCCAGCTGGCCGTGGCCTTGAAATGCGATGCCATCGAGATTCGCAACGACCTCAAGGATCGCCAGATCGAATACGGCACTCCTGCCGGCCGCGTGCGCGAATTGTGCGCGGCCCAGGGCATCACGGTGCTGTCGATCAACGCGCTGTACCCCTTTGATGTGTGGAATGACGAGCGCCGCGCCCAGGCGATAGCGCTCGCCACCTATGCCCGCGAATGTGGTGCGCAAGGCTTGGTGATGTGCCCGTTCAATGAACCCGGCGACACCCGCAACGAAGCCCAGCGCGCCGCCGGTTTGCGCACCGCGTTGAGCCAGCTGGCGCCGATCCTGCGCGAGTACGGGATTCTCGGGTTTATCGAGCCCCTGGGCTTTGAAGAATGTGCCATGCGCCGCAAGCGCGTGGCGGTGGATGCGATCCAGTCCATCGGCGGCCTGGATGTATTCCGCCTGGTGCACGACACCTTCCACCACCACCTGGCCAGCGAGCATGAGTTCTTCCCGGAGCTGACCGGGCTGGTGCATATCTCCGGCGTGGAAGACGCCCAGGCGCCGCTCAATTCGATCCGCGACGGCCACCGCGTGCTGGTGGGCGAGGGCGATATCCTCGGCAATACCGCGCAGATCGACACCTTGCTCAGCAGCGGTTACAGCGGCTACCTGTCGTTCGAACCGTTTGCGACAAGCGTGCACGAGCTGGCGGATATCCAGCAGGCCTTGGGGGCAAGCATCGCCCACCTGCAGAAACGATAAGGGGCGCGACATGACCACCACCCGACTGACCATGGCCCAGGCCCTGGTAAAGTTTTTGGACAACCAGTACATCGAAGTCGATGGCGTGCAGAGCAAGTTCGTCGCCGGCGTGTTCACCATTTTCGGCCACGGCAACGTGCTGGGCTTGGGCCAGGCCCTGGAGCAGGACAGCGGCGACCTGGTGGTGCATCAGGGTCGTAACGAGCAGGGCATGGCCCATGCCGCCATCGGTTTTGCCAAGCAGCACCTGCGTCGCAAGATCTACGCCTGCACCGCCTCCGTTGGCCCAGGTGCGGCGAATATGCTCACCGCTGCGGCGACCGCCACCGCCAACCGTATCCCGTTGCTGTTGCTGCCCGGCGATGTCTACGCCAGCCGCCAGCCTGACCCGGTGCTGCAACAGATCGAGCAGTTCCACGACCTCAGCATCAGCACCAACGATGCCTTCCGCTCCGTGAGCAAATACTGGGACCGCATCAACCGCCCCGAGCAACTGATGACGGCGGCGATTCATGCCATGCGCGTGCTCACCGACCCCGCCGAAACCGGCGCGGTGACCCTGGCGCTGCCCCAGGACGTGCAGGCCGAGGCCTGGGACTACCCCGATTACTTCCTGCAAAAACGCGTGCACCGTATCGACCGCCGCCCGGCCACCGCCGCGATGACCAGCGATGGGGTGGCGGCTTTCCGGGGCAAGCGCAAGCCGCTGATCATCTGCGGTGGCGGCGTGAAGTACTCTGGTGCGAATGCTGCCTTGCAAGCCTTTGCCGAGCGCTTTGATATTCCTTTCGCCGAAACCCAGGCGGGCAAGAGCGCGGTGGTCTCCAGCCATCCACTGAACGTGGGCGGCATCGGCGAAACCGGCTGCCTGGCCGCCAACCTGTTGGCGCCCGAGGCCGACCTGATCATCGGCATCGGCACCCGTTACACCGACTTCACCACCTCGTCGAAGTCGCTGTTCAAGCATGCCGAGGTGAAGTTTCTCAACCTCAATATCAGCCCCTGCGACGCCTTGAAACTCGACGGCGTGCAGGTGCTGGCCGACGCCAAGGTCGCCCTCGAAGCGCTGGCCGATGCCCTTGGTGATTACCGTTCCGGCTGGGGCGAGCAGATCGCCGACGCCAAGGCGCAGCTGGACGCCGAAGTGGACCGTGTGCATCAGGTCGAGTACCACGGCGATGATTTCGTACCGGAAGTCGACGACCACCTGGACCGCGCCGTGCTGCGTGAATTTATCGAACTGACCGGCTCGTGCCTGACCCAGAGCCGGGTGCTCGGCGTCCTCAACCAGACCCTGGCCGACGACGCGATCATTGTCGCCGCGGCCGGCAGCCTGCCCGGCGACCTGCAGCGTGCCTGGCGCAGCAAGGGCGTCAACACCTACCACGTCGAGTACGGTTATTCGTGCATGGGCTATGAGATCAACGCCGCCCTCGGCGTGAAGCTCGCCGAACCGACCAAGGAGGTCTATGCCCTGGTCGGCGATGGCTCCTACATGATGCTGCACTCGGAGCTGGCCACCTCGATCCAGGAACGCCGCAAGATCAACGTGGTGCTGCTCGACAACATGGCCTTCGGTTGCATCAACAACCTGCAGATCGGCAACGGCATGGACAGCTTCGGCACCGAGTTCCGCTACCGCAACCCCGAGAGCGGCAAGCTCGACGGCGGCCTGGTGCCGGTGGATTTCGCCATGAGTGCGGCGGCCTATGGCTGCAAGACCTACAAGGTCAGCACGGTGGAGCAGCTGGAAGCGGCCCTGGCCGATGCGCGCACGCAAAGCATCTCGACCCTGATCGACATCAAGGTGTTGCCCAAGACCATGGTCCACGGCTACCTGTCGTGGTGGCGGGTGGGGGTGGCGCAGGTGTCCACCAGCGAGCGCACCAACGCGGCGGCGAAAAAACTCAATGAACACCTGGCCAAGGCCCGGCAGTACTAATAACAAGAGGAGCGTTTGTATGTCTTTGAAGCTTGGTGTAATCGGTACCGGCGCCATCGGCCGCGATCATATTCGTCGTTGCAGCCAGACCCTGCTCAACAGCCAGGTGGTGGCGGTGACCGACATCAACCTTGAGCAGGCCGCCAAGGTGGTCGCGGAGTTGAAGCTGGACGCCGAGGTGTACGCGGATGGCCATGGGCTGATCAACTCGCCGCAGGTCGAGGCGATCCTGGTCACGTCCTGGGGCCCGAGCCACGAGGAATTCGTGCTCGCCGCCATCGCCGCCGGCAAACCAGTGTTCTGTGAGAAGCCCCTGGCGGTGACGGCTGAAGGCTGCCGCAGGATCGTCGACGCCGAAGTGGCCTACGGCAAGCGCCTGGTGCAAGTGGGCTTTATGCGCCCCTATGACGAAGGTTATCGCGCCCTCAAGGCGGTGATCGACAGCGGCCAGATCGGCGAGCCGTTGATGCTGCACTGCGCGCACCGCAACCCGACGGTGGGCGAGAACTACAAGACCGACATGGCGATTACCGACACCCTGATTCACGAGCTGGATGTCCTGCGCTGGCTGCTCAACGACGACTACGTGTCGGTGCAGGTGGTGTTCCCGCGCAAGACCAGCAAGGCCCTGGCCCATCTGCGCGACCCGCAGATCGTGCTGCTGGAAACCGCCAAGGGCACCCGTATCGATGTGGAAGTGTTTGTGAACTGCCAGTACGGCTACGACATCCAGTGCGAAGTGGTGGGGGAGACCGGCATCGCCAAACTGCCGGAGCCGTCCCAGGTGCAGTTGCGCAGTGGGGCCAAGCTGTCGAACGCGATCCTGATGGATTGGAAGGACCGTTTTATCGGGGCCTATGACGTGGAGTTGCAGGCCTTCATCGATAGCGTGCGCGCCGGTCAGGTCGGTGGGCCGTCGGCGTGGGATGGCTTTGCGGCGGCGGTGGCGGCGGATGCGTGCATCGAGGCCCAGGGCAGTGAGCAGATCGTCAAGGTCAGCCTGCCGGATCGCCCACACTTCTACGGCTAAATCACTGAAGGAACTCTGTCAAAAATGTGGGAGGGGGCTTGCCCCCTCCCACAGTTGATTGGTTTCCAATTCAATTCAGGAGTTGATCATGAGAATCGGACTTGTCGGCTATGGCCACGGAGGGCGCTTCTTTCATGCGCCGCTGATTGCGACCTTGCCCGGCGCAACGTTTGTCGGTGTCGTCACCCGCTCACCCGAACGTCGCCAGCAACTGGCAACCGACCACCCCGGCGTCCAGGCCTTTGACAGCATCGGCCAGATCGTCGAAGCCGGCGTCGATGCCCTGGTGATTTCCACCACCCTCAAGGGCCGTCCGGCGCTGGTGCTGGAAGCCATCGAGCACGGCGTGGCGGTGGTCAGCGACAAACCCTTTGCCGCCAACGCCGAACAGGCCCAGGCGCTGATCACGGCTGCCGAGCGCCATGAGGTGTTGCTCAGCGTCTACCAGAACCGGCGCTGGGACTCGGACTACCTGACCCTGCGCAAATTGATCGACGCCGGTGCCCTGGGCGAGATCACCCGTTTTGAATCCCGCGTCGAGCGCTACAGCCCGCAGGCCGTGGGCAATGCCAGCGGCGGCGGCTGGTTGCGCGATCTGGGCAGCCATCTGGTGGACCAGGCGCTGCAACTGTTCGGTCCGGTGGACCGGGTCTTTGCGCAGTTACAGTTCACCCCTGAATACCCCACTGTCGACCACGGCTTCTTCGTCTCCCTGACCCACGCTAACGGGGTGGTTTCCCATTTGTGGGGCAATGCCCTGCAGAACAGCCAGGCCCCGCGTTTTCGCGTCAGTGGCACCTCGGGTTGCTACACCGTGGACGGGCTGGATGGCCAGGAAGAGGCGCTGATGGCCGGCAAGTCGCCGAAAACCGAAGGCGAACACTGGGGCGCAGAAGAACATCGCCGCTGGGGCTGGTTCGAACAGGGGCCGGAACGTGAGCGAGTGCCGTCGGAGAAGGGCTGCTGGACCCAGTTCTATCGCCAGTTGCAAGCGGCGGTAAACGGGCAGGGCCCGTTGCCCGTGGACGCTTATGATGCGCTGGAAACCACGCGTATATTGGACGCCGCACGCCTCAGCGCCGAGCGCCAGCAGGTGGTTTCAACAAAAATAGAATAAAATTCTAAAACAGGTTGATATGGAAATTATTTTCCAATAAAGTCTTTTCCAGGTTGCATAAAGTACGTTCGGACTCGATTCGCACGACTCAACAAAAACAAGATCAAAAACAACCAGGTACCGTCAGATGAAAATCTTCAACGCTGTACTGCGAGTTTTACGCCCTGCCCACACGCCCCGCGGCCTGCCCCGCGCCCGGCCGTTCTACTTCTCCTTCCTTAATGTGCTGTGCGTCGAAAACCAGGGCGCGCTGGTCTGCTGCATTCCAGGCGCACCGGTCGTACGCGTGCCTGCCGAGCTCTGATAAACGCAACGTCCAAAAAACCAACAAGAAAGTGGAGACAGACCGTTCATGAAGACCCCGATCCGTTTTACCGCGCTGGCTTTATCCATGCTGCTGGCCAGCGGTGTTGCCAGTGCCGCCGACATCAAGGTCGGCGTGAGCATGTCCGCCTTCGATGACACCTTCCTCACTTACCTGCGCGAAGACATGGACAAGCAGGCCAAGTCCTATCCCAAGGGTGACGGCGTGCAGCTGCAGTTCGAAGACGCCCGTGCCGATGTGGTCAAGCAGCTGAGCCAGGTGGAGAACTTCATCAGCCAGAAAGTCGACGCCATTATCGTCAACCCGGTCGACACGGCCTCTACCAAGAACATCATCAATGCCGCGACCAAGGCCGGCATCCCGCTGGTGTTCGTCAACCGCCGTCCCGACCAGAAGGACTTGCCCAAGGACGTGGTGGCCGTGACCTCCGATGACGTCGAGGCCGGCAAGCTGCAAATGCAATACATCGCTGAGAAGCTCGGCGGCAAGGGCAAGATCGTGATCCTGCTGGGCGACCTGGCGAACAACTCCACCACCAACCGCACCAAGGGCGTGAAGGAAGTGTTGGCCAAGTACCCGGACATCAAGATCGAACAGGAACAGACCGGTATCTGGCTGCGGGACAAGGGCATGACCCTGGTCAACGATTGGCTGACCCAGGGCCGCGAGTTCAATGCGGTGCTGGCCAACAACGATGAGATGGCCATCGGCGCGTCCATGGCGCTGAAATCGGCCGGCAAGGAAAAGGGCAGTGTGCTGATCGCGGGTGTCGACGGTACGCCGGATGGCTTGAATGCGATCACCAAGGGTGACATGGCCGCCTCCGCGTTCCAGGACGCCAAGGGTCAGGCAGTGGGTTCGGTGGAAGCGGCGCGCAAGATGGCCAGGAAGGAACCGGTCGAGCAGAACGTGATCATCCCGTTCCAGCTGATCACCCCGGAAAACGTCGCCACGTTCAAGTAGCCCTGACATAACAACAATGAACCGGCAGGGCGGTCGTGCCCGCCCTGCTGATGGAGTACCGTCTTATGCTCGCTCAAGCCACTGTCTCGCAGCCTCCCGGGATCCAGCCGTTGCCGCTGGACGAACCCTACCTGTTGGAAATCGTCAACATCAGCAAAGGCTTTCCCGGCGTCGTGGCCCTGGCCGACGTACAACTGCGTGTACGCCCCGGTACGGTGCTGGCGCTGATGGGCGAGAACGGTGCGGGCAAGTCGACCTTGATGAAGATCATCGCCGGCATCTACCAGCCCGACGCCGGTGAAATCCGCCTGCGCGGCAAGCCCATCGTGTTTGACACGCCGCTGGCGGCGCAGAAAGCCGGGATCGCGATGATCCACCAGGAACTCAACCTGATGCCGCACATGAGCATCGCCGAGAATATCTGGATCGGCCGCGAGCAGCTCAACAGCCTGCACATGGTCAACCACCGCGAAATGCATCGCTGCACCGCCGAGTTGCTGGCGCGCCTGCGCATCAACCTGGACCCCGAGGAGCACGTGGGCAACCTGAGCATCGCCGAGCGGCAGATGGTCGAGATTGCCAAGGCTGTGTCCTACGACTCCGACATCCTGATCATGGATGAACCGACATCGGCCATTACCGAGAAGGAAGTGGCCCACCTGTTTTCGATCATTGCCGACCTCAAGGCCCAGGGCAAAGGCATTGTCTACATCACGCACAAAATGAACGAAGTGTTCGCCATTGCCGATGAAGTGGCGGTGTTCCGCGACGGCCAGTTCATCGGCCTGCAACGCGCCGACAGCATGAACAGCGACAGCCTGATCTCGATGATGGTAGGTCGCGAGCTGAGCCAGTTGTTCCCGGTGCGCGAGACGCCCATTGGCGAGCTGCTGCTGTCGGTGCGCGACCTGCGCCTGGACGGGGTGTTCCAGGGCGTGTCGTTCGACCTGCATGCCGGTGAGATCCTCGGCATCGCCGGGCTGATGGGCTCGGGGCGCACCAATGTGGCGGAAACCATTTTCGGCATCACCCCCAGCAGCGGTGGGCAGATCACCCTGGATGGCGAGGCGGTGCGCATCAGCGACCCGCACATGGCCATCGAAAAAGGCTTTGCGCTGTTGACCGAGGACCGCAAGCTCAGTGGCCTGTTCCCCTGCCTGTCGGTGCTGGAAAACATGGAAATGGCCGTGCTGCCGCATTATTCGGGCAACGGGTTTATCCAGCAGAAAGCCCTGCGCGCCCTGTGCGAGGACATGTGCAAGAAACTGCGGGTGAAGACGCCGTCCCTGGAGCAGTGCATCGACACCCTGTCCGGCGGCAACCAGCAGAAAGCCTTGCTGGCGCGCTGGTTGATGACCAACCCACGCTTGCTGATCCTCGATGAACCGACCCGGGGCATCGACGTGGGGGCCAAGGCCGAGATCTATCGCCTGATCGCCTTCCTCGCCAGCGAAGGCATGGCGGTGATCATGATTTCCTCCGAGCTGCCTGAAGTGCTGGGCATGAGCGACCGGGTGATGGTGATGCACGAAGGCGAACTGATGGGTACCTTGGACCGCGCCGATGCGACCCAGGAAAAAGTCATGCAGCTGGCCTCCGGTATGACCGCGGTCCACTGACGAACAGCTGCGCGGGCCTGCGGTTGGCCCGCGCCATAGAATAAGAAGGTGATTGGCTATGAACGCAATAACGGACAACAAGCCTGCCACGGCCCCGGTCAAGCACCGTCGGCGCTTGCCCACCGAGCTGAGCATCTTCCTGGTGCTGATCGGCATCGGCCTGGTGTTTGAGCTGTTTGGCTGGATCGTGCGGGACCAGAGCTTCCTGATGAACTCCCAGCGCCTGGTGCTGATGATCCTGCAAGTGTCCATCATCGGCTTGCTGGCGATCGGGGTGACCCAGGTGATCATCACCACGGGGATCGACCTGTCTTCGGGGTCGGTACTGGCGCTGTCGGCGATGATTGCCGCCAGTTTGGCGCAAACCTCCGACTTTTCCCGGGCGGTGTTCCCTTCGCTGACAGACTTGCCGGTGTGGATTCCGGTGGCGATGGGGTTGGGTGTGGGGCTGCTGGCGGGGGCGATCAACGGCAGCATCATCGCCGTCACCGGTATCCCGCCGTTTATCGCGACCCTGGGCATGATGGTCTCGGCTCGTGGCCTGGCGCGTTACTACACCGAAGGCCAGCCGGTGAGCATGCTCTCGGATTCGTACACGGCCATCGGTCATGGCGCGATGCCGGTGATCATTTTCCTGGTGGTGGCGGTGATCTTCCATATCGCCCTGCGCTACACCAAGTACGGCAAGTACACCTACGCCATCGGCGGCAATATGCAGGCGGCGCGGACCTCGGGGATCAACGTCAAGCGGCACCTGATCATCGTCTACAGCATTGCCGGTCTCCTGGCAGGCCTGGCGGGTGTGGTGGCTTCGGCACGCGCCGCCACCGGCCAGGCGGGCATGGGCATGTCCTATGAGCTGGATGCGATTGCCGCCGCGGTGATCGGCGGCACCAGCCTGGCGGGCGGGGTAGGGCGTATCACCGGTACCGTGATCGGCGCACTGATCCTTGGGGTGATGGCCAGCGGGTTTACCTTTGTCGGGGTGGATGCGTATATCCAGGACATCATCAAGGGCCTGATCATTGTGGTGGCGGTGGTGATCGACCAGTACCGCAACAAGCGCAAGCTCAAGCGCTGAGCTTCAAGCTGCAAGCTGCAAGTCCGATGAGCTCTACAGCTTGTCGCTTGCAGCCTGCGGCTTATAGCTGCTGTACGAACTTTCCTGCTATAAACGCACTCCGATAACCATTCGCCAAGCCCGTCCTGGTGCCTTTGGGGGTTATATCGGTAAAAATGCCTGTCATTTCAGTTGCTGTGCCCTCAAGTCGGCCTTAGACTGCCGCCCCTCGTAAATTGAGTGCCGGGTGGCGCTTGGAATGGATGGCGCCTTTCCGAGACCTGCAGAGGTCGACCGGAACGCTCCCTTATTCGCCTTAATGCACGTATTTTTTATAGAGAAATCAATGACAAAGGAAAAGTTGCTGGCCATGCCGGCGGATGACTACATGAATGCCGAACAGCACGCTTTTTTCGAGAAGTTGCTGCAGGACATGAAGGTGGAACACCACGAGCGCATTGAGCAGAACCGCATCGCCATTGAAAGCCTGGACACCCCGGCCGACCCTGCCGACGCCGCTTCCGTTGAAGAAGAGCGCACCTGGCTGGTCAACGCCATCGACCGCGACCAGCGCATGCTGCCGCAGCTTGAGCGTGCACTGGAACGCATCAAGGAAGATTCCTTCGGCTGGTGCGATGACAGCGGCGAGCCTATCGGCCTCAAGCGCCTGCTGATCAGCCCGACCACCAAGTACTGCATCGAAGCGCAAGAGCGCCACGAGCAGATCGACAAGCACCAGCGCCAGGCCTGATGCGCTGAAGCTGGGGGATCGCCTGGGCGGTTCCCCGGAGAAAGACCCGTTACGCCCCGTCTATTGATCTGCTGCAGGCTACCCCACTAAAGGCCCATGGATAATGGCTGGATAGTGGCGTTTAATGCAGGGACAAAAATGACAAACAGTGGGGTAACGACAATGGCTGGAGACGGAGCTCTGATGGGCACAGCAGTGCCACCGCAACCGGTGGTGCGCGGGTTGCCCGGCTGGTTGATGCCGCTCCTGCAGAGCGCCGTCCTGGTGCTGGTACTGCTGGGCCTGGCGTTTGCCAGCCTGCCGATCTACCTCTGCCTGCCCATTGCCTTGCTGGTGATCTGGCTGCCAGGCCTTATGAACCGCACCTCCCGCACGACACCGCCCGTCACTGCCGATGCCATTGGCGAGCTGACCCGCGATCTGTCCTATACCACCAGCCACAACGCACTGTCCGCTGCCGGCGTCGCCTATTCGGTCAAGCAACTGGCGGCTCGAGTGCAATCGCAATTGGGCGCGGCCAAGCAGATCGTCAGCAGTGCCGAAGTGATGATCAGCACCGAAAAGGTCACCTCTCAACTCAGTCGCGAGGCCCTGCTGGCGGCCAGCCAGGCCCATCAGCGCAGCACTGAAGGCCGTGAAGTGCTGGCCCAGTCGATCATTCGTATGCATCAGCTCAGCCAGCGCGCCAATGCCAGTCGAGAGTTGATTGAAGCCCTGAGCCAACGCAGTGAAGAAATCCAGCGGGTGACCCTGGTGATTCAGTCCATCGCCAGCCAGACCAACCTGTTGGCGCTCAACGCCGCGATTGAAGCGGCGCGGGCCGGTGAGCACGGTCGCGGGTTCGCCGTGGTGGCGGATGAAGTACGTGGGCTGGCGGGCCGCACGGCCACGGCCACCGATGAAGTCGGGGTGATGGTGGCGGATATCCAGCAACGCACTGCCCAGGTGGTTGAGCAGATTCGCCAGCTCTCGGCAGACTTGCACACCGGGGTCGAGCAGGTGGAGCACGCCGGCGAGCACCTGGAGAACATTGCCGGCCTGGCGGCGGGTGTGGAAGGCCAGGTCAATGAAATCGCCCAGGGCACCGACAACAACCGCGCCCAACTCGACAGCCTGTTCCACGCCGTGGAGCAAATGCGCAGCGATCTTATCGTGAGCGACCAGCAGACCCGCCAGTTGGCCGAGGCCGCTGTGCAGATGGAAGGGCAGGCCGAAACGATCAGCGAGCGCCTGGCGGAAGTCGGGCTCGATGACTATCACCAACGCATCTACGACCTGGCGCGCGAAGGCGCGAGCCGGATTGCCGCGCAATTCGAAGCCGATGTACAGCAGAACCGCATCAGCCTGGATGACTTGTTCGACCGCAGCTACACCTTGATCCCCAACACCAGCCCGAGCAAGTACCACAGCCGGTTCGATGGCTACACCGACCAGGTGCTGCCGGCCATCCAGGAAGCACTGCTGCCACGCCATGAAGGCTTGGTATTTGCCATTGCCTGCACGCCCCAGGGCTATGTGCCGACGCACAACAAGGCGTTCTCCCAGGCACTGACCGGCGATGCCCAGGTCGACGCGGTGCAGAACCGCACCAAGCGCAAGTTCGAAGACCGCACCGGGATCCGCTGCGGCAGCCACCAGCAAGCGGTGCTATTGCAGACCTACACCCGCGATACCGGCGAGTTGATGCACGACTTGTCGGTGCCGATCATGGTCCGGGGGCGGCATTGGGGGGGCTTGCGCCTGGGGTATAAGCCGGAGGGGGCGAAGGCTGCGCGCTAGGGATTGTGGTCGTCTGTGAGACGGGGAAATACCAGCTGCCTGGCAAGCGCTATTGCGCCCAGGCAGCCGGTATTGTGTGGATTACTGCGGTTGATGCAGGCGCTGGTTCAGCTCATCCACCGCCATGGCCCAATCGGCGTCTTCACGCAGTTCTTCCTTGAGGAACTGTGCCTGTTGCGGCGTCCAGAACGGCGCGTCGATCAACTTGACGTCGTCACTCAGCGGGTGCGCGACAATGAAGGCGTCGATGGCTTCGGGGGTTGAGTCCAGGCCCAGTTGTTCAAATAACGTTTCGAGTGTCGGTATTGGCGCGTCCATGTCAGTCTCCGTGCGGGTTTCGGGATCGTTATGCATGGGAGGCTTGTGGCGCGGTAGAGTTCGATCGGATTGTCAGGAGGTCAGTGCCCCTGAATCCACTGCAGCCTTGAGTGCCTGGGCGGATTCTTTTCCGGCGCTGGCGGCGGTATCGAAGGTCTTGAACCACCGGTCTTTTTCGACCTGATGCGTGGTGACGGTGGTCAACGGCGGCTTGGCGCGCATCACGATCACTGCTTGAAACTCCCCGTCGACTTCCCTTGCGTCGCCATGGATGAAAAATTCGCCAATATCAAATTCCGTCACGTATCGCCTTCCCTTCGAGGTAACCAACAGCACTGATGAAACCTGGCCCGTGAGGGAGCAAATTCCAATGGACAGGCCAGTATGGCAGTTGTTGAAGGGCGGCGGCGCAGTAAAGTCATCCGGGTGACGAAACGATTCCGCCGTGCAGTGAGGCCTCCAGCCGCTTGGCCAGTTCACAGGCCTCGATGTGGTCGCTGCGAAAGCCTCTGATCCTGCCACTGGTGACTTCGCGGATATGGAAGAAGTTTCTTCCGGCGGGTACAACCTGGTAAAGAACGGAATCGGGGTACCCGTTGGGACTGCGTAAGCAGTAGTATTGCTGTTCGTCCTGACATGATGAACGAGTGCGGGAAGACATAGCGTCGTATTGGCGTCGTTGCATGGTCAGCTCCTGTCGATCGATCTTGTTGACCCACCAGCGGCGTTACAGGTGGTTTTGACCCGTGTTGCTGTTTTAGTATTGTCGTCGGCAGTCGGCGTCTGGTTCCACGCCGAGGTGTTTTTGTTTGTATGAGCTGTCGGAAACTGCGTTTTTAATAGTGTTATTCTCTGAAGCGGGTCGACCGGTATTCTCTGGTTATTGAACCTGTGATCTCCTGCGATGCCTGATGTTCCTGCGCAAGGCCCATCGTGCATGCCTGTCCGGGGCTTTGGGCGCAGCAACGGGGTCTTCTTCAGTTTTCCATGAATGTGTTGTGTGATCGTGCCGAGATGGCCGTTTCTTTGTGCTGCCCGCTCCGGCGGACAGTGCTCTTTTCGATGTGGGGGCGTTTCCTTGGCAGTCAGTAATCTGGATATGCACGCGTTGTTCGTGCTGGGTGATTTGCGCGCAAAGTTGGTCAAGCAGTTTCAATCCCGTTTTGTTTACATCACTGAGCAGACGCCGGAAGGCATCTACATCGCCGAAATCGATACCGAAGCGGCAATGGTTGTGGATGACAAACCCCGTCTGGAACTCAAGGTGGGCGACCACTTCCGTGCTGCGGTATTGCCCAGTCGCGAAGGTGGCAAGTTCGAACTCAAGTTCCGCGACATCAAGTTGACGGTGTATGGCTTGGGCGACTATGCCTTTGTGTCCTCGCCCGAAGGCCAGGGCATCGTCTTCAAGGAAGGCCACAGTGTGATGCTGGTGTTTGCGGCCCATGAACAACTGCAGGAAGGCCTGACCAAGACCCTCAAGGCCGTGACCGGCAAGGCCGCCAAATGGCGCAAGGGTGAGCTGGTGACGTTCAAGGCCAGTGAATAATCGGTAAATACTGCGAACATCTCCTATCTCCCGGAACCTCTACTACAGTTGAGTTGACTTAACTATTCAGAGGCTTCGCGCATAGACAGCAAAGCCGTTCGTTGTTTGCTGCGACATCGCGAGGTGCAAGGGCATGAAAGGATTGAGAACGCTGTTGGCTGCATCGCTGACGACCCTGGGTCTGGCAGTGGCTTCGCTGCCCGTTTCGGCCGCGCCAGCGCCGGTGCACTTTGCCGACCTGAACTGGGAAAGCGGCAGCCTGATCACCGAAATACTGCGGGTCATCGTCGAGAAGGGCTACGACTTGCCCACCGACACCTTGCCCGGTACCACCATCACCCTGGAAACCGCCCTGGCCAAGAACGACATCCAGGTCATCGGTGAAGAGTGGGCCGGCCGCAGCCCGGTATGGGTCAAGGCCGAGGCCGAAGGCAAAGTGGTGGGCCTGGGGGATACGGTCAAGGGGGCCACCGAGGGGTGGTGGGTGCCGGAATACGTGGTCAAGGGTGATCCGTCCAAAGGTATCAAGCCCCTGGCACCGGACCTCAAGAGCGTGAAAGACCTTGCGCGCTACAAGGACGTGTTCAAGGACCCGGAGTCTCCCGGCAAGGGGCGCTTCCTCAACAGTCCCATCGGCTGGACCTCGGAAGTGGTCAACAAACAGAAGCTCAAGGCCTATGGCCTGGATGACAGCTACGTGAACTTTCGCAGCGGTTCGGGAGCTGCCCTGGATGCCGAAATTGCCTCGTCCATCCGTCGCGGCAAACCGGTGTTGTTCTACTACTGGTCACCGACGCCGTTGATGGGGCGCTACAAGCTGATCCAGCTGGAGGAGCCACCGTTCGATGCCGAGGCCTGGAAGACCCTGACGGATGCGGATAACCCCGACCCGAAGCCCACTCGGTCGTTGGCATCCAAGCTGAGTATTGGCGTGTCCACGCCGTTCCAGAAGGAGCATCCGCAGATTGCCGGGTTTTTCGAGAAGGTCGAGTTGCCGATTGGGCCGCTGAACCAAGCCCTCGCGACCATGAGCGAGAATCACACCGCGCCTCGGGAGGTGGCCCAGGCATTCCTCAAGGAGCATCCGGAGGTGTGGAAGGCCTGGTTGACCGAGGATGTGGCGCAGAAGGTCGAAGCCAGCTTGAAGTAAGCACGCGCTTATTGCCGAGCGAAGATCAAAAATAATGTGGGAGAGGGCTTGCCCCCTCCCACATGTTGTTTGCAGTGTCGCTTCAGAATCTGGTTTGCACCGCCAGCTCGAATGTCCGTGGCGCCCCCAGGTAATACGCCGGGGACACATGGGCAAACTCGGCATACACCTCATTGGTCAGGTTGCGCACCCGGCCGGTCACCGAGGTGTGTGAATCCACCTGGTAGCGCAGGAACGTCCCGAACAGCGTGTAGGCCGGTACCGTCTGGGTGTTGGCATTGTCCGCATACACCTCGGCGACGTAGCGCGCATCCACGCCGCCTTGCCAATCCTCGGCAAAGTCATAGGTCAACCACAGGTTGCCGACGCGCCTGGGCACGTTGGTCGGTGTATTACCCTTGCGCGACACCACCGCGCCACTGGCTATTTTCTCGTTGAACTCATCGTATTCGGCATCCACCCAGGCGACGTTGCCTTCCGCCAGCAGCCTGGGCGTGATGCGCAATGAACTGGCCAGCTCGATGCCCTTCGATGACTGCGCGCCGACCGGGATGCTCGTGGTCGGGTCCTGCGGGTCGGTTACGGCAAAGTCCTTGCGTTCGATCTTATAGACAGCAACGGTGGCCGAGCCACGGCCGTCCAGGTAGTCGAACTTGCTGCCCACCTCCCATTGTTTGCCGGTCGACACATCGAACACCTGGGTGGTTGTACTCGGTTGTTCGGCGGCGGTGCTGTATTGCAGGTAGACATTGGCCGATGGGATGAACTGGTAAGTCAGGCCGACGCGACCGGTCACCGGTTCCCAATGGCGCTTGAAGTGCCGTGGGTTGGTGGCCGTGATCGCGCGGTGGTTGGTCACATCCAGGTCGATGGCGTCGTAACGCAGGCCGCTCAGCAGCGAGAGTTTTTCGGTAAGGCCCAGGCGGTTTTCCACGAACAGCGCCTTGGTGGTGACCTCATTGGTCTTGTCCTTGCCAAAATTCTCCCGGGTACGCGGGATGTCGTAGAAGTGCCCGGGGTTGAAGCCGTTCGGGTCCACGGTGCTGTTACCCGGCACATTCAGCGGCGTGTTGGTGGTGCTGTTGACCTTGTACTCAAAACCGCCGGACCAGGTGGTCGACAGGCCGAACAGACGGTCGTCATGGCGCAGTTCGAACTGGCTGCCGTGCTGTTCGCCCTGGTGGCGCACCTGGTAGGCGGTCGAGCGGTTTACCGCACTGTTGCCGGCGTTGTATTGGTAGGTTTCGAGGTTGCGGTAATCACGCTGGCTGTCGAGGTGGTAGAGCGTATTTTTCAGCGTCGTGCTGTCGTTGATCCGGTAGTCGATGATCGAGCGCGCCCAGATCGTGCGCTGCTCGTAACGGCCGTCGGCGACGTTGTAGTTATTGAAACGGTTGTGTTTGTCGATCTTCAGCTCGCCGGCCTTGGGGTTGAGCACCGGCGTGCCCCAGTAAGGGCTGTCTTCCTGTTCATCCTGGTATTCCAGGGCCAGGGTATGGGACAGGTCGGGGGTGAGGTCGCTGAGCAGGGAAAACGCCAGGCTCCAGGCCTCACGCTGGTCGCGGTCGATGTAGCTGTGGTTGGTGTTGCGGCTCACATCCAGGCGCGCGTAATGCTGCACTTCGGCGCCGGGCTCGGTCAGCGCGTGATTGACGCCGAATGCCATGCCGGTGGTGTCGTAGCTGCCATAGGTGAGCTGACCTTCGGCGGCCTGCTCCTCACGGGTGGCCAGCTTCGTCACATAGTTGAGCGAGCCGCCGACGGAGCCGGCGCCGTTGATCAGGGAGGAGGGGCCGCCCACCAGTTCCACGCGGTCATAGATCCAGGCATCCACGGGGCGGGCCAGGCCGGTGGCGACATTGATACCGTTGAACATCTGGGTGATCTGGCTGCTGGTAAACCCACGGTAAGAGACAAAACCGCCAAAACCCGGCGGCGCGCTGGCGTTGACGCCGGGCAGGGTGTTGGCGGCATCGCGGAACGTCTTGGCGCCATGGCGTTCGATGTCGTTGCGATTGGCGATGGCAACCGACGCTGGGGTTTCCCGCACGCTCAGTCCCAGCCGCGACGCCACGCCGCTGGATTGATCCAGGGTGAGGCCGGGTTCGGCAGTTGATTCGCCATCAATGGTGGTCGGAGCCAGTTCGAGGGCCCAGGCGCAGACAGGCAGGCAGCCGAACAGGCCCGCCAACAGGGGTAGATGTTTCATGGTTGAATCCTGAAAAACTTGGCTTGAAAACAACGCACGGCCGTCCGTCATTCCGTGTGGAACCGGTGGTCAGTGCAGATGGGAAAGCAAAGGGATCAGGCGAAGGCGGGCGGCGCGCGCGGGTTAGCCGTGGGCCAGGTGAAGCGGGCAGGGATATCAGCGGCCAGTACGACGGCCGGCGGTGGCGCATGGGGTTGTGGCAACACCGCCACATTCAGGCTCGAACTGAGCGCCGGGCCCATGCCGCCGGTTGAGCACAGCGGGCAACCGAACGCCTTGGCCAGCGTCGGCAGGTTCTCATCGCTGGAGTTGGACGGCTTGGGCGCCTGGGTACGCGGGTCGACGGTGCAGAACTGCCCGCCGATGCCATTGAGCTGCATCCCCACCATCTGCCCGTGACCGATACTGCAGGCGAACACATTGAACAGGACGCAGCAATAGAGCATCCAGGCAATGAGCGAGCGGTCGGCGCGGGCGAGTTTCATGGGGCGGCACTTTACCATCAGCCGCCGACGAAATGCCTGCAAAAAATCCCAGGGCGACTATCCTGTCTCGCACCTTTTCTGGGAGCGCCCGCCATGAGCTTTGTCATCGCACGCTGGATCGTCGGCATTTTTACCTGCATCAGCATGGTGCACCTGTACTGGGCTGCCGGCGGCAAACTCGGCAGCCTCGCCGCCATCCCCCAACTGCCCGGCGAATTCGCCAGCGGGCCTCGCCTTGCATTCAGGCCCTCGGCGCTGGGTACCTTTCTGGTGGCGATGGGCTTGGTCGGCATTGCGCTGCTGGTGTGCCTGCGGGCCGGGCTGTACTTTTCGGCGGTCTCCCATGCGGCGCTGCAATGGGGAATCAGCGCGATTGCCCTGCTGATGTTTGCCCGCGCGATTGGGGATTCGGAGTTGGTGGGTTTTTTCAAGAAAGTCGGCGGGTCACGGTTTGCGCGGTGGGATACGTGGTTCTATTCGCCGTTGTGCCTGGCGTTGGGGGTGGGGTTGTTGGTGGTGGCGTGGGGTTAATGAGGGAAACACAACACACCGATCTACGCCGCTCAAATAAAAACTGCTCTCATCCTTGCCCGATTTCCCGACCTGGCCGTCATGGTTAATAGAACCTCTATTACCCAGGATTTCCCATGTCGCGCCTTGCTCGCCCCTTGCACCCACTGGCCCTGTCAGTGGCGTTGGCTTTCGCCGCCGTGCCGTTGCTGAACGTCCAATCCGCCTTCGCCGAAGAAAGCCGCAGCGCTGTACGCAGCTTCCAGATTCCGGCCGGTGACTTGAGCCAGGCGCTCAACAGCCTGGCCGAGCAGGCGGGCCTGGTATTGGCGTTTGATGCGAGCCTGGCACGCGGCAAACGCAGCAACGACTTGAGCGGGCAGTACGCCACCGACGTGGCGCTGACCCAGTTGCTCGCCGGCAGCGGCCTGCAGGCGCTGAAGCTCTCGGCCGACCGCTACCGCCTGGAAGCCATCCCGGATAACGGCGGTGCCATGCAGCTGCAGGCCACCACCATCAGCGGCGCGTACCAGGCCGAAAGCCCTACCGGGCCGGTGTCCGGTTATGTGGCTACGCGCAGCTTGTCGGGCACCAAGACCGATACCGCGCTGATCGAAACCCCGCAGTCGATTTCCATCGTCACCAAAGACCAGATGCGTGCGCAGAACGCCGAGAGCCTCAACCAGATCCTGCGCTACAGCGCCGCGGTCATCCCGGAAACCCGCGGTGCCACGGCGTCGCGTCTCGACCAATTGACCATCCGTGGGTTTGCCCCGGCCACTTACCTCGACGGCCTGCGCATGCCGTCGAGCCGTGATGCCTTGCCGCAAAAGGATGCCTTCGACCTGGAGCGCGTCGAAGTGCTGCGCGGCCCGGCGTCGGTGCTGTACGGGCAGGGCACGCCGAGCGGGGTGATCAATATGGTCAGCAAGCGCCCGCTGGATACGCCGTTCCATGAAGTGGGCGTCGAATACGGCACCTTTAACAAAAAGCGCACCACCTTCGATTTGAGCGGGCCGATTGACGATCAAGGCGTGTATTCCTACCGCGTGGCGGGGCTGTTCGACGATGCCGATGGCCAGGTCGAACACACCGAAACCCGTCGCCAATCGTTGTCCAGCGCGTTTACCTGGCGGCCGGACGAAGACACCTCGCTGACCTTGCTCGGGCATTTCCAGAAGGACCCCAAGGGCGCGTCCTACGGTTCGGTGCCGGCCTGGGGCTCGGTATTGCACAGCCCGACCGGGCGCAGCATCGACGTGGACTTCTACGACGGCGAAAAGAACTTCGAGAAAAGCGATCGCGAGTACTACTCCATTGGCTGGGCCTTCGAGCATCACGTCAACGATGTGTGGACGGTGCGCCAGAACGCGCGTTACCTGCGCAGCGAAGGGCGTTATCGCAGCCTCTACAGCAACTACCTGATGGCGGATTACCGCACCATTCGACGTTCCACCATTGCCAGTGACGTCGACATGGATGCCTACACCCTCGATAACCAGGTGCAGGCCAAATTCGACACGGGCCCACTGCAACACACCCTGCTGATGGGGCTCGACTACCAGAACACCAGCACCGACACCCTGTTGGGCTCAGGGACGTATACCGCCGGGCCGACCCTGGATATTTTCAACCCGGTCTATGGCGCGGCCGTGCCGGTACCGGCGTACACCACCGACGGTACGTCGCGCAGCGAACAGACCGGCGTCTATCTGCAAGAGCAGATGAAGTGGGACAAATGGGTGTTGTTGCTCGGCGGTCGTTATGACTGGGCCAGCACCGACAGCACCACCAGGACCTTGCGCACCGGGGCCAAGAGCCAGTCCTCCCTGGACAGCAAGGCCTTTACCGGGCGTATTGGCCTGGTCTATCTCTTCGATAACGGCCTGGCGCCCTATGCCAGCTATGCGGAGTCGTTCAACCCGCAGTCGGGCACCGGTTACGGCGGATCGGTATTCAAACCGACCGAAGGCAAGCAGTATGAAATCGGTATCAAGTACCAGCCGCCGGGCAGCACCAGCTTTATCACAGCGGCGATCTTCGACCTGCGCCAGACCAACGTCCTCACCACCGACCCGGACCCCACCCACCTGTGCGGCAGCGGTCGCTGCCAGAGCCAGGACGGCGAAGTGCAATCCCGTGGTTTTGAACTGGAAGGCAAGGCCAGCCTTAATGACAACCTGGACATCACGGCGGCCTATGCCTACCTGGATAACCGCATCAGCAAGTCCAATAACACCGTGCGTTACGCCCCCATCAGCGATATCGGCGTAGGCCCGGCCATCAACGCCGAGGGCACCACCACCTATGCGGTACCGCGCCACACGGCGTCGGCGTGGGCCGACTACACCTTCCATGATGGCAACCTCAAGGGCTTCGGCGCCGGCGCGGGTGCGCGGTATGTCGGTTCGTCCTGGGGCGATACCGCCAACACCCTGAAGGTGCCGGGCTACACCCTGTTCGATGCGGCGGTGCACTACGACATTCCGAACATCGCCAACCTCAAGGACAACCTGCGCCTGGCCCTGAACGCCACCAACCTGGCGAACAAAGAGTACGTCGCGTCGTGCTATTCCTACTCGTGGTGCTGGTACGGCTCGCAGCGCACGGTCCAGGCGAGTGCGACCTACCAATGGTGATGGCACGACGATAAGGCAATTTAATGGCCCCTTTGTAACAAAATTCTCGCCAGAATCGCTTTTATTTTCAGGTGGTTAGGTGAGGAAGCAAATGCGCACTGTTGGAATCATGCTGATCGCCTGCTCCCTGGCCGGCGGCGCGGCTGCCGTGCAGGCACGGGAGCTGCGCGAGGGTGACAAGTACATGTGCAGTTGGGGCGCCGGCACGGCCGCCAGGGCCCAGGAGCTCAAGCTGTCGGGGGTGTCGCTGTACGCCGCGCGGCAGAAGATCCAGACCATCAAGTTCAGTAAATCCTGGATGCGCATGATGGCCATGGGCATCACCGAACAGACCTATGACAGTCGTTCACGGCTCAAGCCCGAAGCGATTCGCCAGAGTTTCTACCAGGATTGCGTGCGTTACAAAGTGGCACGCAAGTAATCGAGTGCAGGCTTTACAAAACCACGACAAACCGATGTTTCTATTTGCATACAATTGCTCCCTTGGTAGAGGAGACAGGTATGCACACGCTTATTCGCGCCGCGATGCCGGTCCCGGGACGGGGCTGCCCGAGGCGCTCCAGGTTTGCTGTCAAAACAGAGCCGGGCAGGGTAAGCCCGTGACCCCGGCAACCCCCCCTTCAGCCAACAGCCTGCGCTATTTTGCGCTTGGCGTGCTGTGTGCCGCGATGTTGCTCGGGGGCTATTTCATGCAACTCAACGCCAAGGAGGATCGCCAGCGCGAAGAAGCGGCCGAGCGTTTGGCACTTTGCCGGCAGGTTGAGCGGGTCGCCAGTGTGGCCACCTCCGCGGGTCTCGAACTTCGCGATACCTGCCAGCAATTGGAGGAGAGCGGGTCGAAGAGTGTTACGCCGCCTTAACTAATAACCCTTTTTTATAAGTGGAAATATCGACAGTAGTTGCACCAAAAAGTGGCACTTATATGTCTCTCTACCTTAAAAAACATGTGGTTATTGAAGGACTTACAATGCTTTTAATCCGACGAAAGGATATAAAATTTTCTTGTTACAGCTTTTTACACTGGTTACTATAGCCGGGCGTTCACCTCCCACGGTTTATGCATTTTAAATCCCAAGTTTCCATCAGCTACTTGGGATTTTTTTTGCCTGGGATTTAACCCCCGGGGTCAAACTTCACCTTCTGCATACTCCGCACGCATCCGCCCATTGCGTTTGGCCCGGTAGAGCAACTTGTCGACATCTTCGACAAAACCCAGCATCGGGCTGTCGGGTTTGACGATGCGCGTACCTACGCCCAGGCTCAGGGTCAGCAGGTTCGACACCGCTGAAAAGCCATGTTCGATCTGTTGCTGGCAGATCAGGTGCAGGCAGCGCTGTGCCACCTGTTTCGCCGATGCCGCGTCGGTTTCCGGCAGCAACCACACAAACTCCTCACCGCCGATACGGGCGATGAAGTCCCGCGGCCGGTTGGCGGCCAGTGACAGGGTATGCGCGACCTGGCGCAGGCACTCGTCGCCCTTGATGTGGCCATAGTGGTCGTTGTACTGCTTGAAAAAATCGATATCCAGGATGATCAACGACAGCGGCAACTGGCTGCGCTGGGCGCTGGCCCATTCGCGCTCGAGCACGGTGTCGAACATGCGTCGGTTGGCGATGCCGGTCAGGCCATCCTGGTAGGAATATTCCTCGAGTTGCTTTTGCAGGCGCACCAGGTGTTCTTCGGTCTTCTTGCGTTCGCTGATATCGAACATAAAGCCGATCAGCGCCTCGACTTCACCGTCCTTGCGCACCACGTGCACCACGTCGCGGATCCATACATAGTCGCCGTTCACCGTCAGGGCCCGGTAATCCGCTTCATGGTCTACCCCGGCACGGGATTGCGACACGCAGAAATTCACCACGTATTCGCGGTCATCGGGGTGCATGCGCGAGACCCAGTCGTCGACGCTGACCCAGCTTTGCGGGGTCCAGCCCAACAGCGTTTCGATCTGCGGGCCGATATAGCTGAAGGTCATGCTCTGCCAGTCGATACGCCACGGGATGGCCTTGGTCGATTCCAGCAGTGTCCGGTATACGTCGCTGTCGGGCTGGCTCGGAGGGGCAATGCTCATGGTGGACGGCTCGAATGATGGCTAAGTGCCCAGAGCGTCGTGTGATCGACGGTGGGAGTCAAGCGCTTGCCGAGGCAGCAGACGAGAGGTCGTGTGACGGGCATGGCGGCGGCCAGCTAGCCGATGACAGCATGGCTGGGCGCGTCCACTGCGCCGTAGTAACGCCAGCAGCAATGACGGTGTTCCGGCACGATCACGCAGCCGCTGAGGCTGACGATCAGCACAGCGGCAACCAGCAGGGTAAGTCGACGGTACATGGTGTTTCCTCTTGGGTTGGCCGGGGTTAATCCTTCAACGCGGCGACCGGCGAAAATCCGTCGCAATCCTTTCAGACATTTCATCAAGCCCCGCCAACCCCTGAGCAATACTGGTCTCGCACCCTGCTGAAAAAATCTGCGCAGCCCGCGACGGATTTTTGCGCACGCGCCGTTCAACCCATCAGCAACCTGCACTTTCGCGGGTTGCATGGAGGAGTTGCCATGAGACCCCAGGCCACATTGCGTTTTGCCTTGCTTGCTCCGCTGGCCCTCGCCGCGTTTGTCAGCACCCCGACGTTTGCCCAGACCGACATCATCCTCCAGCAGGCGCCGCCGCCTCAACGTGTGGAAATGATCCCGGCCGAGCGCCCCGGCTATGCCTGGGACCCTGGCCACTGGCGTTGGGAAGGGCGCGGTTACGGCTGGGTGCCGGGCCACTGGCAGCCCGTGATGCGTCATGGGCGCTGGGAGCCTGGCCATTGGGAAGCCCATGGCCCGAACTGGTACTGGCGCGAAGGGCATTGGATCCGCTGAACCCTGACCCTTGGCCCTGAGAACTGCCCGATTGAAAGACACTGATCCGGACGTTGAGCTGCTGGCGCGTATCGGCAATAACGAACCTGCCGCCGTCAACGAGATGGTGATGCGCAAGCTCCCGCGTTTGCTGGCGCTCGCCAGTCGGATCCTGGGGGACGCCGACGAGGCCAAGGACGTGGCCCAGGAAAGTTTCCTGCGCATCTGGCGCCAGGCCGCCCACTGGCGCAGTGGCGAGGCGCGTTTCGACACCTGGTTGCATCGGGTCGCGCTGAACCTGTGCCACGACCGCTTGCGGCGACGCAAGGAGCGCCCGCTGAGCGATGAGGCGGCGGTGGAGGTGGCAGACAGCTCGCCATCGCCTGAAGAGCAGCTGGAGACCCAGGACCGCAGTACACGCATGGCCGCCGCGTTGGCGGCCTTGCCCGAACGCCAGCGCGAAGCCATCGTGTTGCAGTACTACCAGGAGCTGTCGAACATCGACGCCGCGGCCCTGATGAATATCAGCGTCGAGGCACTGGAGAGCCTGCTGTCGCGGGCCCGACGCCAGTTGCGCAGCCAACTTGCCGATACACCCGGGCTTGCCCGCCCAGGAAGGGGAAAATCATGACACCCGAACGCTTTGTGTACCTGGCCGACGTCTATGGGGCGGACCTGCGTCGCTGGCCCGCGGCAGAACGGGCAACGGCCCAGGCGTTGCTCGACAACGGCAACGTACATGCCCGTGTAGCCTTGCAGCAGGCGCGTTGGCTTGACAGCCAGTTGGACAGCCATCAACTGGCCTTCCCCGCCCCGGCGTTGGTCCGGCAGATACGCCAATCCGCCCCACGCTCATTCTGGTCACGCTATGCCAACTGGTTATCGCCCGCCGGCCTTGTCGGTGCGGGCATTGCCGGCATCGTCACTGGGATGCTGGTGGCGTCCATGAGCGTGCCGCTGCCGATGTTGTCCTCCGACGTGCTGCCCAGTGTCTTTGATCAGGGCGACGCGGAAGTCGTCTTCAGCGTCAATGCCGAGGAAACCGAACAATGACCACCAGATCCCTGAAGCCGTGGTTGTTTGTCTCGATCCTGCTCAACGTATTTTTGATCGGTGGGGTGGGCGGCGGTCTTTACCATTGGATGGCCAACGCCCGGCCTGCCGAAGTGGTGGTCAACCAGCACGGCCTGCGCCAGGCGATGGTCAAGTTGCCGCCGGAGCGGCGCAGGGAACTGCGCCAACTGCTGCGCCGCAATCGCGACGACAGCCAGCCGCTGATCATGGCCGGGCGTGAGGCGCGGCTGGGGGTGATCAAGCAATTGGAAGCGCCGCGCCTGGATCGTGAGGCGTTGCTAGCGGAACTGGCCAAGGCACGGGAGGCCGATATGGCGCTGCGGGCGTTGGTGGACGGTACCCTGGCGCAGTTCGCCAATACCTTGCCCCAGGATGAACGGCAGCAGCTGGTGGAGGCCTTGTACAGGCGCGGGCAGGCAAAGGCCCAAGCAAAGTTGGCAGGCAAAGAACCTCGGTCGTGAGCAGGCTGATGGAACTGGAAATCTCAAAGTGCCACGAAGGTAGAGCTCAGAGAAACCCGACATTCCGTTGGGTAGAGCAAGAAGGTAAAGAACGATGATCGATAGCTCTAACATCGTAGGTCCCGCGCAGACTGCTGCTCAACCCAACTCTTTGGATGCGATCACCAATTTCGGCGGCGTACAACCGGAGGACATGGCAGAGCAAACGCGGGTGAAACGCCCGGGAGAAGAACCGGTGGCAGGAAATGGCCCGTCCCAGATCGGTTTTTGAGTCTTAGCCCCCAGCGGTGAGGGGAAGCGCCCTCGCCACTGATACCTCCGCCTGCCGCCCTTCACCAGGCCATGTGGGTGCCTTTGACATACACAGCGGCTGCCGCTCGACAGATCCTTTGTCGAACGGCAGAGAGCAAATGGCCTGGTCTAACGAAGGGGGCTGGATAGCAGGTTGGGCGCTGTATTACAGACGCCGGAGAAAGGCTTTGACGATGTGCCGCGTGGCGTCGGTGGTGTCCAGTTGGTCCACGGCGCCATAGGCGTGCCACTGGCAGTCGACGATCTCGTTCAGCGGCCGCGCATCCGCGATATTCACCACCGAGGCTTCAAATACATGGTGCACGGTGTCGCGGGCCTTCAGCTCCTGCAAGTACAGCAGCCCGTCCACGTTCAATCCGGTTTCTTCTTCCAGCTCCCGTTCGGCCGCACCGACCGGGCGCTCGTCCCGTTCCACCTTGCCGCCCGGCAAGGCCCATTTTGACCTGGCCTTGCGCACGAAGAGGATATGCCCCTCGTGTTCGCAAATGACCGTTGCGCGTATTTTCATCGTCTGTGCCCCCGCAGCGGGATGAGTGTCATAAAAGTGTAATGCAATTGTCATGCTAAGTGGTTATGGCGCGCCGCGGTGGGGATGTGGATACTGCCCGATTGATGAAAACGGACGAGGAAAACAGATGAGCAGCGTACGTTGGGGCATGATCGGGTGTGGCAGTGTCACTGAATTGAAGAGTGGACCCGCTTTCTACAAAGCGCCAGGTTCGGCGCTGGTGGCCGTGATGGGGCGGCGCGAGGAGGCGGTGCGCGATTATGCATCGCGCCATGGGATTGCCCGTTACTACACCGACGCCCAGGCACTGATCAACGACCCCGAAGTGGACGCGGTGTACATCGCCACGCCGCCCGACAGCCATCTGGAATACAGCCTGATGGTGGCGGCGGCCGGCAAGCATTGCTGCGTCGAGAAGCCGATGGCGCTGAACGCCGAACAGGGCGCGCTGATGCAGCGCACTTTCGAGCGCGCCGGGCTGCACCTGTTTGTTTCCTACTACCGGCGCTCGCTGCCACGCTTCCAGCAAGTGCGCGCGTGGCTGCAGGACGGGCGCATCGGCACGTTACGCCAGCTGACCTGGACCCTGTGCAAACCGCCGGCCGCCGAGGACGCCAGCGCCGCCAACTGGCGCACCGACCCGAGCATTGCCGGTGGTGGCTACTTTGCCGATCTGGCCAGCCACGGTTTCGACCTGTTCCAGTACCTGGCCGGGGATATTGTCGAGGTCGCGGGCTTTACGGCACGACAGGCCGGGCACTATGCCGCCGAGGACGCCGTGACGGCCTGCTGGACCTTCAGTTCGGGCGCGTTGGGCATGGGCTGCTGGAACTTCGTCGCCGACCGCCGTGAGGACCGGGTCGAGTTGATCGGCAGCCGTGGGCGCATCCAGTTCTCGGTCTTCGAAGACCAGCCGCTGCACCTGGAGGGCGAGACCAACGAGGTGCTGGAAGTGCCATGCCACCCGCATATCCAATGGCACCACGTAGTGGCCATGAACGCGCATATTCGCGGCGAAGCCGAGCATCCGTCGCTGGCCATCGAGGCGTTGAAGACCGATCGGATCCTGGACAAGGTCCTGCAACGAAATCCCAATCTGCCGGGATGATTTTCCAAGGAATAGCTCAATGAAATACTGGATGATCCTGTGGCTGGCACTTGCCACAACGGCGATGGCGGCCCCGCGTAGCCAAGGGACGCCTGGGGAATTTGATTTTTATGTGTTGTCGCTGTCATGGTCGCCGACCTTCTGCCTGACGCACCCGGACAACGAGCAGTGTTCGGGCAAGGGCTACGGCTTTGTGCTGCACGGCTTGTGGCCGCAATACGCGCGGGGAGGGTGGCCGGCGACCTGCGCGCCGCAATCGCGCTTGAGCCGCGAAGAGATGGACAAAGGCGCGGCGCTGTTCCCGACGCGCTCGCTGCTCACCCACGAATGGGCCAAGCACGGCACCTGCAGCGGGCTGGATCCCTTGGCATACCTGGAGAAAACCGATGCGGCGCTGGGCGTGGTTGCCATCCCTGCGCAACTGCAACCGTTCAACACGCCGCCGTCGTTACCGGCCCGCGAGATCGAGGCGCTGTTTCGCGAAAGCAACCCGCGCATGGGCAACCATGGGCTGGCGGTGATCTGCAAAGGCAAGGTGCTGTCGGAGGTGCGTGTGTGCCTGACCAAGGACCTGGCCTTCGCCGGTTGCCCGCGCAGTGTGAAAACCCAATGCCGGGATGGCGAAATTCGCATCCCCACGCAGCGTTGAACGCCGGCATCCACACACCTTTGCCCAAGCCACTGCACTAGGTCCAGATCCTGGCTGAGGATGGGCGGGTGTGTGGCGTCGAAGACTGTGTGGTCCACGCCCCAGGGTGATTTTGTTCAATACCGATTTGACCCGGCCTTATACCGTGGAACCCTGTTTACGCCTCATCATGAAAAGGGAACCGCAATGAGCTTGATCATTTCCATGGCCGCCTTCGCCCTGGCCACGTCCATCACGCCGGGACCGGTCAACGTGGTCGCCCTGAGTTCAGGCGCGCGCTTCGGTTTTGTCGCCAGCCAGAAGCATGTGTTCGGTGCCGCCGTTGGCTTTACCTTGCTGCTGGTGCTGATCGGCCTGGGTTTGCACGAGGTGCTGGTGCGCTGGCCCATCCTGACCCAGTTGATCCAGTGGGGCGGGGTGGCGTTCCTGCTGTACATGGCCTGGAAACTGGCGGTGGACGACGGCCAGCTCGACGCGGAGGGCAGCGCGACGGCGCCATCCATGCTCTACGGCGCGATCATGCAATGGCTCAACCCCAAGGCCTGGCTGGCCTGTGTGGCGGGTATGGGCCTGTTTGTGGCCGACGGCGATGGGCGGCAAGTCTGGCTGTTTGCCAGTCTCTACCTGGTGATCTGCTACCTGTCGGTGGCGTGCTGGGCCTATGCCGGGACCTTTCTACGCCGTTACCTGGACAATCCCCACGGCGTGCGCCTGTTCAACCGCTCGATGGCCGCGTTGCTGGTGGCCAGTGTGGGTTATTTGCTGATGGCTTGAGCACCTCGCGGTATTGCCCGGGGGTGGCGGCGAAATGTTGCTTGAAGGTGCGCTGGAAGTGCGCCTGGTCGGCAAAGCCCGCAGCGAGCGCTACGTCGGCGATCAACTCGCCCTTGCGCAGCTGGGTGCGGGCAAACTGGATGCGCTGGTTGACCAGGAACGCGTGGGGCGTCAGCCCGTAGTACTGCTTGAAGGCGCGGATCAGGTAGGACGGCGACAGTTCGGCCGCCAGGCAGATGTCTTCGAGTTTCAACGCCTCGGTGCAGTGCGCACGGATGTACTCGGCGGCTCGCTCCAGCTTGTGGTTGACCTCGCGCACCGGTGTGGGTGAAGGGTTCAGGCGCTGCTGGACTTCAGTGAAGTAGCTCACCAGTGCGCTCTGCTTTTGCAGCAATTCGGCCTGCTCGTTCACCAGCATCCGGTACAACGCCAGCAAGCCGCTGTACAGCAGCGGGTCACGGGTATACGGCGTATTGAAAGCGCGATAACCCTGGTCGGTGCTGAAGCCCAGTTGGTACTGTAATTCGGTCAGCCAGGGCGTATCGAGGTAGAGCATGTGATAGGACCAGGGCTGGTCGTGGATAGGGTTGCAGGCATGCACATCGCCGGGGTTCATCAACACCACGGTGCCGGCGCTGATCTGGAATGTATCGGCGCCGTAATGGTAATAGCTGCGCCCGGTGGTGATCGCGCCGATGGAGAAATGCTCATGGGCGTGACGGGTGTAAGTGACCTTGCGCCCGTCGGCGATGGTGCGCGCTTCGATGAACGGCAGGCGCTCGTCGCGCCAGAAGCGCGGTGCGGCGGGGAAAGGGGCGGGCGGTGTCATGGGCGCGACTCCAGGGCAGTCAAGATCAGAAACGGATCGTTGCACAGACCCTGGCGTTTGGGTAGCCGATGACTTAATAGGGTTTCAGATTGTGCAAACGCTCGTTTCGGCGTTTGTTGATCAGCAGGACCTTTTCCACATTGTTGAGGTTCTGCGTGGACTCACTCAGATCCCGGTGGTTACTGAGCAGGCACTGGTCAACGACCATCCTGGCAATCGCTTCGAGTCGTGCCGATTGCCAGGACTTCGGTATGGGGGCGGGGTCACCCTGGGTATCCGTTATGAGGGTGGTGTCCAGGGGATGGAGCAGGACCTGCGAACTGGCGCCCGCCACGGGTTCGGAACCGGTGAGATAAGCACTCCAATCGATCTGCAACTGAACAGGGCCTGGGGCGACCGGGTCATTCAGCAAGCCGGATGGCGGGTTGGCCAGCTGCGTGACCAGCATCTGCCTGGGCAGCAGTTGCAGCAGGTAGCGATCCCGCTGGTAGCGAACACGCAACAGGCATCCAAAATGTGCGGTGATCATCGTGTCCCGGCCAGCGGGGGACGGTTTGCGCAGCAGGTACAGTGCGATGTTTCCCTGCTCCAGGCTGACACGCCTGGGCAGCGGCAGGCAGGCCAGCAGGTAGGCAATGTACACGATATAACTCTCACGGATGGATTCGAGCGCGGCGTGGAAGTTTTCATCAGCGTTGTGGTCCTTGAGCGTTCTCAAGGGCGGCGAAAACCTGTTGACACGTACCTGTGGCTGAATCGCCCTCCAGCGTTCCATGTGCTTTAACTCACCGGCCAGATACAGTTCGGCCAGGGAAAAGGAAATATCCTGGGTGCTGACTTGCGGATAGCGAATACCGGGCGGAAGGAAGGGCGCCGGCATGAACACGGTTTTGTCCAGGTGAGCGTTATCCGGATAGACCTCACGCAGGTACCTCAATGCCGCCTCCTTCTGATCCGGATAGGGGGTGTGCAGCGATCCGAAGGCATCGTTGAGTGTGCGCTTCTGTTTCTCATAGGTGCGCACGGCGAGCTCGCCTTTAAAGGGCAGGTCCGTGTCCGTCGCATCCACCACGCCATTGGCACGCGCCCAGTCGAGGACGGGATCGACCGTAGGAGGCAGCGCCCAGAATTCCCGGTTGAGCGTCGTGGCAGGGTTATGGACCAGGGTCATGATGTTCTCAAGTGTCATGTACCGGCTGGCGCCAGGGGTTTTCAGCTCGATGAAATCGACGAACTGCTTGAACACGACCCAGTTCTGGTTACACAGGTAAGGCAAGGTTTCGGGGATGTTGCGCACGAGCAATTGTGGCGCGCTGCCACTGAGCAGCAAATGCGCGGCCAATGGTGCACCCTCCAGAAGGGTCTGGCGCAGGAGGGCTTCCAGATTGCTGCGCACCAGTGCGCAGTTGTCACCCCAGTAGTAATCGGTGTCGATGGCCAGCCCGCCGACCAGGTTGCGTTGTGTGCCGGCCTGTTCGTCCAGGCTCAGGATCAGCGCGCTGAGCAGCAGCGTCTGCCGGCGCTGTTGCGGCGTTGTGCCATGCAGTGCTGCATCGGACCAGATGACGAGGGTGTCCAGGCGCTCGACCAATAGCTGGCTGCGCGGGCTCTGCACCATCTGGTTCAGCAGCATGTCCGCTTCGGCACGGATCCTGGGGGCACTCTTGCCCGCCCAACAAGGTTCGCCGAGCCACTTGAACAGGGGCGCTCCCTGCGCCTGTGCAAATGCCTGCTGCGCTTCGTATACCTGTCGGCGTTGTGTGCTGGATAAGGTCAGCAATGACGGCTGCGGCTGGCCCAGGCCCTGCCAGTAGTTGCCCAGCCGTGGTGTCGCAGCCCTGACGGCCCTCAGGTAGTGCGCCGCCTGCCGGGCCTGCTCCGCTGTCTTCACTTCGGGCATGCGCAGGAACTTCATCAACTGCTTGAGGGTGGCCTTCATATCACTGCGCAGCTCGCCACCCAATTGTTTGGCCAGCTCCTGCAAGGGCGTGAGACAGCGCTTGAGCGCTGGACTGGAGACGATATCGTCCGTGAGGTTTCTGCGCCTGCCGTCCCTGTCGTCCGCGCCCACGTACCCCTCTTCAGTCAGCAGTACCAGCGCCTTTTCGTCGTCGATACCGCGTTTCACGCAAATGGCGACAAATGATCTGTGCTTGATCATCATCAGCAGTTTTTCGGCGCTCTCCTCCAGCAACTGGTAGAACATCGAGTCAGTGTCCAGCTCGACCGTATCGTCGAGCTCAACCTTTTCATCGGGTTGTTTGCCAGCGCTGACTCGCTCCAGCTCTGTCTGCAGCCGATTGAAGTTATTCAGGGCGCTCAGGCTGTTTTGTTTGCGCTTGAGCCATTGCGCATCCTGGGCCGCTTCACTGCAGTACGGCTGCCCAGGCACGGATGACTGGCGCAGGCGCGCGATCAGGGCGTGCACCTCGCTGGCCTGGAGGGGGACCTCGATGGCGTAGAAGTGCATGAGCTGCGCCAGGCTCAGGCTGTTATTGGAGGCCACCTGTTCTCCCAGCAACGACGCATATTGCGCCAGGCGAATCAGCCGACCCGCCACTGGCGCACCGCCCAGGTGTGTACGCAGGCTGATACTGGTCCCCTGGATCTGCGCGGATGAGGCCCGCAGGGAATGATCCTCGCCGGAATAAATAAAGTATTCATCGGGACCCAGCGCAGTCGGGAACGTCTGCGTGAACTCGATCGAATTGATCACGCTCTGCAGTAATTGCGCGGCTTCTTTCAAGGTGTGCGCTACGAAAGAGTCAGACCTCAGCGTGAGGCGCTGGCGGTAAGCGAGGTAGCTGTCATGGGGTTCATCCGTGGCTGCCGCGCTGGCCATGCATTGCTCGAGGTTATCGGCCAGTTGCAGCAAATCCAGGTGCTGGGCGTGCATTTCATGGCGTGTCGCCGACTGCGCGCGGCCATTGTCACCCATCGTTGGAAAGGCATGGTAGGCCTGCAGCTCATCGACAATCATCCGCGCCTGGATCTGGTTTTTGGGCAACGTGTAGCCGTAGAACGCCAGCGTCAACTCGAGTGGCAATTCAAACGTACTGTGCCCGTTTGGCAAGTCGATATAGGGCACGCCCAGCTGGTTGGGATCAATGATCTCGGAGATGCCCAGGATCGGCGCGGACACTTCCAGCCAGCCTGGGTCGTCATGAAGATGAAAGGCCCTGGGTGTCATTTGGTCCTCGTGAATGACATTGGCGTGCAGGGAGCATCCCATGACCTTGATGCTTCGATACTCCAGGTGCTGCGCGTCGGCCCATGCCAGGAACACGCTCTGGTTGATAGCTTTGCCGAACAGCACCATCCATTGGCCAAGCCTGGAATTGCGGTCGACCGCGATCAACGCGGGAGGCCCCAGCAGCGTCCAATTGTGCGGTACGGCGGGTGACAGCAGTGCAACCAGGCTGTTGATCAGCTTCAGATCATCCTGGGTGGCAAACAAGACGGGGCTGGCAGGCAGTGGCTCGGTCGCCGCAGCGGCAATCAGCGGGGCAAATTCGTACATGAATGAAGTTCCGTTTCAAGGTTGCCCAAGAAAACGCTCTTGAGCGGAACTTCATGGTCGGGGGTTTTTACCTGCGCTTGATAGCCTGCGTCATCCTGAGTTGCTGTAGGTCGAGTAGGCGGCCACGGTGATCCAATGGCGAGGCACGCCCACGCAGGAGGTGGGCGTGTTCATCGCTCAGAGGCGCTCCGGGCAGGGCACCAGAAAGGCCGCTTCCAGCAGTTGACGCGTATACCCATGCTGCGGATCAGCGAAAATCGCTCGCGCATCGCCTTGCTCCACCACCTGCCCCTGCTTGACCACCATCAGTTGGTGACTCAGCGCCTTCACCACCGCCAGGTCATGGCTGATAAACAGGTAGGTCAGGTTGTACTTGGCCTGCAGGCTGCGCAGCAATTCCACCACTTGCCGTTGCACGGTGCGATCCAGCGCCGAGGTCGGTTCGTCCAGCAGGATCAGGCGCGGCTTGAGCACCAGTGCGCGGGCGATGGCGATGCGTTGGCGTTGGCCGCCGGAGAACTCATGGGGGTAGCGATGACGGGACTCAGGGTCCAGGCCCACCTCCTTGAGCGCCGCGATAATCGCCGCTTCCTGCTCGGCCGGCGTGCCCATCCTGTGGATGCGCAGGCCTTCGCCGACGATCTCGCTGACGCACATGCGAGGGCTCAGGCTGCCGAACGGGTCCTGGAACACCACCTGCATTTCCCGGCGCAACGGGCGTACCTGTTGCTGGGTCAGTGTGTCCAGCTGCTGGCCTTCGAAACGAATCCCGCCCTTGCTGGCAATCAAGCGCAGGATCGCCAGGCCCAGGGTGGATTTGCCCGAGCCGCTTTCGCCGACGATGCCCAGGGTCTGGCCCTGGGGCAGGCTGAAGTTGATCCCGTCCACCGCCTTGACGTAATCGACGGTGTTGCGCAAGAAGCCCTTCTTGATCGGGAACCAGACTTTCAGGTCATCGACTTCCAGCAACGGCGGGCCGACGTCGTTGCTGGCCGGGCCACCGCTGGGCTCGGCCGCCAGCAGTTCCTGGGTGTAAGGGTGTCGGGGCGACTGGAACAGCGTCTCGCACTCGGCCTGCTCGACGATGCAGCCTTGCTGCATCACGCAGACGCGGTGAGCAATGCGCCGCACCAGGTTCAAGTCATGGCTGATCAACAGCAAGGCCATGCCCAAACGCGCCTGCAACTCCTTGAGCAACTCCAGGATCTTCAACTGCACGGTGACGTCGAGGGCCGTGGTCGGTTCATCCGCGATCAACAACTCTGGCTCATTGGCCAGGGCCATGGCGATCATCACCCGCTGGCGCTGGCCGCCCGACAGTTCGTGGGGCAGGGCCTTGAGCCGTTTGTGCGGCTCGGGGATGCCCACCAGTTCCAGCAGTTCCAGGGTGCGCCGGGTCGCGACCTTGCCGGTCAGACCCTTGTGCAGGCCGAGCACTTCGTTGATCTGCTTCTCGATGCAGTGCAGCGGATTCAACGACGTCATCGGCTCCTGGAAGATCATCGCGATGCGGTTGCCGCGAATATGCCGCAGGGTCTTTTCCTTCAGGGTCAGCAGGTCCTGGCCGGAATAGGTGATGGTGCCGGACGGATGCCGGGCCAGCGGGTAGGGCAGCAGGCGCAGGATCGAGTGGGCGGTCACCGATTTGCCGGAGCCGCTTTCGCCAACCAGGGCCAGGGTTTCGCCGCGCTTGATATCGAAGCTGACGTTGTTGACCACACGGTGGTGATGCGCGCCCGTGACGAACTCGACGGAGAGGTCGCGGATTTCGATCAGATTGTCCTGATTCATCTCATTTCCTCGGGTCGAAGGCATCGCGAGCGGACTCGCCGATAAACACCAGCAAACTCAACATGATCGCCAGCACGGCAAACGCGCTCATGCCCAGCCACGGTGCCTGCAGGTTGGATTTGCCCTGGGCCACCAGTTCGCCCAGGGACGGCGAACCGGCCGGGAGGCCAAAGCCGAGGAAGTCCAGGGCGGTCAGGGTGCCGATGGCGCCGGTGAGGATAAATGGCATGAAGGTCATGGTCGAGACCATGGCATTGGGCAGGATATGGCGGAACATGATCGCGCCGTTCTGCATCCCCAGTGCCCGCGCCGCACGCACGTATTCGAGGTTACGCCCGCGCAGGAACTCGGCGCGCACCACGTCCACCAGGCTCATCCAGGAAAACAGCAGCATGATCCCCAGCAGCCACCAGAAGTTCGGCTGCACGAAGCTGGCGAGGATGATCAGCAGGTAGAGCACCGGCAAGCCGGACCAGATTTCCAGGAAACGCTGCCCGGCCAGGTCGACCCAGCCGCCATAGAAACCCTGCAAGGCGCCGGCGATCACGCCGATGATCGAACTGAGCACGGTCAGGGTGAGGGCAAACAGCACCGACACACGGAAGCCATAGATCACCCGCGCGAGCACATCGCGGCCCTGGTCATCGGTACCCAGCAGGTTGACGCGCGAAGGCGGCGCGGGGGCCGGTACCTTCAGGTCGTAGTTGATGCTCTGGTAGCTGAATGGGATCGGCGCCCACAGGGTCCAGGCGTCCTTGGCCTTGAGCAGTTCCTGGATATACGGGCTCTTGTAGTTGGCTTCCAGGGGGAATTCACCACCGAAGGTGGTTTCCGGGTAGCGCTTGAGCGCCGGGAAATACCAGTCGCCGTCGTAGTGCACCGCCAGGGGCTTATCGTTGGCGATCAGCTCGGCGCCCAGGCTCAGCCCGAACAGGATCAGGAACAGCCACAGCGACCACCAGCCACGCTTGTTGGCCTTGAACCGCTCGAACCGGCGGCGATTGAGGGGGGATAGATTCATCTCAATGCTCCCGGCTGGCGAAGTCGATACGCGGATCGACCAGGGTGTAGGTGAGGTCGCCGATCAGTTTCACCACCAGCCCCAGCAGGGTGAAGATAAACAGCGTGCCGAACACCACCGGATAGTCGCGGTTGATCGCCGCTTCAAAGCTCATCAGGCCCAGGCCGTCGAGGGAGAAGATCACTTCCACCAGCAACGAGCCGGTGAAGAAAATCCCGATGAACGCCGACGGGAAGCCGGCGATCACCAGCAGCATCGCGTTACGGAACACATGGCCGTAGAGCACGCGGTGGTTGGTCAGGCCCTTGGCCTTGGCGGTGATCACGTATTGCTTGTTGATCTCGTCGAGAAAGCTGTTCTTGGTCAGCAGGGTCATGGTCGCGAAGTTGCCGATCACCAGCGCGGTGATCGGCAGCGCCAGGTGCCAGAAATAGTCGAGCACCTTGCCGCCCCAGCTCAACTCATCGAAGTTGTTGGACGTCAGCCCGCGCAAGGGGAACCAGTCGAAATAGCTGCCGCCGGCAAACACCACGATCAGCAGGATCGCAAACAGGAACGCCGGGATCGCATAACCGACGATGATTGCCGAGCTGGTCCACACATCGAAGTGGCTGCCGTGTCGCGTGGCCTTGGCGATCCCCAGGGGGATCGACACCAGGTACATGATCAGCGTGCTCCATAACCCCAGGGAGATCGATACCGGCATCTTTTCCTTGATCAGGTCGATGACCTTGGCGTCACGGAAGAAGCTGTCGCCGAAATCCAGCCGGGCGTAGTTCTTGACCATGATCCACAAGCGTTCCGGCGCCGACTTGTCGAAGCCGTACATCTTTTCGATTTCCTTGATCAGCGCCGGGTCCAGGCCCTGGGCGCCACGGTAGCTGCTGGAACCGGCCACCGAGACTTCGGCACCGCCGCCGGCAATGCGGCTGGTGGCGCCTTCAAAGCCTTCGAGCTTGGCGATCATCTGTTCCACCGGCCCCCCGGGGGCGGCCTGGATAATAATGAAGTTGATCAGCAGGATCCCGAACAACGTCGGGATGATCAGCAACAGGCGGCGAACAATATAGGCCAGCATTTAATCGCCTCCGCTCGCCGCATCGGCGCTCGTGTCGGTAGCCGTTTCCAGGGTGACGGCAGGTTTTACGTTGGGTTTTGCCCACCAGGTGGCGGTGCCCACGTCATAGCGTGGCGGGGTTTTCGGATGGCCGAGGTGGTCCCAATACGCCACGCGGAAGGTCTTGATGTGCCAATTGGGGATCACGTAGTAACCGAACTGCAGCACACGGTCCAGGGCCTTGGCATGGGCGATCAGGCTGTTGCGCGAGTCGGCGTCGATCAGTTCTTCCACCAACTGGTCGACCGCCGGGTCCTTGAGGCCCATGTAGTTGCGGCTGCCGGGTTTGTCGGCACTGGAAGACTTCCAGAATTCCCGTTGTTCGTTACCCGGCGAGGTGGATTGCGGGAAGCTGCCCACCATCATGTCGAAGTCCCGCGAGCGCACACGGTTGACGAACTGCGAAACGTCCACCCGGCGGATCACCAGGTCGATGCCCAGGTCCGCCAGGTTGCGCTTGAACGGCAGCAGGATGCGCTCGAACTCGGTCTGGGCCAGCAGGAACTCGATGGTCACCGGTTTGCCCGTGGTGTCGACCATCTTGTCGTCGACGATGCGCCAGCCGGCCTCCTGCAGCAGTTGGTAGGCCTCGCGTTGCTGGGTGCGGATCATGCCGCTGCCGTCGGTTTTGGCCGGCTCGAAGGCCTGGGTGAAGACTTCGGCGGGGATCTTGTCGCGCAGGGGTTCGAGGATTTTCAGCTCATCCGGGCCGGGCAGGCCGGTGGCGGCCATTTCGGAGTTTTCGAAGTAGCTGCGGGTGCGGGTGTAGGCGCCGTTGAACAGCTGTTTGTTGCTCCACTCGAAGTCCAGCAACAGGCTGATGGCCTTGCGCACGCGCACATCCTGGAACATCGGCTTGCGCGTATTGAACACAAAACCTTGCATGCCGGTAGGATTGCCGTTGGGGATTTCTTCCTTGATCAGCCGGCCCTCGGTCACGGCCGGAATGTTGTAGGCGTTGGCCCAGTTCTTGGCGCTGAATTCCAGCCAGTAGTCGAACTGCCCGGCCTTCAACGCTTCCAGGGACACGGTACTGTCGCGGTAGTAGTCGGTGATGCGGTTGTCGAAATTGTAGAAACCCTTGGTGATCGGCAGGTCCTTGGCCCAGTAGTCCTTGACCCGCTCGTAGCGGATCATGCGCCCGGCCTTGACCTCGGCCACCTTGTACGGCCCGCTGCCCAGGGGCACCTCCAGGTTGCCCTTGGCAAAGTCCCGCGTGGCCCACCAATGCTTGGGCAGTACCGGCAGTTGCCCGAGGATCAGCGGCAGTTCGCGGTTGTTGGTGCGCTTGAACTTGAACAGCACCCGCAATGGGTCTTCGGCGACCACTTCATCGACATCGGCGTAGTAGGTGCGGTAGATCGGCGAGCCTTCCTTCATCAGTTCCTGGAAGGTGAACACCACGTCTTCGGCGTGGATCGGGTGGCCGTCGTGGAAGCGCGCTTCGGGCCGCAGGTAGAAACGCACCCAGCTGTTGTCCGGGGCTTTTTCGATCTTGCCGGCGACCAGGCCGTATTCGGTGATCGGTTCGTCCAGGCTCTGCATGGCCAGGGTGTCGTAGATCAGGCTGATGTTGTCGGCCGGCACGCCCTTGCTGATAAACGGGTTGAGGCTGTCGAAGCCGCCCATGCTCGACTCGCGGAAGGTGCCGCCCTTGGGCGCATCCGGATTGACGTAGTCGAAGTGCTTGAAGTCGGCGGGGTATTTCGGCGGCTCGTTGTACAGCGTCAGCGCGTGTTGCGGCGCGGCGTGGGCCGTGGTGCACAGCAACAGGCTGCCGAGCAGTACATTGCGCAAATACATCATTGGGCTTTCTCCGAAGCTTTCAGCCACCACGCGCTCAGGCCCAGGCTGTAGGGCGGCGTGGTGACAAAGGCGAACCGGTTGCGGTACGCCAGGCGATGATAGTTGAGGTACCAGTTGGGAATGCTGTAGTGCTGCCACAGCAGCACCCGGTCCAGGGCGCGGCCGGCGGCCAGTTGTTCTTCGCGGGTCTGCGCCGCCAGCAGTTGTTCCAGCAGGTGATCGACAACGGGGTTGGCGATGCCCGCATAGTTTTTGCTGCCCTTGATTGCAGCCTGGCTGGAGTGGAAGTACTGCCACTGTTCGAGGCCGGGGCTCAAGGTCTGGTTGAGGGTGATCAGGATCATGTCGAAATCGAATTGATCCAGGCGTTGCTTGTACTGGGCGCGGTCGACGGTGCGCAGGCGTGCGTCGATGCCGATGCTGATCAGGTTCTCGACATAGGGCTGCAGGATGCGCTCCAGGTTCGGGTTGACCAGCAGGATCTCGAAGCGCAGCGGTTGCCCGTCCTTGTTGAGCAGGCGTTGGCCCGACAGCTTCCAGCCGGCTTCGCCCAGCAGCGCCAGGGCGCGGCGCAGGGTTTCGCGGGGGATGCCGCGCCCGTCGGTCTGGGGCAGGCTGAAGGCTTGGGTAAACAGGTTGGGCGGCAGCTGGTCGCGGTAGGGGGAGAGCATCAGCCATTCATGGCCGGTTGGAACCCCGGCAGCGGCGAATTCGCTGTTGGGGTAATAGCTGAGCGTGCGTTTGTAGGCGCTGCTGAACAGGGTGCGGTTGGTCCACTCGAAGTCGAACATCAACCCCAGGGCTTCGCGCACCTTGGTCTGGCTGAAGGTCGGGCGCCGGGTGTTCATGAACAGGCCCTGGCTTTGGGTCGGGATCTGGTGGGCGATCTGCGCCTTGATCACTTCGCCACGGTTCACCGCCGGGAAGTTGTAGCCATTGGCCCAGTTCTTGGCCTGGTGCTCGATATAAATGTCGAACTCGCCGGCCTTGAACGCTTCGAAGGCCACATCGCTGTCACGGTAGAACTCCACTTCGACCTTGTCGTAGTTATAGAAACCCTGGTTGACCGGCAAGTCCTTGCCCCAGTAATCCTTGACCCGTTCGAACACCAGCTGGCGTCCAGGGGTGACCTTGCTGATACGGTACGGCCCGCTGCCCAGGGGCGGCTCGAAGGTGGTCGCCTTGAAGTCGCGGTTTTTCCAATAGTGCTGAGGCAATACCGGCAATTCGCCCAGGCGCAGGATCAGCAACGGGTTGCCGGCACGCTTGAACACAAAGCGGATGCGGTGAGGGTTGAGGATGTCCACCCGCGCCACTTCCTGCAGGTTGGTGCGGTACTGGGGGTGGCCTTCGGTCAGCAGGGTGCGATAGGAAAATGCCACGTCATAGGCCGTGATCGGCTTGCCATCGTGGAAGCGCGCCTGCGGACGCAGGTTGAACACCACCCAACTGCGGTCCTCGCTGTATTCCACCGACTGGGCAATCAGCCCGTAGCTGGAGGTGGGCTCGTCGCCGGAAGGCGCGTACTGACCAGTGCCGACCATCAACGGCTCGTTCAGCTCATTGACGCCGTATTGCAGGAAGTTGGGGGTGGAAACCGGGCTTGAACCCTTGAACGTGTAGGGGTTGAGGGTATCGAAGGTGCCAAATGCCATGACCCGCAAGGTCCCGCCTTTCGGCGCTGCAGGGTTTACCCAATCGAAGTGGGTGAATTTGGCCGGGTACTTGAGCGTGCCGAACTGCGTGTAACCGTGGCTCTCGGTTATTGTCGCGTTCGCACCAAAGCTCAAGGCCAGACTTATTAGTAGAAGGAGGGGACGCTTCAAGTCAGGGATCCGATCCAGGCGGCTTGGGCTTTATGATCGGTACAGTAACAGCTTGTTCCGGATGGAAAAAGCCAGTTGGGAACACTGGAGATTCAGTGTGGGAGGGGGCTTGCCCCCGATATCGGTGGATCAGCCAATGAATCTGGTGGCTTATAAACTGCTATCGGGGGCAAGCCCCCTCCCACATTGGTTCTGCAGTGTTCTTAAAACCTTAGCGCGGCCCAGACACTACAAGCATCTGCCCCGGCTTCAGCGCCTGGCCAGTACGGGGGTTCCAACGCTTGAGATGTTGCATCTCGACGTTGAAGCGCTTGGCGACGATGTACAGCGAGTCGCCTTTCTTGACCTTGTACTGCACCGGCTTCTTGCTGTCGGCCTTGGCCACCAGCTTGCGGGTGTCCTGCATCACCAGGGTCTGGCCGACCTTGAGGGCCTGGCCGTTGAGTTTGTTCCAGCGCTGCAGGTCATGCACGTCGACCTTGTTCGCCTTGGCGATCAGCGTGAGGTTGTCGCCACTGCGCACCTTGTAGCTGCGGGTGCGGCCGGCCACCCGGGCGGTCTCGACTTCGTCGAACACCTGCTTTTTCGGGCGCATCGCCAGCAATTCTTCCGGCTTCATCGTCGAAAGGGTGCTGGTGAGCAATTGTGCCTTGGAGCTCGGCACCAGCAGGTGTTGCGGGCCATCCAGGGTGGTGCGTTGCTTGAGCGCCGGGTTGAGCTGGAACAGTTCGTCTTCGTCGATCTCGGCCAGCGCGGCAACCCGCGACAGGTCCATGCTTTGCTTGACTTCGACCACTTCGAAGTACGGCGTGTTGGCAATCGGGTTCAGGTTGACGCCATAGGCCTCGGGGGCCAGCACCACCTGGGACAGCGCCAGGAACTTGGGCACATAGTCCTTGGTTTCCTGGGGCAGGGGCAGGTTCCAGTAGTCGGTGGGCAGGCCAAGCTTCTCGTTGCGCTCGATGGCCCGGCTCACCGTGCCTTCGCCGGCGTTATAGGCGGCCAGGGCCAGCAGCCAGTCGCCGTTGAACATGTCGTGCAGACGGGTCAGGTAGTCCAGGGCGGCGGTGGTGGAGGCGGTGATGTCGCGGCGGCCGTCGTAGGCGCGGGTCTGGCGCAGGTTGAAGTAGCGCCCGGTGGAGGGGATGAACTGCCACAGGCCGACGGCATCGCTGCGCGAATACGCCATCGGGTTGTAGGCACTTTCAATCACCGGCAGCAGCGCCAGCTCCAGGGGCATGTTGCGTTCTTCAAGGCGTTCGACGATGTAATGAATGTAGAGGCTGCCGCGTTCACCGGCGTTCTCCAGGAAGGACGGGTTGCTGGCGAACCACAGGCGCTGTTGCTCGATGCGCGGGTTGACACCCACGTTGTCCTGCAATTGAAAGCCCCGGCGCATGCGTTCCCACACGTCCTGGGGCACTTCTGGAGCAGGTTTCTCTGAAAGCCAGATGACGGGTTTCTGTTTGATCTTGGCGGCAAGGTTGGGCTTGGGTTGCACGGTGGATTGTGCGGCGAAATTTGTCGATTGGCAGCCCGCCAGCGTGGCGGACACAGCCACCGCCACAGCTTGAGCCAGGCGGGTCAATGCGTCTGAATGGTTGGATTTACGAATAGATGACGACATTGGCTGGAAGTAAGTTCCGGGCAAAAATGTCGGGCGATTCTAGAAAGCACTTTGGTTCCGGTCAACCATTCAGAAATTACGTATCAGATTGCGTCCCTTTAGAACTTATCTTTCCACGCCCTCAAGCTAGCAAATACCTCGGCCCCAGAGCGGTTGTCGCGGCCATTCCGTTCGTCCGCTTTTTGTTTAACGGATGTTTCAGAGGTACGCAGGAAGGGGTTGGTGCGCTTTTCCAGGGCCAGGTTGGAAGGCAGTGTCATCTCGCCGCGGGCCCGCAGTTGACGGACGTTTTCCACCCGTTCGGAGATGTCGGCATTCTGCGGTTCCACCGCCTGGGCAAACTTGAGGTTACTTTGTGTGTATTCGTGGGTGCAGTACACCAGGGTGTCGGCGGGCAGGGCGGCCAGGCGCTCGAGGGAGGTGTGCATCTGTTCCGGTGTACCTTCGAACAGGCGGCCACAACCGGCGGCGAACAGGGTGTCGCCACAGAACAGCACGCCCTGGTGGTAGAAGGCGATATGGCCCAGGGTGTGGCCGGGCACGGCATAGACGTCGAAGTCCCAGCCCAGCACGTTGATGCGGTCGTTATCCTGCAGCGCGATGTCCCGCGCCGGGATCGTCTCGTTGGCCGGACCATACACCTTGGCTTCGGTCACCCGCTTGAGTTGCTCGACACCGCCGACATGGTCGTGGTGATGGTGGGTAATCAGGATGTCGCTGAGGGTCCACGTCGGGTTTTGCTCGAGCCAGGCCAGTACCGGCGCGGCATCGCCGGGATCGACCACGGCACAACGTTGGGTCTGCGGGTCCTGCAGCAACCAGATGTAGTTATCGGTGAAGGCGGGCAGGGCACTGATCTGTATCATTCTTCGATTCGCCAAGCTGAACACATTGGTGCATCTTAGAACGTCTAGGCGAGTTGGAGAATGCAATGACTGATAAAGCGTTCGCCCAGGCCGATCCTGAGTGGCTGGCCCTGATCGGCGCAGCCCGTGAATGGCTGTCCGGGCCCATCGGGCAATTTTTGCTGGATGAAGAGCGGCGCATGCTCGAAGACGAGTTGGGTCGTTTCTTTGGCGGCTACCTGGTGCATTACGGTCCGTCGGCCCAGACCCCGCCCGCCGCGCCCCAGGTGCAACGCAATGTGCGCCTGGGCGCGCCGTTGCCGGGGGTGGAGATTGTCTGCGAAGAACAGGCCTGGCCATTGAGCGAGCACGCCGCCGATGTGGTGGTGTTGCAGCATGGCCTGGATTTCTGCCTGTCGCCCCACGGTCTGCTGCGTGAAGCGGCGAGCAGCGTGCGCCCTGGCGGCCATTTGCTGATTGTCGGCATTAACCCTTGGAGCAGCTGGGGCCTGCGCCATGTGTTCGCCCATGATGGCCTGCGCCAGGCGCGCTGCATCTCGCCATCACGGGTCGGGGACTGGCTGAACCTGCTGGGCTTCGCGCTGGAGAAACGCCGCTTCGGGTGCTATCGTCCGCCGCTTGCCTCGGCCAAGTGGCAAGGCCGCCTGGCCGGTTGGGAACGTCGCGCGGGCGCCTGGCAACTGTCGGGTGGCGGCTTCTATTTATTGGTGGCGCGCAAGATCGTGGTCGGGCTGCGGCCGGTGCGCCAGGTGCTGCGCCAGCCCATGGGCAAACTGGTGCCGATGCCGATGGCCAAGGTCAACCGCACGCAAAGCGAACCGTAGAACTTTTTTGATTTCAGACCTGCCCGTCTTGATGGATGTAACCGATGACCGATAGCGTAGAACTCTTCACCGATGGCGCCTGCAAGGGCAACCCCGGCCCCGGCGGCTGGGGCGCCTTGCTGGTGTGCAAGGGCGTAGAGAAAGAGTTGTGGGGCGGCGAAGCCAACACCACCAACAACCGCATGGAACTGATGGGCGCCATTCGCGGCCTGGAAGAACTCAAGCGCCGCTGCAACGTGCTGCTGGTCACCGACTCGCAATACGTGATGAAAGGTATCAACGAGTGGATGGTCAACTGGAAGAAGCGCGGCTGGAAGACCGCGGCCAAGGAGCCGGTCAAGAATGCCGACCTGTGGCAATTGCTCGATGAGCAATGCAACCGCCATGACATCACCTGGAAATGGGTGCGTGGGCACATCGGCCATCCGGGGAACGAGCGCGCCGACCAGCTTGCCAATAGAGGTGTGGACGAAGTGCGGGGCTACAAGCAGAGCTGATGCTGGCCGACGTGTTAACATCGCGCTCCTTGACTCACACCACACTGCACACCACACCGTTGAGAGCTGAACCCTGATGGCGATCCGATCTGTTGTACTCGATACCGAAACCACCGGCATGCCGGTGACCGACGGCCACCGGATCATTGAAATCGGCTGTGTCGAACTCATGGGTCGGCGCCTCACCGGTCGTCACTTTCACGTCTACCTGCAACCGGACCGCGACAGTGACGAAGGCGCCATCGGCGTCCACGGCATCACCGACGAGTTCCTCAAGGGCAAGCCGCGTTTCGCCGAAGTGGCCGATGAGTTCTTCGAGTTCATCAACGGCGCCCAGTTGATCATCCATAACGCGGCGTTCGACGTCGGCTTCATCAATAACGAATTTGCCCTGATGGGGCAGATGGATCGCGCGGACATTTCCCAGCACTGCTCGATCCTCGACACCCTGATGATGGCCCGTGAGCGTCACCCGGGCCAGCGCAACAGCCTCGATGCCTTGTGCAAGCGTTATGGCGTCGACAACTCCGGCCGTGAACTCCACGGCGCCTTGCTCGACTCCGAGATTCTCGCCGACGTTTACCTGACCATGACCGGCGGGCAGACCAGCCTGTCCCTGGCCGGCAACGCCTCCGACGGCAGTGGCTCGGCGGAAGGCTCCGGCAACCGCCCTTCGGAAATCCGCCGCCTGCCAGCCGATCGCAAGCCCACCACCATCATTCGCGCCAGCGAGCAGGATCTGGCCGAGCATGCGGAGCGGTTGGAGGCTATCGCCAAGTCGGCGGGTGCGCCGGCGTTGTGGACCCAGCTAACACAACAATAGCCCTGCGTAGGTATGATCAAAATGTGGGAGGGGGCTTGCCCCCGAAGCGGTGTATCAGCCAATCAAATATGAGCTGGCATACCGTCATCGGGAGCAAGCCCCCTCCCACAGTTGATCTCCGTTGCTTTCAGAATCTTCATTCGCGTCATCGTCCCCGAGCTTCTACCCTTGAGTGCATAGCCCTCAGGACTACACGCCCTCATGTACAAAGACCTGAAGTTCCCCGTGCTTATCGTGCACCGCGACATCAAGGCCGACACCGTTGCCGGCGACCGGGTTCGCGGCATCGCCCGGGAGTTGGAACAAGAGGGCTTCAGTATCTTTTCCGCCGTGGACTACGCCGAAGGCCGGCTGGTGGCGTCGACCCATCACGGCCTGGCGTGCATGCTGATCGCGGCCGAAGGCGCCGGTGAGAATACCCACCTGCTGCAAAACATGGTCGAGCTGATCCGCCTGGCGCGCCTGCGGGCGCCGAACCTGCCGATCTTTGCCCTGGGCGAGCAGGTCACCCTGGAAAACGCCCCGGCCGATGCCATGAGCGAACTCAACCAGCTGCGCGGCATTCTCTACCTGTTCGAAGACACCGTACCGTTTCTCGCCCGCCAGGTGGCCCGTGCTGCCCGCACTTACCTGGATGGCCTGTTGCCGCCATTCTTCAAGGCGCTGGTGCAACACACCGCCGACTCCAACTATTCCTGGCACACCCCCGGCCATGGCGGTGGCGTGGCCTATCGCAAAAGTCCGGTGGGGCAGGCGTTTCATCAGTTCTTCGGGGAGAACACCCTGCGTTCGGACTTGTCGGTCTCGGTGCCCGAACTGGGCTCGCTGCTGGATCACACCGGGCCCCTGGCTGAAGCCGAAGCCCGTGCCGCGCGCAACTTCGGCGCCGACCATACCTTTTTCGTGATCAACGGCACGTCCACCGCCAACAAGATCGTCTGGCACTCCATGGTCGGGCGCGATGACCTGGTGCTGGTGGACCGCAACTGCCACAAGTCGGTGTTGCATTCGATCATCATGACCGGTGCCATCCCGCTGTACCTGTGCCCGGAGCGCAACGAACTGGGCATCATCGGTCCGATTCCCCTGAGCGAGTTCAGCCCGGAATCGATCCGCGCCAAGATCGACGCCAGCCCCTTGACCCGTGGCCGGCCCCCCAAGGTGAAGCTGGCCGTGGTCACCAACTCCACCTACGACGGCCTGTGCTACAACGCCGAGCTGATCAAGCAGCAATTGGGCAACAGTGTCGAGGTGCTGCACTTCGACGAAGCCTGGTATGCCTACGCGGCGTTCCACGAGTTCTTTGCCGGCCGTTACGGCATGGGCACCTCCCGTACCCCGGACAGCCCGCTGGTGTTCACCACCCACTCCACCCACAAGCTGCTGGCGGCGTTCAGCCAGGCCTCGATGATCCATGTGCAGGACGGCGGCGCGCGCCAACTGGACCGCGACCGTTTCAATGAAGCCTTCATGATGCACATCTCCACGTCGCCGCAGTACAGCATCATCGCCTCCCTGGACGTCGCCTCGGCGATGATGGAGGGCCCGGCCGGGCGCTCGCTGCTGCAGGAAATGTTCGACGAGGCCCTGAGTTTTCGCCGCGCCCTGGCTAACCTGCGCCAACACATTGCCGCCGAAGATTGGTGGTTCTCCATCTGGCAGCCGCCGTCGGTGGCGGGCATCGACCGCGTCGCCACCGCGGATTGGCTGTTGCTGCCGCAGGATGACTGGCACGGCTTTGGTGACGTGGCCGAAGACTACGTGCTGCTGGACCCGATCAAAGTGACCCTGGTGATGCCCGGCCTCACCGCCGGCGGCGCCTTGAGCGAGCGCGGGATTCCCGCCGCGGTGGTCAGCAAATTCCTCTGGGAGCGTGGGCTGGTGGTGGAAAAGACCGGGCTGTATTCGTTCCTCGTGTTGTTTTCCATGGGCATCACCAAGGGCAAATGGAGTACCTTGCTCACCGAGTTGCTTGAGTTCAAGCGCAGTTACGACGGGAATGTCAGCCTCGCCAGTTGTTTGCCATCGGTGTTTGCCCAGGGCCCGGCTCGCTATCAGGGCCTGGGTTTGCGCGACCTGTGTGATCAATTGCACGGCTGTTACCGCAGCAACGCCACCGCCAGGCACCTCAAGCGCATGTACACGGTGTTGCCGGAAATCGCGATGAAACCCGCCGACGCCTACGACCAATTGGTAAGGGGCGAGGTAGAGGCCGTGTCCATTGATGCCTTGCCAGGACGCATTGCAGCCGTGATGCTGGTGCCTTATCCGCCGGGGATTCCGTTGATCATGCCAGGCGAGCGCTTTACCGAGTCGACCCGGTCGATCATCGACTACCTGGCGTTTGCCCGGACGTTCGATAGCAGTTTCCCCGGTTTTGTTGCCGATGTTCACGGGCTACAACACGAAGATGACGGCAGTGGTCGTTGTTACACCGTCGATTGCATCAAGGGTTAAGGATGTTTATGCAAGCTGTAATGAACCCGAAGTATCCAGGGCTCAGTGTGCGGGTCGCCGACGAGGGCTTCGACGCCTACGTGTGGGGCAATGATTTCAGCTTTGAGGTCAGTGCCTATGGCGTGCCGGAGATGGGCAGGCGGGTCGATCAATGGCCCGTGGAGCGCATCGTGCCGTACCGCAAGTGCTATGGCATCGACCCGGAAGAATTCGCCAGTTTTCGCGATGCGCCGGACAGTGCGATCTTCATGGCCTACCTGGATGATCGTGCGGTCGGGCATATCGTGGTCAGCACCAATTGGAACGGCTTTGCCCACGTTGACGAACTGGCGGTGGCCTTGCCTGCCCGTCGGCACGGGGTGGCCAAGGCGCTGCTGGATGTGGCGCAGTTCTGGAGCCGCAAGAAAAACCTGCCGGGCATGATGCTGGAGACCCAGAACAACAACCTGGGCGCCTGCCGACTGTATGAGCGTTGCGGCTACGTGATGGGCGGGATCGACCACCTGCGCTATCGCGGCATCGACCCGCAAACCCGTGAAGTGGCGATTTTCTGGTATCGGTTGTTCAAGACCGATGCCGAGCGGCGTTAACTTTCCAGCAGGCCCTGGGCCTTTTGCGTGACGATCTCCAGTAACGCATTCAGCGCAGGCGAGGTCACGCCATCCTTGAGTGTCAGCGCATACAGGCTGACCAGGATCGGCGGCGACACCGGGCATGTATCCAGGCCCGCCTCGCGTGCGCCAAAGGCGGTGAACGGGTCGACAATCGCCAGGCCTTCGCCGGCTTCCACCATGCTGCGCATCATCTGGTAGGTCTGCACCCGCGTCTGCACCACCGGCAGCGGGCGCAAGGCTTGCAGCTTGGCGTCCAGCAGGCGGCTGAGCGGGTCGTGTCCTTCGAGCCCGATCATCGCTTGCCCGGCCAGGTCCTGCAGCGCAATGTACTTCTGCTTGGGCTTGAGCCAGCCGTGGGGCGCCAGCAATTGCAATTTGCCTTGGGCCAGCACCGTGCTGTGGATTTGCGGGTGTTCCGGGTCATGCAGGCTCAGGCCCACCTCGGCCTCGTGCAGCAGCAGGCTGCGCACGATTTCCCGGGTTGGCTGGCTCGACAGGTTGCACGGCGTGTCCTGGAAGCGCCGGCGCAGCAGCGCGATGCTCTGGGGCAGCAGTTGATTGGCCAGGGGCGGCGTGCACAAGGCGCGCAGGGTGGGGGCGTGATGGTGTTTCAAGCGGCTGGCCAGGCGTTGCACCGGTTCCAGGGCTTCGTACACATGGGCCATTTCTGCCTGCAGTTCCAGGGTTTCCCGTGTCGCCTGCAAACGCCCGCGCACACTGGCAAACAGCATGAAGCCCAATTGCTGCTCGGCCTCCTTGAGGGCCGCGTCTACATCGCCCACGGGAAGTTGCAACCATTCGGCGGCGGTGCCGAGGTGTCCGGTCTGCAGGATGGCCTGAATCACTTCGATATGACGTAAACGCATGGCCGGAGTCTATGTGCAGCGCAGAGGGGATTCAATGGCGCATGCCGTCGTGCGCAAAAAAGACAGTGCGGGTCGCGTATGTCGCTGGCGTTCAGCCAGGACCTCACTAGAATGGCGAGTCTGATCATCAACGACCAATGCCGATTACCGGCACATACAACAAAAACAGGTCTGGTCTCATATGCCTCTGCCCTCGACAGTTCTCGGGGTAACGGTCAAGCAACTGCTGGTCCTGGTGACCGTAGGGTGCGTGGCTGCTTATCTCTTCAGCAATCACGATGAATCGGCCCCGGAAAACCTCACGCTTGAGGCATTTATCCGTGCCCAGGAGCAAGTCGCCGCGCAGGTCGGCACGGTGCTGGGCATGACGCAGGTCAAGCAGGTGGTGGCGTATCCGGGGTACAACTCGCCGGGCTACAGGCGGGTGATGTACGCGGTGGAAGGCGAGCGGGGCCGGTTGATGGTGACGCTCAAGCAAGTGGACGGTGAGTCGGGGCTTGAAGTGACGGAAATTCGCAGCCCGTGACCGCCCGGCCCAGTCGATGCCGTCAATGGCCGGGACTGAGCAGGTACGCCTGGGCGATCAAGCTTATGAGGCGAGGGTGGTCTGCGATTCGCGGACGATAATGGTCCCCGACTGAATCAGTTTGAACTCATCGCCTTCGAGTTTTTCTACCCGGTCGCCAATGGCCAGCTTGTAGGTGGTGGTGGGTGCCGAGCCAGCCAGGTCGCCTTGCGCCGGGTTGGATTCCTGGAACTCATGCACCGAATACACGCGTCCTTCTGCGTCTCTGGCATGAAACTGTCCGACTAGTACTGCTGCCATCTGTTTAGAACCTCTGGAGATAAACACTCAATTCGCGGTGCTGTAGACCGTCATAAAGAGGGGGAGTTTACCTATTGAAAAAAAATACTATTCGCTGACATTTTCAGACGGTTCCTACGCATCAAATCGCGGGCCAAACGTCTGGAGGATTATCAAAACCTTCTGGTGAACGCACTGCGAAGCCTTTATAACTACAAGCTCCCTTAGTCAGACGTCGAGAAACCCAATGAGCAAGGTCTACACGATTGCCGTCCTGGTTGGCAGCCTGAGAAAAGACTCGATCAACCGCAAGGTCGCCCTGGCACTGGCCGAACTGGCCCCCGCCAACCTGAAGTTAAACATTGTGGAAATTGGCGATTTGCCGCTCTACAACGAGGACATCGATGGGGCATCACCGCCCGCAGCCTACAGTACTTTCCGTCAGCAGGTACGTTCATCCGACGCGGTGTTGTTTGTGACGCCGGAGTACAACCGCTCCGTACCCGCGCCATTGAAGAATGCGATTGACGTCGGCTCCCGTCCGTATGGCCAAAGCGCCTGGAGTGGCAAGCCGGGAGCGATCATCAGCGTATCGCCGGGCGCCGTTGGCGGTTTTGGCGCCAACCACCATCTGCGCCAGTCCCTGGTGTTCCTCGATGTGCCATGCATGCAGCAGCCGGAAGCCTACCTGGGCGGAGCGGGCAGCGTGTTCGACGACGCCGGCAAGGTGTCGGAAAAGACCAGGCCGTTCCTGCAGGCATTTATTGATGCCTACGGCAAATGGGTAGAAAAACAGACAGCTTGAATCGGCGCCCATTGTCCACTGTGGGAGGGGGCGAGCCCTGACGCCAGTCAGTTAAGGATGAACACTGTAACTGTGGTGAGCGGGCTTGCCCCGCGCTGGGCTGCGCAGCAGCCCCAATAAGAGCGCTGCAGTGTGCCAGGCAGGTCCGGGGCTGTGTTTCGGGGCTGCTGCGCAGCCCAGCGCGGGGCAAGCCCGCTCACTACAGGTTTAACTGACTGGAGTTAGGGCTTGCCCGCTCCCTCAGTATTGGATCAGCGCAACCAGTTAGTCCGCGCCAACTCGATCACTTCATCTCCACGCCCACTCATCACCGCCTTGAGCATGTACAGGCTGAACCCCTTGGCCTGTTCCAGCTTGATGCTCGGCGGCATTACCAGTTCCTGGGTGGCCGTCACCACATCCACCAGCACCGGGCCATTGTGGGCCAGGGCGCGGCGCAGGGCCGGTTCCAGGTCTTCGGATTGCTCCACGCGAATGCCGAGGATGCCCATGGCGTTGGACATGGCGGCGAAGTCCGGGTTTTTCAGCTCGGTGCCGGCATCCAGATAGCCCGCAGCCTTCATTTCCATGGCGACAAAGCCCAGGGACGAGTTATCGAACACGATGACTTTGACGGGCAGGTTCAACTGCGCCAGTGAAATGAAATCCCCCATCAGCATGGCAAACCCGCCGTCGCCGGACATCGAGATCACCTGGCGCCCAGGAAAGGCCGCCTGGGCACCGATCGCCTGGGGCATGGCATTGGCCATGGAGCCGTGGTTGAACGAACCGATCAGGCGACGCTTGCCATTCATCTTCAGGTAGCGCGCCGCCCACACGGTCGGCGAGCCCACGTCGGCGGTGAAGATTGCATCGTCGTCCGCCAGTTCGCTGAGCAGGCGCGCCACGTATTGCGGGTGGATCGGCCGGTTGGCCTTTGACGGTTGCGCCAGGTCGTCCAGGCCTTGGCGGGCTTTTTCGTAGTGCTTCAGCGAGGTCTCGAGGAAGCTGCGGTCGGTCTTGCGGGTCAGGCGCGGCAGCAGCGCGTCGAGGGTCTCGCTCACATCGGCAGCGATGCCCAGGTCCAGCGTGGCGCGACGGCCCAGGGCCTGCGGGTTGCGGTCGACCTGGATGATTTTGGCATCGGTGGGGTAGAACTGGCGGTACGGAAAGTCAGTGCCGAGCATGATCAGCGTGTCGCAGTCGAGCATGGCGTGGTAGCCGGAGCTGAAGCCGATCAGGCCGGTCATGCCCACATCAAATGGGTTGTCCCATTCCACATGCTCCTTGCCGCGCAGGGCGTGCACCACCGGTGCCCCCAGCGTGTCGGCCAGGGCCACCACTTGATCATGGGCGCCGGCGCAGCCACTGCCGCACAGCAGGGTGACTTTCTCGCTGCTTTCAAGGATCTCGGTCAGGCGCTGCAGGTCCTGTTCCGCCGGCAGGGTACGCGGTGCGTGCAGGGCCGGCCAGGGCTTGAGCTTGTCTTCGACTTCCAGCAACGATACGTCCCCCGGAATCACCACCACCGCCACGCCGCGGTTGAGGATCGCCGAACGCATGGCGCGGTGCAGCACGTGCGGCATCTGTTCGGGGTTGGTGACCAGCTCGATAAAGTGGCTGCACTCCTTGAACAGTTCCTGGGGATGAGTCTCCTGGAAGTAATTCAGGCCGATCTCGGAGGAGGGGATTTGTGCGGCAATCGCCAGCACCGGCACATGGTTGCGATGGCAATCGAACAGGCCATTGATCAAGTGCAGGTTGCCCGGCCCGCAGCTGCCAGCGCATACGGTCAGTTCGCCAGTGGCTGCAGCTTCGGCACCGGCAGCGAAGGCGGCGACTTCTTCGTGACGTACATGCATCCACTCGATGCTGTCCATGGTACGCAGGGCGTCGGTGAGGCCGTTGAGGCTGTCGCCGGTCAGGCCCCAGATACGCTTGATGCCCGCCTGTTCAAGGGTGGTCGCCAATTGCTGGGCCAGGTTGATTTTCGCCATGAAGAACTCCAATCGTCAGTGAGGTTAAAAGCAGCTGATCAATAGGGGACAGTTCGATCACGGCGAATGCTCCGTCTTTAATGTGAAGATTGCGTCATGGCCGCGCGGTATTGCCGGGTGCGCCGGGCGATAAACCATTGGTCACACGCCAGCGCCAGCCATGGCACGACATTGGGTTTAGGCATACGGCCACGACTCAGGCGGCGCATCTGGTCCCGCACCACGGCCAGGGTGGCGAGGGCGGCCAAGGGTTTGCGTTTCCAGCTGATCGGCTTGAGTTGCGGGTTGAGGTCGCGACCCTCGTGCCAGTGCTTGATCAGTTGCGGTTCCAGGGTCAGGGCGGTAGCGATGCCGGCCATGGCGATACCGCTGTCCAGCACTTGTTGCACGATGGGCAGGCGGCGAATGCCGCCGGTGACCATCAGCGGCATCTTGGCGATGGTCGCCAGTTCCTTGGCGAACTCCAGGAAATACGCTTCGCGGGCCAGGGTGCGGCCGTCCCGTGCTTCGCCTTGCATGGCCGGGGCTTCGTAGCTGCCGCCGGATAATTCCAGCAGGTCGATGGGCAGCGGGTTGAGCAGCTCGACCACGGCGCGCGCGTCGTTGGCGTCGAAGCCGCCGCGCTGGAAGTCGGCCGAGTTGAGTTTGACCGCCACACAGAATGAAGGACTGACGTTGGCACGCACGGCGTGGATCACTTCCAGCAGCAGGCGTGCGCGGTTTTCCAGGGGGCCGCCCCAACGGTCAGTGCGTTGGTTGCTGAGTGGGGAGAGAAACTGGCTGAGCAGGTAGCCGTGCGCGCCGTGGATCTGCACCCCGGTGAACCCGGCTTTCTCGGCCAGGCGTGCGCTGGTGGCGAAGCGTTTGATCACGTCTTGAATGTCGTCTTCGGTCATGGCCCTGGGCTTGGCGAACATCTTCGAAAAGCCGCCGAGGTCCAGTGCAATCGCGGAGGGCGCCAGGGCCTGCTGGCCGAGGTTGGCCATGGTCTGGCGACCCGGATGGCTGAGCTGTACCCAAAAGTGCACGCCCTTGTCGCGGGCCACGGCGGCCCACTCGCGAAAGCTGTCCAGGTGCTGTTCGTCTTCGAGGGCAACGCCGCCGGGGCCGGTCATGGCGCGGCGGTCGATCATCACATTGCCGGTCAGCAGCAGGCCGGGCTCGCCGTCCGCCCAGGTCTTGTACAACTGCTTCAATTCGCGGGAGGGCGCCTGTTGCGCATCCGCCATGTTTTCTTCCATCGCCGCCTTGGCGATACGGTTGGCGAGGACCTGGCCATTGGGCAGTTGCAAGGGTTCAAAGGGTGACATGGGTTGACTCCTGAGCAGGGGAGGCCTCAGGCTAAGCTTAAAGTTAACTTTAATGTCAAGCAGGCGTTTTGATGAATATTGGAGAGCTGGCAAAACAGAGCGGGCTGGCGGCGTCGCGTATCCGCTTCTATGAAGCAGAAGGGTTGATCAGCCAGGTGGGGCGCCAGGCCAATGGCTATCGCCGTTATGCACCGGAGGCCTTGCAGACGCTGCGCTTGATTCAGAGCGCGCAGCAGGCCGGTTTCACCTTGCAGGAACTCAAGGCGCTGATGCCGGCCCCCGGCGAGCACAAGCGCGCCGAGCTGATCGAGGCGCTCGAGCGCAAGGTCGAGCAGATTGAAGCGATGCAGGCGCAACTGGCGCACAGCAAGGCGCAGTTAGTCGGGGTGATCGACGCGGTACGCGCGCAACCGGAAGGTGTGCCGTGTTCGATGGGGCAGAAGCAGGTGCTAGCGTCGATCAAGCTCAACTCATAAAAAAGCCCTGGCATGCCAGGGCTTTTTCATTTGTGCAGACTCAGCGACGACGGAACAGCGGCAGCGGTTCATCCGTTGCAGCCTGGTACGTCACCGAGAAGTCCTTGAGGCTTTCCAGTGCTTCGTACGGGTCTTTGTCGGCGCGCAAGGCGAAGGCATCGAACCCGCAACGGCGCAGGTAGAACAACTGGTCGCGCAGCACGTCGCCAATGGCCCGCAGCTCGCCTTTGTAACCGTAGCGGTCACGCAGCAGGCGTGCGTTGGAATAGTTGCGACCGTCGGTGAAGGCCGGGAAGTTCAGGGCGATGACCTGGAAGTGCTCCACGTCAGCGCCGATCTCTTCGGCTTCTTCATCGGCGTCCAGCCACACACCCAGGCCGCCGTCGCGGGCCTTGAGCGCGTGGCCGTGTTCGCGCCACAGCGCCAGCGGCACGATCAGGTCGTCGCAGTTGGAGATGCCGTCGAAGCTCGCATCCTTGGGCAGCAGGTGCCAGGTTTCGTCGAGGACTTCGTTGTTCTTAATGATTCGCTGCATAGACGCGCTCCTTGAACAGGTCAATGCCGATGCGCTGGTAGGTGTCGATGAAACGCTCATCTTCGGTGCGCTGTTCGATGTACACGTCGATCAGCTTGCCGATCACCTCGGGCATGGCTTCCTGGGCGAAGGACGGGCCGAGGATCTTGCCCAGGCTCGCATCGCGGCTGGCGCTGCCACCCAGGGACACTTGGTAGAATTCTTCGCCTTTCTTGTCCACGCCCAGGATGCCGATGTGGCCGACGTGGTGGTGACCACAGGCGTTCATGCAACCGGAGATGTTCAGGTCCAGCTCGCCGATGTCGAACAGGTAGTCCAGGTCGTCGAAACGGCGCTGGATCGATTCGGCAATCGGGATCGACTTGGCGTTGGCCAGGGAGCAGAAATCGCCGCCCGGGCAGCAGATGATGTCGGTCAGCAGGCCGATGTTCGGCGTGGCGAAACCGCCTTCGCGCAGCTCGCCCCACAGGGTGAACAATTGGCTCTGCTCAACGTCCGCGAGGATGATGTTCTGCTCGTGGGAGGTGCGCAGCTGGCCGAAGCTGTAGCGCTCGGCCAGGTCGGCGACGGCGTCCAGCTGCTTGTCGGTGATGTCACCCGGTGCAACACCGGTCGGTTTCAGTGACAGGGTCACCGCCACATAGCCCGGCTTTTTGTGCGCCAGGGTGTTGCGGGTGCGCCAGCGGGCGAAGCCTGGGTGCTGCTGGTCGAGCGCTGCGAGCTCGGCATCCTGGTTGCCCAGGGCCTTGTACTCAGGATCGACGAAGTGCTTGGCCACACGGTGCACTTCGGCTTCGGTCAGGGTGGTCTGGCCGCCGCGCAGGTGCTCCATCTCGGCGTCGACTTTCTGGGCGAACACCTCAGGGGTCAGCGCTTTGACGAGGATCTTGATCCGCGCCTTGTATTTGTTGTCACGACGGCCGTAGCGGTTGTAGACGCGCAGGATGGCGTCGAGGTAGCTCAGCAGGTCCTGCCATGGCAGGAACTCGTTGATGAACGCACCCACCACCGGGGTACGGCCCAGGCCGCCACCCACCAGGACACGGAAACCCAGCTCGCCGGCCGCGTTGTACACCGGCTCCAGGCCGATATCGTGTACTTCGATGGCGGCACGGTCCGAGGTCGAGCCATTGATGGCGATCTTGAACTTGCGCGGCAGGTAGGCGAATTCGGGGTGGAAGGTGGTCCACTGGCGGACGATTTCACACCACGGGCGTGGGTCGATCAGCTCGTCGGCGGCAACCCCGGCGAATTGGTCGGTGGTCACGTTGCGCAGGCAGTTACCGCTGGTCTGAATGGCGTGCATCTGCACGGTGGCCAGTTCAGCCAGGATATCCGGCACATCTTCCAGGGCCGGCCAGTTGAACTGCACGTTCTGGCGGGTACTGATGTGGGCATAGCCTTTGTCGAAGTCGCGGGCAATCTTGGCCATCATGCGGGTCTGGCGCGAAGTCAGTTGGCCATAAGGCACGGCCACCCGCAGCATCGGCGCAAAGCGCTGGACATAAAGGCCATTTTGCAGGCGCAGAGGGCGGAACTCTTCTTCGCTCAGTTCACCTGCTAGGTAGCGTCGGGTCTGATCACGGAACTGCTTGACGCGGTCCTCGATGATGCGCTGATCGTATTCGTCGTATACGTACATATAGGTCCTGTTCTCGGCAAATCTGCGCGCACGGCCGCGCACTCCCAACGGAGCCGGCGCACGATACCAGTTTGCGTTTATGCGCAAAAGTGATGTTTGAGTATATGCACATAACCAAAATGACTAATGAGAAGGGTTATCGTGATACCCACATTTGTCATGCGGGCAATCGTGAACTTTACTGTGAGCGTGTTTGAGTGCAATCACCTATAAAACCGACAAGAGGCGATGCAATGAGCAATCCGACCAAAGCCCGTAAACCTGACAGTACCGTTGATGCCTGGGCCATTCTGTTCCTGATCATTCTGGTGGTGGGAACGGCCGTATTCTGGGTCAGCCACCAATAAAGGACGTTGATTGACCCTCGATTGGTTCAGGCATTGCCACTATCATGGCGGCCTATTTTCGAGGCTCAAGCATCCATGTTGAAGGTGTTGATTACGTGTGTCTGGTTGCTGGGATCGACGTGTGGGGCGATGGCTCATGCAACGTCGGTGGTGTTTCTCAATCCGGGCATGGCGACGGAAACCTTCTGGGTCAGCTATGCGCAATTCATGCAGGCCGCCGCCAAGGACCTCGGCCTGGACTTGCGCGTGCGTTATGGCGAGCGTGATGCCGGCAACACGCTGGCCCAGGCGCGTGAGGTGCTGCAAGGCAGCCAGCGGCCTGATTACCTGGTGCTGGTGAATGAGCAGTACGTTGCACCGCAGATCCTGCGCATGGCCGAGGGAAGTGGCGTCAAGCTGCTGCTGGTGAACAGCGCGCTGACCTCCGATCAGGCGCAATTGCTGGGAACCCGCCGTGGCATCCGTTTGATCGGCAGCCTGGTGGCTGACGATGAACAGGCTGGCTACCTGATGCTCCGTGATCTGTTGCGCCAGCACGGTCCGGTTGCGCCGGGCGAGCCCCTCGACCTGTTGGCGTTTTCCGGGACCAAGTCCACCCCGGGGGCGCAATTGCGTGAGCGCGGCATGCGTCGGGCGCTGGCCGAGCATCCCGAGGTGCGCCTGCGTCAGTTGGTCTACGGCGAATGGAACCGCGAACGCGCCTTCGAACAAGCGAAGCAACTGTTCAAGCGCTACCCGCAGACGGCGCTGGTGTGGTCGGCCAACGATCAGATGGCGCTGGGCGCCATGCAGGCGCTGCAGGGCAGTGGGCGGTTACCGGGCAGGGACGTGCTGTTCAGCGCGCTCAACAGCTCGCCGGAGATCCTGCAGGCACGCCTGGATGGACGCTTGTCGTCCCTGGTCGCCGGGCATTTCACCGTGGGCGGCTGGGCCATGGTGTTGGTCCATGACGATGCCAAGGGCCTGGACATTGGCGCCTATGGCGGACGCGACCGGCAGTTGGCGCTATTCCAATTGATCGATGCCGGCCAGGCGCGGCGCTTGTTGGGGCCGACACCCTCGGTGGATTTCCGCGCGTTGTCCGCCCAGGGCAAGCCCGTGTCCTATCGTTACCCGTTCAGCCTGCACCTGCTGCTGCGCTAGACGCCGGCGAGGTGCAGCACCAGCTTGACGATGCCGAACAGCGTCAAGGCGAATACTGCTGTGAACAGAATGCCCAGGATCACGAAGTGGCTGGGCTTGCCGTGGGTGAAGTCGCGGGCGCGATTCTTGCCGCTCTGCACGCCAAAGGCGGCGGCCATGACGCTGTGGAGCATCTGCCAGAAGGTCGGCGGCTTGTTGTTGACCGGATCGTCCATACATCCCTCGACACAAGGTGTGTGAGGGACAGCATAGACAATCCAGGCCGGCTTAGTTGTCGTAGCCCAGGTTCGGCGCCAGCCAGCGCTCGGTCACGGCCAGGTCCTGGCCCTTGCGCGCGGTGTAGCTGGTCACCTGGTCCTTGTCGACCTTGCCCACGGCAAAGTACTGCGCCTGCGGGTGGGCGAAGTACCAGCCGCTGACCGCCGCCGCCGGGAACATCGCGTAGTGCTCGGTGAGGAACACGCCGCTGCGCCCAGCGTGCATTTCGCGGGCCTCGGGGTCGAGCAGTTGGAACAACTGGGCTTTCTCGGTGTGGTCCGGGCACGCCGGGTAACCGGGGGCAGGGCGGATACCGCTGTACTGCTCCTTGATCAGCGCTTCGTTGTCCAGTTGCTCGTCCTTGGCGTAGCCCCAGTGTTCCTTGCGCACCTGCTGGTGCAGCCACTCGGCACAGGCCTCGGCCAGGCGGTCGGCCAGGGCCTTGACCATGATCGAGTTGTAGTCGTCGCCCGCGTCCTGGTAGGCCTTGGCCACTTCCTCGGCGCCGATGCCGGCGGTGGTGATGAAGCCCCCGATGTAGTCGGTCACGCCGCTGTCCTTGGGCGCGACGAAGTCGGCCAGGGAGAAGTTCGGCTTGCCGTCGGTCTTGATGATCTGCTGGCGCAGGTGGTGCAGTTTGGCAATCGGCTGGCCGTCTTCACCGTAGACTTCCAGGTCATCGTCCTGCACCTGGTTGGTCGGCCAGAAACCGAACACTGCACGGGCGCTGATGAGTTTTTCGTCGATCAGTTTCCTGAGCATTTCCTGGGCGTCGGCATACAGCGCGGTGGCGGCTTCACCCACCACTTCATCGGTCAGGATGCGCGGGAACTTGCCGGCCAGGTCCCAGGAGATAAAGAACGGGGTCCAGTCGATGTACTCGGCCAGGACGTTGAGGTCGATATTGTCCAGCACCCTGGAACCGGTGAAGGTGGGCTTGACCGGCGTGTAGCTGTTCCAGTCGAACTGCGGCTTCTTGGCGATGGCCGCCGGGTAGCTCAGGCGCTCGGTGCGCGCGCTGCGGTTGGAGGTGCGTTCACGCACGTCGATGTATTCCAGGCGGGTCTTCTCGACGAAGCCGGCCTTCAATTCCTTGGACAGCAACTGCGTGGCCACGCCCACCGCACGGGAGGCGTCGGTGACGTAGATCACCGCGTCGTTGCTGTACTTGGGCTCGATCTTCACCGCCGTGTGCGCCTTGGAGGTGGTCGCGCCGCCGATCATCAGCGGCAGGTGGAAGTCCTGGCGCTGCATCTCGCGGGCCACATGCACCATCTCGTCCAGGGACGGCGTGATCAGGCCGGACAGCCCGATAATGTCGCACTTCTGCTCCTTGGCCACCTGCAGGATCTTCTCCGCCGGCACCATCACGCCGAGGTCGACGATGTCATAGCCGTTGCAGCCGAGTACCACGCCGACGATGTTCTTGCCGATGTCATGCACGTCGCCCTTCACCGTGGCCATCAGGATCTTGCCCTTGGCTTCCGGCTTGTCGCCTTTTTCCAGCTCGATGAACGGGATCAAGTGGGCCACGGCCTGCTTCATCACGCGGGCGGATTTCACCACCTGGGGCAGGAACATCTTGCCGGCGCCGAACAGGTCGCCAACGATGTTCATGCCGGACATCAGCGGGCCTTCGATCACTTCGATCGGGCGGGCGAACGACTGCCGCGACTCTTCGGTGTCTTCGACGATGTGGGTGGTGATGCCCTTGACCAGCGCGTGTTCCAGGCGCTTGTTGACCGGCCAGCCGCGCCACTCTTCGGTCTCGGCTTCTTTTACGCTGCCGTCGCCCTTGTACTTGTCGGCGATGGCGAGGAGGGCGTCGGTGCCTTCCGGGGTGCGGTTGAGCACCACGTCTTCCACGGCATCGCGCAGCTCGGCCGGGATCTGGTCATAGATCTCCAGCTGGCCGGCGTTGACGATGCCCATGGTCAGGCCGTTGCGGATCGCATACAGCAGGAACACCGAGTGGATCGCCTCCCGCACCGGGTTGTTGCCGCGGAACGAGAACGACACGTTGGACACGCCACCGGAGGTCAGCGCATACGGCAGCTCGTCGCGGATATAGGCACAGGCGTTGATGAAATCGACGGCGTAGTTGTTGTGCTCTTCGATGCCGGTGGCGACTGCGAAGATGTTCGGGTCGAAGATGATGTCTTCCGGTGGGAAGCCGACTTCATCCACCAGGATGTCGTAGGAGCGCTTGCAGATTTCCTTCTTGCGCGCTTCGGTGTCGGCCTGGCCGGCCTCGTCGAAGGCCATCACCACCACGGCGGCGCCGTAGCGCTTGCACAGCTTGGCGTGATGAATGAACTGCTCGACGCCTTCCTTCATGCTGATGGAGTTGACGATGCCCTTGCCCTGGATGCACTTGAGGCCGGCTTCGATCACTTCCCACTTGGAGGAGTCGATCATGATCGGTACGCGGGAGATGTCCGGCTCGCCGGCAATCAGATTGAGGAAGGTCACCATGGCCTTCTTCGAATCGAGCATGCCCTCGTCCATGTTGATGTCGATCACCTGGGCGCCGGCTTCCACCTGTTGCAGGGCGACTTCCAGGGCTTCGGTGTAGTTGTCCTCGCGGATCAGGCGGGCGAAACGCGCAGAACCGGTGATGTTGGTGCGCTCGCCGACGTTGACGAACAACGAGCTGCGATCAATGGTGAACGGCTCCAGGCCCGACAGGCGGCAAGCCTTGGGGATGTCCGGGATGGTGCGCGGCGCGTAGCCGGCCACGGCCTTGGCGATGGCTTCGATATGGCCCGGGGTGGTGCCGCAGCAGCCGCCGACGATATTGAGGAAGCCGCTCTGGGCGAACTCTTCGATGACCTTGGCGGTTTCCGACGGCAATTCGTCGTACTCGCCGAATTCATTGGGCAGGCCGGCGTTGGGGTGCGCGGACACATGGGTGTTGGCTTTGTTGGACAGCTCTTCCAGGTACGGGCGCAGCTCGCTGGCGCCGAGGGCGCAGTTCAGGCCCACGGAAATCGGCTTGGCGTGGGCCACCGAGTTCCAGAAGGCTTCGGTGGTCTGGCCCGACAGGGTGCGGCCGGAGGCGTCGGTGATGGTGCCGGAGATCATGATCGGCAATTCGATACCGAGTGCTTCGAACACACCCTGCACGGCGAAGATCGCGGCCTTGGCGTTGAGGGTGTCGAAGATGGTCTCGATCAGGATCAGGTCGGCGCCGCCTTCGATCAGGCCCTTGGTGGCCTCGGTGTAGTTCTCCACCAGTTCATCGAAGGTGACGTTGCGGTAGCCAGGGTTGTTCACATCGGGCGACAGCGAGCAGGTGCGGCTGGTCGGGCCGAGGACGCCGGCGACGAAACGCGGCTTGGCCGGGTTCTCGGCGGTCTTGGCATCGGCGATCCTGCGCGCCAGGCGTGCGCCTTCGACGTTCAGTTCATAGGCCAGCTCTTCCATGCCGTAGTCGGCCATGGAGATACGGGTGGCGTTGAAGGTGTTGGTTTCGAGGATGTCGGCACCGGCATCCAGGTAGGCCTTCTCGATCCCGCCGATCACGTCCGGGCGGGTGAGCACCAGCAGGTCGTTGTTGCCCTTGACGTCGCTCGGCCAGTCGGCGAAGCGTTTGCCGCGGTAGTCATGTTCTTCCAGTTTATAGCTCTGGATCATCGTGCCCATGCCGCCGTCGAGGATCAGGATGCGTTCCTTGAGGGCGTGGTGAAGGGCTTGCAGACGAGCGCTACGATCGGACATGGGACTACTCTGGTCAGGCATTACGGAGGGCGTGGATCATAACAAACCTGTGCGGATTTGCGGCATGCCGGGGTTTTGCATGAATATCGCTCATGTTGAGCGGGTGCATGGCCCGGTAGAATCACCGCCACTTTAAATCGCACGCATTGAATCGGGACCGGATACATGTCACTTCGTCTTATCGTCAGCGCCGTCCTGGCATTGATAGCCAGCAGCGCTCTGGCAGAAGGTCCCGCTCCGGCGATCTCGTATAACCGCGACATCCAGCCGATCTTCACCGAGAAATGCGTGGCCTGCCATGCGTGCTATGACTCCGCGTGCCAGCTCAACCTGGGCAGTGCCGAGGGCGCGGCGCGCGGTGCGACCAAAGTGCCGGTCTACGACGGCGAGCGCAGCCAGGCCACACCCACCACGCGCTTGTTCTATGATGCCTTCGGCAAGCAGGCCTGGCAGCAGAAGGGCTTTTATTCGGTACTCGACGCCCAGGGCAGCCAGGCCGCGTTGATGGCGCGCATGCTGGAGCTGGGGCATACCGCAGCGCTGAAGCCCAATGCCAGGTTGCCCGAAGAGATCGTATTGGGCCTGAACCGCGAAAACATGTGCGCCACACCCGGCGAGTTCAACGCCTATGCCGGTGCTCATCCCAAGGAGGGCATGCCGTTGGCGGTCACCGGCCTGAGCGACCAGCAGTACCAGACCCTGCAGCGCTGGCTGGCCTCCGGTGCACCGATTGACCAGCAGGGCGTGGCCCCCAGCGCCCGTGAAGCCGCACAGGTGCTGCAATGGGAGAACCTGCTCAACGCCCCCGGCGCACGGGAAAGCCTGGTGGCCCGTTGGTTGTTCGAGCATCTGTTCATTGCGCATCTGTATTTCGAAGACGGTGAGCCTGGGCATTTCTTCCAGTGGGTGCGCTCGCGTACCCCCAGCGGCCAGCCGATTGACCTGATCAATACCCGCCGCCCCAATGACGATCCCGGCACCCGCGTGTACTACCGTCTGTGGCCGGTGGAAGGGGTGATCGTCCACAAGACCCATATCACCTACCCCCTCAGCGCGGAAAAAATGGCGCGGGTCAAAGCCCTGTTCTACAGCGGCGACTGGCAGGTCAGCGCCTTGCCCGGCTACGGCCCTGGCCGGCGGGCCAACCCTTTCGAGACGTTCGAGGCGATTCCGGCCCAGGCGCGTTACCAGTTCATGCTGGATAACGCCGAATACTTTGTGCGCACGTTTATTCGCGGGCCGGTGTGCCGCGGGCAAATTGCCACGGACGTGATCCGCGACAATTTCTGGGCGTTGTTCCAGGCGCCCGACCACGACCTGTACATCACCGATGCCCGCTATCGCGGCCAGGCCACGCCGTTGCTGGCGATGCCAGGGCAGAATGACGACGTGGGCAGTGTGCTCAGCCTGTGGCTCGAATACCGCGATAAGCGCAACCAGTACGAAGCCCTGCGGCGAGACAGCTATGCCGAGCTGCCGGCGCCCAGTTGGTCGACCTTGTGGGCCGGCAATGACAATGCCCTGTTAAGCATCTTCCGTCATTTCGACAGCGCCTCGGTGAATAAGGGCCTGATCGGTGAAGTCCCGCAGACACTGTGGTTGTTCGACTATCCGTTGCTCGAACGCACCTACTACCAACTGGTGGTCAATTTCGATGTGTTCGGCAACGTATCGCACCAGGCCCAGACCCGGCTGTACTTCGACCTGATCCGCAACGGTGCCGAGCAGAACTTCCTGCGCCTGATGCCGGCCAATAGCCGCGATGCCTTTATGGATGATTGGTACCAGAACAGCGGCAAGATCAAGCTGTGGCTGGATTACGAAGCCATCGACGACGACACGCCTACCGCCTTGCACCTGGATAAAAAGGACCCCAAGCGCGACTTCGCCAACCAGTTGCTTGCCCGCTACGGTGACCTGAATGCCAGCCCGGATCCGATCAACCGTTGCGGGGGCGCGTTTTGTTCGCGCGACGGTATCGACCCGGCGCTGCAGGACGCCGAACAGGCGCTCAGCCGCCTGACTTCACGCCCGGCGGCGGGGCTCAAGGTGATTGACCAGTTACCTGAAGCGACGATGCTGCGCGTCGAAACCGCCAGCGGTAAGCGCGTGGTCTACAGCCTGCTGCGCAATCGCGCCCACAGTAACGTGGCATTTCTGCTGGGTGAGGCTTATCGCTATCAGCCGGGCCTGGACACGCTGACCCTTTACCCTGGAGTGCTCAGCAGTTACCCGAACTTCATGTTCAACATCCCTGCCCAGGAGGTGCCCGAATTCGTCGCCGAAATGGAGCGGGCCAAGGACGCCAATCGCTTTGAGAAAATTGTCGACCGCTGGGGTGTGCGCCGCAGCCACCCGTTGTTCTGGCAGTATTTCCACGATTTGTCCCAGTACATCCGCGAGACGACGCCGGTGGAAGAAGGGGTGCTGGATATGAACCGTTATGAAAACCTCTGACAGAGGCCAGCGTCTTTTCCGACAAAATTACTCGGACTTTGTACCTGCGTAATATTTTGGCGTAAACTGCCGGCAAGCCTGTGAGGAGTTTCCATGACTGCCATAACCATTACCGACGCCGCCCACGATTACCTGGCTGACCTGCTGTCCAAGCAGAACACCCCGGGAATCGGCATCCGCGTCTTTATCACCCAGCCTGGCACCCAGTACGCCGAGACGTGCATCGCCTACTGCAAGCCCGGTGAAGAGAAACCTGAAGACACCGCCCTGGGGCTGAAAAGCTTCACCGCGTATATCGACAACTTCAGCGAAGCCTTCCTGGACGATGCCGTGGTCGACTACGCCACCGACCGCATGGGCGGCCAATTGACCATCAAGGCGCCCAACGCCAAGGTGCCTAATGTCAATGCCGACAGCCCGGTCAACGAGCGCATCAACTACTACCTGCAAACCGAGATCAACCCGGGGCTCGCGAGCCACGGCGGTCAGGTCAGCCTGATCGACGTCGTCGATGACGGCATTGCCGTATTGAAGTTCGGCGGCGGCTGCCAGGGCTGCGGCCAGGCAGACGTGACCCTGCGCGAGGGCATCGAGCGGACCTTGCTCGAGCGTATTCCGGAGCTCAAGGGCGTCCGTGACGTGACAGACCACACGCAGAAAGAAAACGCCTACTACTGAGTAAGGCGTTCACTGCGAACAAAAAACGGCGCCCGTGAGCGCCGTTTTTTATTATTAAAATTCAAGCAGTTATGCCATCTATCTAACAAGTAGGATTAAGTGTGGGAGGGGGCTTGCTCCCGATAGCGGTGCCTCAGTCGACTCATGAGCAGGCTGACACACCGTCATCGGGGGCAAGCCCCCTCCCACATTTTTTTGAATTTATTCAGTTAAATCAGCGTGTTGCTGATGATTTGTGAATTAAAAAATCAATTTCGAATGTTGACTCTATCTCCCTGACAAGTAAGGTCAAATGTGGGAGGGGGCTTGCCCCCGATAGCGGTGCCTCAGTCGACTCATGAGCAGGCTGACACACCGCCATCGGGGGCAAGCCCCGTCCCACATTTTTTTGTGTTTAGCTATTCAAATCAATGGATTGCTTTGATTTTTTAAAGTAAATAATCAAGGCCGATAAAGGTGCGCATGCCCCGCCCGATACAACGACGACTCACTGAAACTATCACTCGCCAGTACCCGACCCACCACAATCAACGCCGTACGCCGAAAGCCCTTGGCGGCGACTTTGTCGGCAATATCGCTGAGCGTGCCGACCGCCCAATCCTGATCCGGCCATGTCGCCCGGTGCACCACGGCAATCGGGCAGTCCGCGCCATAGTGCGGCAGCAGTTCGGCGACGATCTTCTCCAAATGGTTGACCCCCAGATGAATCGCCATGGTGGTGCCATGGCGGGCCAGGCTGTCGAAGTCCTCTCCGGCCGGCATGCGGGTTTTATCGGCGTAGCGGGTCAGGATCACGCTTTGGGCGATGTCCGGCAGGGTCAGTTCGGTCTCCAGCAAGGCTGCGCAGGCGGCCACCGCCGTGACGCCGGGAATGATCTGAAAGGGGATGCCCAACTCACGCAAATAACGGATCTGCTCGCCAATCGCGCCATACAGGCTCGGATCGCCGGAGTGCACCCGTGCCACGTCTTGGCCATTAGCGTGGGCGGTCTTGATCAGTTCGATAATCTGTTCCAGGTGCAGTTCAGCGCTGTTGACCACTTGTTGCGCCTGATGACCTTCCAGCACCGCCGCCGGCACCAGTGAGCCGGCATAGATGATCACCGGGCAACTGCGGATCAGGCGCTGGCCTTTGACGGTGATCAATTCCGGATCGCCGGGGCCGGCGCCGATGAAGTAGATGGTCATGGAGAATTCCTGTGGAAAAACGGGCGAGCATGAAGATTGCTCATGATCGGGAAGGGCGATTATCGGGATTTTAGCCGGCGCAGGCCAATGCAAAGGTGGCCTGGGCGGTTTTCTGGCGGGTGATCAACAAGCGGGCAGGGCCGCCGCAGAGCTGTTCGGCCAGGGCCAGGGCGGCACTTTCGGCGACGCCGTAACAGCCGGTATGGGCAAACGCGACCGCCGATTTGTGGCTCAGCCGGGCTTCGTAAACGGCCAGTTGCCCGGCGCTGAAGCACTGCAAGGGCAGGTCGAGCAGTCGGGCCAGGGCGAGTAACCCTGGCTCGTTCTGTTTACGGTCGATGCTGGCCAGTGCGGTGACACGCTGGCGCTCGACCCCGCCCTCGGCCAGGGCGCTGTCGAACAGGCCCAGCAGGGTGTCTACATCACAACCCCGCTGGCAACCCAGGCCGACCACCAGGGTCATGCCGAGTATTGATCGTCGCGGTTGCGGCGGAACAGCCAGGCGCTGATCAGGCCCAGGGCCAGCCAGAACACCACGTTGGTCAACTGCGAAGCGATCTTGAACTGCGCTTCGAGGGCTTCCGGCGCCAGCATCGAATGGGTTTCCGGCTGCGGTGCACCGATCACATGCGGCACCACGAGGATCGCCGCGCCCAGGACTTTCAGCAGCCAGTTGCGACCAAACACGATCAGGGCAATACCCACAGCCGTCGAGGCAGCGGTGCCGATCCACCAGATTTGCCGTTGCGCCAGGTCGGCGGCGGCAGTGCCCGGCAGCTCCGGTGGCAGACCCAGGGTGGGCGCCAGCACAAAAGTCGCGTAACCGGCCAGGCCCCACAGCAAGCCTTGGGCCGTGCGGGTCGGTGCGCGCAGGGTGTAGAGGCCGGCCAGCATCAGGGCGAAGCCGACGGCCACCACCAGGTTGCCGCCGGTGGTCGACAGCACACGCTGCCAGCCGTCTTCGGGCTCCCAGGCTTCGGCGTCGTGGGAGTGTGCAGCGGCGCCAGCGGCGTGCTCGTGCACGACTTCGGTCGCGGCCGGGGCTTTTTCAAAGGTTTCCGCCTGCAGAATCAGCGGAGCGACCCAGAAGCTTTGCAGCAGGGTCAGCAGCAGGGCGGCCAGCAAGCCGGTGAACCCTGCGGTTTGCGCAATACGCTTGATCATGTCGGCAGGCCTCAGTGGCACGGGAACGCGGCGCTGTGGCGGGTATCGTGGGCCGCGTTGTGCACCGCCTCGATATGGGAGAAACCGGCGAAATACACCAGGCACGCGCCAAGGATCGACGCGCCGATGGCGGCGGTCAGGCGTTGGCTGAGGGTGGCGGAGCTGCTGGCGGTGTGCGAGGTGCTGCTGATGATCGACATGGCGCGTCCCTTTCAGGTGTCAGGGTGACACGAGCGCATGCAAACCCCGCGAGCCAGGCACGCAGGGTTTTAACAGCGCCCGCCCACCGCGGGTTTGTTATTCGATGTTATTCGGGCCGGTCTCCGGGCTTGCGAGGGACACTGGGTCTATAAAGCGTCGCCTTCCCATGCCGTACAGGCACAGTGGATCTGACGCTTCACTCGCTTACCGTTGCGGGGGCAGCACCGGACTCGTCATGACGCCATGACTCACCGGTTTCCCGTTTCACCCTGTGAAGGGCACCCGAAACAAGATGTGTAGGAGAGCATGGGCCGGGGACGGTAGTCAAATGCGGCGAGCCCCTGTAGCCTTGCACCCTCGAGGTTCTTCGGCCCAGGCCGAAGCTAAGAAGGGAACGCGGTCCAAGCCGCGGCTGCCCCCGCAACTGTGAAGGGTTTATCTGACTGCCACGCCACTGCCACTGCGGCGGGAAGGCGCAGTCGGCGCCGGTCGCAAGACCCGCAAGCCCCAAGCCAGGAGACCTGCCTCGCCACCGATTTTCCAATTCAACCGGGCGGGGTGATCCGGTGACGAAATCTGCTGCTGCGCGCCGCCGCAGGGCCTATCGTCCCGTATGCCCGCCCCAAAGGGCATCCGATGAAAACACTGGCCAAACTTCCCGTCACCATCGTTACCGGCTTCCTCGGCTCGGGCAAGACCACCTTGCTGCGCCATATGCTCGACAACGCCCAGGGCCGTCGTATTGCGGTGATCGTCAACGAGTTCGGCGAGCTGGGTATCGACGGTGAGATCCTCAAGCAGTGCTCCATCGGTTGCACCGAAGAAGAGGCCAACGGCCGTGTGTACGAGCTGGCCAACGGCTGCCTGTGCTGCACGGTGCAGGAAGAGTTCTTCCCGGTGATGCGCGAACTGGTCGCCCGTCGCGGCGACCTCGACCATATCCTTATCGAAACCTCGGGCCTGGCCCTGCCAAAACCCTTGGTGCAGGCCTTCCAGTGGCCGGAAATCCGCAGCGCCTGCACGGTTGATGCGGTCATCACCGTGGTCGACAGCCCGGCCGTGGCCGCCGGCACCTTTGCCGCGTTCCCGGACCAGGTCGACGCCCAGCGCAAGCTCGACCCGAACCTGGACCATGAATCGCCGCTGCACGAGCTGTTTGCCGACCAGCTGGCCAGCGCCGATCTGGTGATCCTCAATAAATCCGACCTGATCAGCGCCGAAGACCTGGCCCGTGTGCGCCTGGAAGTCGCTGAAGAGCTGCCGCCGGCGGTGAAGATCATCGAAGCCAGCAGCGGTCGCCTGCCGTTGGACGTATTGATTGGCCTGGGCGCGGGGTCCGAAGAACATATCGACGCTCGCCATAGCCACCACGATCATCACCACGAAGGTGAAGACGAGCATGATCACGACGCCTTCGATTCCATCTCCATCGACCTGCCCCAAGCCGACGAAGCGCTGCTGCTCGACGCCCTGAACCAATTGGTGGTTCAGCACGGCATCCTGCGCGTCAAAGGCTTCGCCGCCATCCCGAACAAGCCGATGCGCCTGCTGATCCAGGGTGTGGGTACGCGTTTCGACAAGCACTTCGACCGTGCCTGGGGCGCCGACGAAGCGCGCATCACGCGGCTGGTGCTGATCGGCCAAGAGCTGGACGCCGCGGGCCTCGAAGCGCAACTGCGCGCCGCCCTCAGCGTTTAACCCATGCACCTGCTCAGGACTCAGCCCGGTGGTTTCGTCGCGGACGACAATATTGCCGACCTTGGCCAAACTCCCGCCGAACTGGTGATCCTGTGCAGCGGCGATTCCAGCCTGGCGCTGCTGGCCGAAGCGGCCCAGCAGTTGCCCGAGGATTACCCCAGCCTGCGCCTCGCCAACCCGATGCAGGTGCAGAACCACGCCTCGGTCGATTTGTATGTCGACGAGGTGCTGCGCCACGCCAAGGTCATCCTGATTTCCCTGCACGGCGGCATCGCTTATTGGCGCTACGGTATCGAGCGCCTGGTGGAGCTGGCCGAGCGCGGCGTTACGCTGATCCTGGTGCCGGGGGATGACCGCCCGGACCCGGAACTCAGCGGCCTGAGCACGGTGAGTGCCGAACAGCGCGACCGCCTGTGGCACTTTCTGCGCCAGGGCGGGCTCGCTAACGCGCTGGATTTTTTCCGCTGCCTGGCCAGCGGCTACCTGGACCGCGATTACCCGTGGTCCGAGCCGCAGACCTTGCCGCGCACCGCGATCTATCACCCGCACAAAGCCAACCCTCGCCTCAATGACTGGCAGACCGATTGGCACGCGGATTGGCCCGTGGCGGCGGTGCTGTTCTACCGCTCCCACCTGCAGGCGGCCAATACCGGTTTTATCGATGTGTTCTGCCAGCGTTTGCAAGCGGCGGGCCTTAACCCGTTGCCGATGGCGGTGGCCAGTTTGAAAGAGCCCGGCTGCCTGACGGTGGTCGAGGACCTGCTGGATGAGGTCGGCGCGGCGGTGATCCTGAACACCACCGGTTTTGCCCAATCCAGCCCCGAAGCCCCGCATCTGCGGCCGTTTCGCCGCAATATCCCGGTGATCCAGGCGATCTGCGCCCAGGATAACCAGCCGGGCTGGCAGGCCAGCGAGCAAGGCCTGGGCCCGCGCGACCTGGCGATGCACATTGCCTTGCCCGAGTTGGACGGGCGGATTATCAGCCGGCCGATCAGCTTCAAGGATCTGGCCTGGCGCAGCGAGCGCAGCCAGTCGGACGTGGTGTGCTACCGCGCAGCGCCCGAACGCATGGATTTCGTCGCCGAACTGGCGCGCCGTTGGGTCGAGCTGGCACGGGTGCCGAATGGGGATAAACGCATCGCCCTGATCCTTGCCAACTACCCGACCCGCGATGGTCGTATCGGCAATGGTGTGGGCCTGGACACCCCGGCTGCCGCGCTGAATATCCTGCGTGCCCTGCAGGCCGAAGGCTATCCGGTGCCGGATCAACTGCCTGAGAGCGGCACTGCGCTGATCCATGACCTGCTCGGCGGCGTCACCAACGACCTCGACAGCCTCGACCTGCGCCCCTGTCATCAAAGCCTGGGCCTGGACGACTACCAGGCCATGTTCAATCGCTTGCCTGAATCCAACCGCCAGGCGGTGCTGGAGCGATGGGGGGCCCCGCACAACGATCCAATGTTCCGTGACGGCCGCCTGATGATCGCCGGCCTGCGCCTGGGCCAGACCTTCGTCGGCATCCAGCCGGCCCGGGGTTACCAGGTGGATGCCAGCGCGGTGTACCACGACCCGGACCTGGTGCCGCCCCATGGCTACCTGGCGTTCTACTTCTGGTTGCGCCACACCTACGGCGCCCATGGCGTGATCCATGTGGGCAAGCACGGCAATCTCGAATGGCTGCCGGGCAAGGGCGTGGGACTCTCGGAAAACTGCTGGCCGGATGCGCTGCTGGGACCGCTGCCGAACATCTACCCGTTTATCGTCAATGACCCGGGCGAGGGCGCCCAGGCCAAGCGGCGTACCCAGGCGGTGATCATCGACCACCTCATGCCGCCGCTGACCCGCGCCGAAACCTACGGGCCGCTGCGGGACCTTGAGCTGTTGGCGGACGAATATTACGAAGCCCAACTGCTCGACCCACGCCGGGCCCGCGAGCTGCAAAAAGACATCCTCAAGCTGGTGCGCGAAACCCGCATCGATCAGGAGCTTGAACTGGATGGCGACGCCGATGCCGCTATCTGGCTGCCGCGCCTCGACACCTACCTGTGCGACTTGAAGGAGTCGCAGATCCGCGACGGCCTGCACATCTTTGGCGAGTCCCCCGTGGGCCGCTTGCGCATCGACACCTTGCTGGCCTTGCTGCGCATCCCGCGTGGCGACGGCCGTGGCCCGCAATCGAGCCTGCTGCGCGTGTTGGCCAAGGCGTTCGCGCTGGGTTTTGACCCCCTGGACTGTGCCCTGGCCGAGCCCTGGACCGGGCGACGCCCGGCAGTGTTGCAGAAGATCGATGGGCAGCAGTGGCGCACCGCCGGGGATACCCGCGAGCGCCTGGAACTGTACGCTGCGCGAATGATCGAGCAGGCGTTGGAAGGGCCGCTGGAACAGCTGGAAGAGCCCGGCTGGGAAGAAGTGAAGGCGGTGATCGAAAGCCTGCGCATCGTCGTGGCGCCACGCCTCGACGCCTGCGGCCCGGCGGAAATGCGCGGCTTGCTGGAGGCCCTCGGCGGGCGCTTTGTGCCGGCTGGGCCAAGCGGCGCGCCGAGCCGGGGGCGCCTGGATGTGCTGCCGACCGGGCGCAATTTCTTCACCGTTGACGTGCGCAACCTGCCCACCACCACCGCGTGGCGCATCGGCTTCCAGTCCGCCAACCTGATACTTGAACGGCACCTGCAGGACCACGGCGACCACCTGCGCCAACTCGGCCTGTCGGTGTGGGGCACGGCCACCATGCGCACCGGTGGCGACGACATTGCCCAGGCCATGGCGCTGATGGGCGTGCGGCCGGTGTGGGCCACCGGCAGTCAACGGGTGGATGATTTTGAAATCCTGCCCATCAGCCTGTTGGACCGCCCGCGCGTGGACGTCACCTTGCGCGTGTCCGGGTTTTTTCGCGATGCCTTCGCCAACCTGATTCGCCTGTTCGACGCGGCGGTACAAGCCGTGGCGGCCCTGGATGAGCCGGACGACATGAACCCGCTGGCCGCCAAGGTGCGCAGTGAGCGCGCGGCATTGCTGGCCTCCGGCCTGGATGCGGAGGCCGCGGCGAAACAGGCCGGCTGGCGTATCTTCGGGGCCAAGCCCGGTGCCTATGGCGCCGGCGTGCAGGGCGCCATTGACGGGCGTCTGTGGCAAAGCCGCGAGGACTTGGCCGAGGTCTACCTGAACTGGGGCGGCTACGCCTATGGCGGTTCCGATGAAGGCACCGCCGCCCGCGAGCAGTTCGCCCAGCGCCTGAGCCAGGTGCAGGCGGTGTTGCAGAACCAGGATAACCGTGAGCACGACCTGCTCGACTCCAACGACTACTACCAATTCCAGGGCGGCATGCTCGCCGCCGTGGAAACCCTGAGCGGCGACAAGGCCGCCAGCTATCACGGCGACCACAGCCAGCCGGACCTGCCCAGGATTCGCACCTTGAAGGAAGAGCTGAACCGGGTGATCCGTTCCCGCGCCGCCAACCCCAAGTGGATCGAAGGGGTCAAGCGCCATGGCTATAAAGGTGCGTTCGAAATGGCCGCGACCGTGGACAATCTGTTCGCCTTCGACGCCACTACGGCGCTGATCGACGATCATCAATATGCGTTGCTCGCTGACGCCTACCTGCTGGACCCTGACACCCGCGCGTTCGTGCAGCAGCACAACCCTGCGGCGCTGCGCGATATGACCGAGCGCCTGCTCGAAGCCCAGCAGCGCGGTTTGTGGCAGGAACCGGGGGCGTACCGCGAGGCGTTGGAAAACCTGTTGCTGGATATAGAAGAAGACAGCTAGAACGCGAGATGCGGCTTGTTGTGGCTGGCGGGCTTGTTGTGGTGAGCGGGCTTGCCCCGCGCTGGGCTGCGAAGCGGCCCCAAAAACATAGTCCCGGAGCTACCTGGCACACTGCAGCGCTCCTATTGGGGCTGCTTCGCAGCCCAGCGCGGGGCAAGCCCGCTCACCACAAGTAGCTTGCTCATGACCGGGTGATTACTTGTACAGCAGAATTTAAAGAGAGAACGGATGACCGATATTCCCCATTTCCCGCTGTCCGCCGTGGTCGCTGCCGACGACCTGAAACTGGCGCTGTGCCTGACCGCCATCGACCCGAAGATCGGCGGTGTGCTGATCGAAGGCCCGCGTGGCATGGCCAAATCCACCCTGGCCCGTGGCCTGGCGGATCTGCTGGCCAGCGGCCAATTCGTCACCTTGCCGTTGGGCGCCACCGAAGAGCGCCTGGTGGGTACCCTGGACCTGGATGCCGCGCTGGGCGAAGGCCGCGCGCAGTTTTCCCCTGGGGTGCTGGCCAAGGCCGACGGCGGCGTGCTGTATGTCGACGAGGTCAACCTGTTGCCCGATCACCTGGTGGACCTGTTACTCGACGTCGCCGCCAGCGGCACCAACCTGATCGAACGCGACGGCATTTCCCATCGCCATTCGGCGCGCTTTGTGCTGATCGGCACCATGAACCCGGAGGAGGGCGAGTTGCGCCCGCAGCTGCTGGACCGCTTCGGTTTCAACGTGGCGCTGAGCGGGCAGACGCTGCCGGCCGAACGCGGGCAGATTATTCGGCGGCGCCTGGATTTCGACAGCGACCCCGCCGCGTTCTGCACCCAGTGGGCCGGGCAACAGGCGGCGCTGCGCCAGCGCTGTACCCAGGCGCGGGCGCGGCTGGACAGTATCGAGCTGGATGATCAGGCCCTGGCGCAGATCACCGAGCGTTGCTTTGCTGCCGGTGTCGACGGCTTGCGCGCCGACCTGGTCTGGCTGCGCGGCGCCCGGGCCCACGCGGCGTGGCGGGGCGCGGATACCATTGCCGAAGAAGACATCGAAGCAGTGGCGGAATTTGCCTTGCGCCACCGTCGCCAGGTGCAATCCCCACCGGCCAGCCCACCCAATCAAGGGCAGGCGCCGACACCCTCGGACACCTCGCCCGGCCAAGGCCAATGGGGCGATATGCCCGCACCGGCACTGCCCACTGGCGCTCGCCGAGACGTGCCTGCCTGGCCAAAAAAGCCCTAGGCATTCGCCCCCGACCTGACGCGGGGGCGGATGCCCGGCCCAAGGCGGGGCGACTGGACAACGGCAGGCAGGGCAAGGCACGCGGCGCACAGCAGGGTTCGATCAACTGGCCGGGCACCTTGCTCGGCGGCCGGCCGCACTCCCGTGGAGACCTGCGCTACCACCTGCGCAGCCGCTCGGCCCATGAGTTGTGGCTGGTGATCGTGGATGCGTCGGCGTCCACGCGGCGGCATCGTGCATTAACCGACGCCAAGGGCTTGCTCGCCCAGCTGTTTGACGACGCCTACCGGCAACGGGCGCGCATGGCGTTGTTGACTGCCAGCGGCCAGGCACCGAAGTGGCAGGTACAGGGTTTGAAAGCAGCGAAAGGCCTGGCGGGCTGGCTGGATCAGTTGGGCGCGGGCGGTGGTACGCCGTTGCTGGCGGCGCTGACCGAGGCCGCGCATTGGCTGGTGGCGCGGCGCAAGCGTTATCCGGCCGAGCAGCAGCGTGTACTGGTGATTACGGATGGGCGCCTCAAGGATATCGTCGGGTTGCCGTTACTGGCGTGTGCGGGGTTGCTGGTGGATATCGAGCGCGGGCCGATCAGGCTGGGGCGGGCCCAGGAGCTGGCGGTGGGGTTGCAGTTGGATTATCGGCATATCGATGAGGTGTAGTGGCGGTACCACAGCCATCGGGGGCAAGCCCCCTCCCACATTTGATCGAGTACACCCATTTGGAATGCAGTCAGTGTGGGAGGGGGCTTGCCCCCGATGAGGCCCTCACATACACCACACACTCTATCAGCCAGCCCCCGGCACATTCGGCCAAAGATCCGCCACCAGGAACAAGCGCTCGGCTTCCTCCCAATCCTCGCCGTTCTGCACCATGCGCACCAGCAACTGCGCAGGCGCCATCGGATCAAGGTCTGCCAGCCAGGCCTGCATCTGTGCTTCACTCCACACTTCATCCGCCGGGTAGTGCGCCGGCGCCAGCCACGCGTGCCGGGGCAATGGTTGCCAGCGACCTGGCGCACTGGCGCTGACAAAATCCCGCCAGTCCCGCTGATGCAACCAGCGCCCGCGCAGATGCTGCGGGTGTGCGCCGTGGGGCGGTTCGGCCAGCCCAGGCCAGGGATAGAGCAAATACCCGCCGAGCCACAGGTGCGCATCAAACTGCTGAATATCCAGGGCCGCCAACACCTCGCGGCTTTCTGCCCGCGCCGAGATCGGCAGTTGATGCTGGGCCAGGTGCGCCAGCTTGCGGTCCAGTCGGTCATGGCAGCCTGGGCCCAGCCACTGCGCGGTGTCCTGGCCGTTGCCGTCCTGCGGGCCCAGGTAGAGTTTGATCGCCAGTTCCAGGTGGTGCACGCCATCACGGTCGCGCAGCAGCATGTCCAGCTCGCCCAGGGTGTGCCCGGCGCGGCGGATCGGCAGGTTGGCGGCGAGCAGTTCCACCCCCGGCGCATGCTGCACGGCGAACTGCCACAGGCGTTCGTAGTACAGGCCCAGGCGCCGGGTGCGTGACAGGCTCAACCAGTGCTGCAAGGCACGGCTGTCCCGGTCGAGTGCACGTAGCCAGTGTTCAAGGAGGTCGGGCGCCTGCACCCAGTCGCTGCCCGCCAGCGGGTGGCGCTGTGGCCACGGTGTCTGCGCGAGCATCGGCGGGGCAAGCATCACCCACGCCAGGTCGCGCACCTCGGGGTGGCGCAGCTGGCGGGGCAGGTTGTGCAAATCCGGGAACACAGTCATGGTCCGAGCATAGCCTTTTAACCGTTGCGCAGGGGGCTGAGAACCGTTGTCATCAAGGCTTCACGGCGACAAAGGATTTTGCCTGAGCCGGCCTTTCGCCCATAATCGTTTCTTTTTTGCCCCACCCCCCAATCCCGCAGGAGCCCCATGGAGCACTTTCGCAATATCGGCATTATCGGTCGCCTGGGCAGTACCCAGGTGTTGGACACCGTCCGCCGGCTGAAAAAATTCCTGCTGGAACGCCACCTGCATGTGATCCTCGAAGACACCATCGCTGAAATCCTTCCCGGTCACGGCCTGCAAACCTCCTCGCGCAAGATGCTCGGCGAAGTCTGCGACATGGTCATCGTGGTCGGCGGCGACGGCAGCCTGCTCGGCGCGGCCCGGGCCCTGGCGCGGCATAACGTGCCGGTGCTGGGGATCAACCGTGGCAGCCTGGGGTTTCTCACCGATATCCGCCCCGATGAGCTGGAAGTCGAAGTGGCCAAGGTGCTCGACGGCCATTACCTGGTGGAAAACCGCTTCCTGCTGCAGGCCGAAGTGCGCCGCCACGGCGAAGCCATCGGCCAGGGCGATGCGCTCAATGACGTGGTGCTGCACCCCGGCAAGTCCACGCGGATGATCGAATTCGAGCTGTATATCGACGGCCAGTTCGTGTGCAGCCAGAAGGCCGACGGCCTGATCGTCGCCACCCCGACCGGCTCCACCGCCTATGCGCTGTCGGCCGGTGGCCCGATCATGCACCCCAAGCTCGATGCCATTGTGATCGTGCCGATGTACCCCCATATGTTGTCCAGCCGACCGATTGTGGTCGATGGCAACAGTGAGCTGAAAATCGTGGTGTCCAAAGACATGCAGATCTACCCGCAAGTCTCCTGCGACGGGCAGAACCATTTCACCTGCGCCCCCGGTGACACCATCACCGTGAGCAAGAAGGCACAGAAGTTGCGCTTGATCCACCCGCTGGATCACAACTACTACGAAGTGTGCCGCACCAAGTTGGGCTGGGGCAGCCGCTTGGGGGGTGGAGGCGACTGATGCTCGATCCCGCGCGTAGCTACGACCTGATTGGTGACGTGCACGGTTGCGCTCATACCCTTGAGCACTTGCTCGACCAGATGGGTTACCACAAGCAGGGCGGCACCTGGCGCCATCCTTCGCGCATGGCGGTGTTCCTCGGCGATATCATCGACCGTGGCCCACGCATTCGCGAGGCGCTGCATATCGTCCACGACATGGCCGAGGCCGGCCAGGCGCTGTGCATCATGGGCAACCACGAGTTCAATGCACTGGGTTGGGCCACACCGGCGCCGCCGGGCAGTGGCAGGCAGTTCGTGCGTGAGCACACCCCACGGCATGAGCGGCTGATCCACGAGACCCTGACCCAGTTCGAGCAGCACCCGGCCGACTGGCACGACTTCCTCGCCTGGTTCTACGACATGCCGCTGTTTGTCGATGCCGGGCGCTTCCGCGTGGTGCATGCGTGCTGGGATGACGGCTTTATCCAACCGCTGCGCGCGACGTTCCCGGATGGCTGCATCGACCAGCACTTCCTGCAGGCCGCCGCCGTGCCCGGCAGTTTTGCCTGCAACGCCTTCGACCGCCTGTTGCGCGGCACCGATATGCGCCTGCCGGATGGCCTGACGCTGACCGGTGGCGATGGCCTGACGCGCTCGTTCTTCCGCACCAAGTTCTGGGAAGACGACCCTAAGACCTACGGCGACATCGTGTTCCAGCCCGACGCACTGCCGGAGCCGGTGGCGCGCACGCCATTGTCGCCCCATGAAAAGAATTCCCTGCTGCGCTACGGCGCCGACGAACCCTTGCTGTTCGTCGGCCATTACTGGCGCAGCGGCAAACCGGCGCCGATCCGCCCGAACCTGGCGTGCCTGGACTACAGCGCGGTGCTGTACGGCAAGCTGGTGGCGTATCGGCTGGACCAGGAAACCCGCCTCGACCCGCGTAAGTTCGTGTGGGTCGATGTCGAGCGGCCGGAGGTGCTCACATGAGCCCCTGCGCGCTGCAAACGCACTTTTGAGGAAACTCCATGGATGATTCGACGTTCGACCAACTGGAGGCCGCGCTGTCCGCTGCCCCCGGTAACGTCGCGCTGCTGACCCTGCTGCTCGGTGCCAGCCTTGAGCGCGGCGAGCATGAGCGCGGGCTGAAGCTGTTGCCCGCCGACCTTGAGCAGTGGCCTGACGCCCCGGCGTTGAAGCTGGCGGCCGCCCAACTACTGCTGGCCGCCGGCCAGGCGCACAAGGCATTGCCTTTGATCGAGGGTGAAGACCCAGCCGCGCGCCTGCTCAAGGCTCGCACCCTGGCAGCGCTCGAGCGCCTTAAAGAGGCCCAGGTGGAATACCGGGCGGCAGTGGATGCCAACCCGGCCCTGGAAGATATGGCGTTGTGGCGCCGCTTGAACGTGTCGGTGGTGGACTTTCCAGGTGCCGAGGGCCGCCCGCGCTTGCGCGTGATCTCCAATGACGACACCGACCAGAGCGAAGTGGTGCGCCTGCTGGTGCCGGAAAAGGAAACCCTGACCTTTGACGACATCGGTGGCCTGGATGAGCTGAAAAAGACCATCCATAAAAAGATCATCCTGCCGTACCAGAAGCCGGGCCTGTTCCAGCGCTTTCGCAAGAAAGTCGGCGGCGGTGTGCTGTTGTACGGTCCGCCGGGTTGCGGCAAGACCATGCTGGCCCGCGCTACGGCGGGGGAGTGCAAGGCAACCTTCTTCAACGTGGCAATTTCCGATGTACTGGACATGTACATCGGCGAGTCCGAGCGCAAGTTGCACGCGTTGTTCGAACAGGCGCGGGCCCAGGCGCCGGCGGTGATGTTTTTTGACGAGGTCGAGGCGCTGGGTGGCAAGCGTGCCAATACCCGTGAGTCGACGTCGTCCAAGCTGGTGAGCCAGTTCCTCTCCGAAATGGATGGCTTCACCAATGACAACCATGGCGTGCTGATTCTCGCGGCGACCAACGTGCCATGGTCGGTGGATTCGGCGTTCCGTCGCCCTGGCCGTTTTGACCGGGTGTTGTTTGTGCCGCCACCGGACCGTCCGGCGCGGGAAAGCATGCTCAAGTCGATGATGAAAGGTCGCCCTATGGCTGACGACATCGACTTTGCCTTCCTGGCCAAGAACACCTCGGGGTTCTCCGGCGCCGACCTCAGCGAGCTGGTGGAGACTGCGGCTGACGAAGCGATTGAGGCCTCGATCGACAGTGGCACCGAGCAGTCCATCTGCGATCGGCATTTCAAGGCGGCGTTGAAAGAAGTGCGCGCCACGACCCTGGAATGGCTGACCACGGCGCGTAACTACGCGCGGTACGCCAATGAAGGCAACCAGTACGACGAAGTCCTGGCCTTCCTCGACAAACACGGGAAGGGCCGCTGATGGCGCAGTACGGTGGTTACCGCATCGAAGATGAACCGCGTCCGGGGGCCTTGGCCAAGTGGGCGGTTTCGCCGTTCTGGCCGCTGTTAGGCTTGATGCTCGGCGGTGCCTGGCTGGGCTTGCCGTGGTTTGTGTTCAACTCGATTGCCGTCGGCAGTCCGACGCGCGTGCGCGAGTGGATACTTGCGGGTGTGGCGCTGCTGGGCAGCCTGGTGATCGGGTTTGTACTGCTGCAACTGGTGGGCGCCGGTTATCTCCAGACCCAGGCGGAAATTCAATACGCCTTGCTGGTGCTGGTGGTGTGGAAACTCACCATTGGCTACCTGCTGTACATGCAGCAAAACGCGACCATCGAGATTTACCAGTATTACGGCGGCGAGTTGAGCCGCTTTGGTTTTCCCTTGGCGTTGATTGGTGGCTTCGTGCTTAAAGGCATGGTCGTCAAATGGCTGCCGTACACCCTGTGGTATCTGGTGGTGAGCTGATGAATACCGACTATCTGCTGCAACTGGCCTACCAACGCCTGCAGGCCGACCATAACGACGGCGCAATCGACGCGCTGCGCCAATTGCTCGCCAGCGACCCGCATTCGGCCGAAGCCCACGCCTTGCTGGCGATCTGCCTGATGAACATGCGCCGGGTGCATGCCGCCAAGCGTGAAGTGCAACTGGCCCTGGCCGCCGATGCACAACTGCCGTTGGCCCATTACGCGGCCGCGCAAGTCGCCATCGCCTTACGCAAGTTCAAGTTGGCGCAGGACCATGTGACCCAACTGCTGGATATGGAGCCGCTCAACCCGGTGAACTATCGTTGCCTGGCCGACCTGTATCAGTTGACCGGCCGTTTGGCACAGAGCCGCGAGCCGTTGGAAAAAGCCCTGGAACTGGGGCCGGACGATCCGGCCAACCTGGTGGCCATGGCGCAGTTCCACCGCGCCAGCAGCCATTGGGACCAGGCGTATCAATTCGCCCGCCAGGCTTTACAGGCAGACCCTTCGAACGCGGCCGCGGTGGTGGTGCTTGGTCACCTGTTGCTGCGCGAAGGTGACATCAACGGCGCCCGTGACCACGCGATCTGGGCCCTGCAGGAAAACGCCACAAACGTCGCGGCGCTGCATTTGCTCACCGCCGTCAAGGCTCGCAGCAATGTGTTCCTCGGCACCTGGTGGCGTTTCAACAGTTGGATGAACGAGCGCAGCGCTACCCGCGCCATCATCCTGCTTTTGTTCATGTTTGTGGTCTACCGTGTAGTGGTCATTACCCTGACAGCCCAGGGCTATCCGCAAGTGGCCGAGATGGTCAACTGGGTGTGGCTGGCGTTTGCCGCCTACACCTTTGCCGCGCCGCAGATCTTCCGGCGCTTGCTCGACAAGGAGCTGGTACAGGTCAAGCTCTCCAAGGAATTCTGACGGGCCAGGCCCTGTCACCCATGTACTCGCTGAACCAGCGACCGTTATCAGAGGTTGTTCACATGTCGTCTTTTGCTGAAATGATCGAAAACATCACCCCGGACATCTACGCGAGCCTCAAGCTCGCCGTGGAAATCGGCAAGTGGTCCGATGGCCGCAAGCTCAGTGCCGAGCAGCGCGAGCTGTCCCTGCAGGCCATGATCGCCTGGGAGATCCAGAACCTGCCGGAAGACCAGCGCACCGGCTACATGGGCCCGCAGGAATGCCAGTCGAAGTCGACCACCGTGCCGAACATCCTGTTCAAGTCGGATGCGATCCATTGATTGAAATTGGTCGCGGTGCAGTCAGCAAAATGTCGGCGCAACTCGGTGAGCCGACCGTTCAATACGCGTTTCGCCTGGGCGATACCGAGGTGCCGGTCAACCCCCTGATCGGCACCCATGTACGCCTGGAATACCTCGGCGCCATCCATTGCAGCCATTGCGGCCGCAAGACCAAGACCAGCTTCAGCCAGGGCTATTGCTTCCCGTGCATGACCAAGCTGGCCCAGTGTGACCTGTGCATCATGAGCCCCGAGCGTTGCCATTACGACGCCGGCACCTGCCGCGATCCGGGCTGGGGCGAGACATTCTGCATGACCGACCACGTGGTGTACCTGGCCAATTCGTCGGGCATCAAGGTCGGCATCACCCGTGCCACCCAATTGCCGACGCGTTGGCTGGACCAGGGCGCCAGCCAGGCGCTGCCGATCATGCGCGTGGCGACGCGCCAGCAATCCGGGTTTGTCGAGGATGTATTGCGCAGCCAGGTGGCGGACAAGACCAACTGGCGTGCGTTGCTCAAGGGTGACGCGGCGGCGGTGGACCTCAAGCAGGTGCGCGACGAGTTGTTCGCCTCCTGCGCCGATGGCCTGCTGCAATTGCAGGAACGCTTCGGCCTGCAGGCCATCCAACCGGTAACCGACCTCGAACCGTTGGAAATCCGCTACCCGGTGGAGCAGTATCCAGCCAAGATCGTCAGCTTCAACCTGGACAAGAACCCGATTGCCGAAGGCACGCTGCTGGGGATCAAGGGCCAATACCTGATCTTCGACACCGGCGTTATCAATATTCGTAAGTACACGGCCTACCAGCTCGCCGTGCATCAGTAGAAGGATGCCACCCATGCGCACCGAACAACCGAAGATGATTTACCTGAAGGACTATCAGGCGCCGGACTACCTGATCGAAGAGACGCACCTGACCTTCGAGTTGTTCGAGGACCACAGCCTGGTCCACGCGCAGCTGGTAATGCGCCGTAACCCCGAGCGTGGCGCCGGCCTGCCGCCGCTGGTACTCGACGGCCAGCAACTGGAGTTGCTGACCGTCAACCTCGGCGACCAGGAACTGAGCGAGGCTGACTACCAGCTGACGGACAGCCACCTGACCCTGCATCCGACCCGCGAGACCTTCACGGTCGACACCAGCGTGCGCATCCACCCGGAAACCAACACCGCCCTGGAAGGCCTGTACAAGTCCGGCAGCATGTTCTGCACCCAGTGCGAGGCCGAGGGCTTCCGCAAGATCACTTACTACCTCGACCGCCCCGACGTGATGAGCACCTTCACCACCACGGTGATCGCCGAGCAACACCGCTACCCGGTGCTGCTCTCCAACGGCAACCCGATTGCCAGCGGCCCCGGCGAAGACGGCCGTCACTGGGCAACCTGGGAGGACCCGTTCAAGAAACCCGCCTACCTGTTCGCGCTGGTGGCCGGTGACCTGTGGTGTGTCGAAGACAGCTTTACCACCATGACCCAGCGTGAAGTGGCACTGCGCATCTACGTCGAGCCGGAAAATATCGACAAGTGCCAGCACGCCATGACCAGCCTGAAAAAATCCATGCGCTGGGACGAAGAAACCTACGGCCGCGAGTATGACCTCGACATCTTCATGATCGTCGCGGTCAACGATTTCAACATGGGCGCCATGGAGAACAAGGGCCTCAATATCTTCAACTCCAGCGCCGTGCTGGCCCGCGCCGAAACCGCCACCGACGCCGCGCACCAGCGGGTCGAGGCGATCGTCGCCCACGAATACTTCCACAACTGGTCGGGCAATCGCGTGACCTGCCGCGACTGGTTCCAGCTGTCGCTGAAGGAAGGTTTTACCGTGTTCCGTGATTCGGGCTTCTCCGCCGACATGAACTCCGCCACGGTCAAGCGCATCCAGGACGTGGCCTACCTGCGTACCCACCAGTTTGCGGAAGATGCCGGCCCCATGGCCCATGCGGTGCGCCCGGACAGCTTTATCGAGATCTCCAACTTCTACACCTTGACCGTGTACGAAAAAGGCTCGGAAGTGGTCGGCATGATCCACACCTTGCTCGGTGCCGAAGGCTTCCGCAAAGGCAGCGACCTGTACTTCGAACGCCATGACGGCCAGGCCGTGACCTGCGACGATTTCATCAAGGCCATGGAAGACGCCAACGGCGCCGACCTCAGCCAGTTCAAGCGCTGGTACAGCCAGGCCGGCACGCCACGCCTGGCGGTGAGCGAGTCCTACGACGCTGCGGCCAAGACCTACAGCCTGACCTTCCGCCAGAGCTGCCCGCAGACCCCGGACAAGGTCGAAAAACTGCCGTTCGTGATCCCGGTCGAGCTGGGCCTGCTGGACGGGCAGGGCGCGGGCATCGCCTTGCGCCTGGCCGGTGAAGCCACGGCCGGCGCCACGTCCCGTGTGATCTCGGTGACCGAAGCCGAGCAAACCTTCACCTTCGTCGATATCGCCGAACAGCCGTTGCCGTCGCTGCTGCGCGGCTTCTCGGCGCCGGTGAAACTGAGCTTCCCGTACAACCGCGACCAACTGATGTTCCTGATGCAGCACGACAGCGACGGCTTCAACCGCTGGGATGCGGGCCAGCAGCTGTCGGTGCAGGTGTTGCAGGAACTGATCGGCCAGCATCAGCAGGGCCAGGCGTTGCAGATGGACCAGCGCCTGATCACGGCCTTGCGCAGTGTGTTGAGCGACGAAAGCCTGGACCAGGCCATGGTTGCGGAAATGCTGTCGTTGCCGGGCGAAGCCTACCTGACGGAAATCAGCGACGTCGCGGACGTGGATGCCATCCACGCCGCGCGTGAGTTTGCGCGCAGGCAACTGGCTGACAACCTGCATGAGCCGCTGTGGTTGCGTTACCAGGCCAACCGCGAACTGTCCAAGCAGACGCCTTATGTGGCGGCGGCCGAGCACTTCGCCCGGCGGGCCTTGCAGAACATCGCGCTGTCGTACCTGATGCTCAGCGGCAAGCCCGAAGTGCTGGCGGCGACCCTTGAGCAGTTCGACACCAGCGACAACATGACCGAGCGCCTGACCGCGCTGGCGGTGCTGGTGAACTCGCCGTTCGAAGCGGAGAAGGCCCAGGCGCTGGCGGTATTTGCCGAGAACTTCAAGGACAACCCGTTGGTCATGGACCAGTGGTTCAGCGTGCAGGCCGGCAGCCCGTTGCCGGGCGGGCTGGCGCGGGTCAAGGCGTTGATGGAGCACCCGGCGTTCACGCTCAAGAACCCGAACAAGGTGCGTGCACTGATCGGCGCGTTTGCCGGGCAGAACCTGATCAACTTCCACGCCGCCGACGGTTCGGGCTACCGCTTCCTGGCGGACCTGGTGATCCAGTTGAATGCGTTCAACCCGCAGATCGCTTCGCGCCAGTTGGCGCCGCTGACCCGCTGGCGTAAATACGACGGCGCGCGCCAGGCGTTGATGAAGGCGGAGCTGGAGCGCATTCGTGGGTCGGGTGAGTTGTCCAGCGATGTGTTCGAGGTGGTCAGCAAGAGTCTTGCTTAAAGCGCCGGCCAGGTAAGCGATAGAACGTGCAACGGGTAACCTGTGGCGAGGGAGCTTGCTCCCGTTGGACTGCGTAGCAGTCCCCTCTTTTGGGGGCGCTTCGCGACCCGGACGGGAGCAAGCTCTTATCAAGCTTAAAATAACTCACTGATTTTAAAGGGATAAAATTTCACACTGAAGTCTTGAGTCCTGCATAAATAATTTCAGGCGAGCGCATTTTTGTGGTGAGCGGGCTTGTCGAATCGTCGCACCGCCCGCGTTGGGCTGCGCAGCAGCCCCAAAACCAGGCGCAGAGGAGTGTCTGATACACCACATTTGTCTCCATCAGGGGCGCTTCGCGCCCCAGCGCGGGCGGTGCGACGATTCGACAAGCCCGCTCGCCACAGAGGTCCCAGTTTGCTGCGCGACAGCGCTACGTCGAAGAGGTAGTGGCACCTCCCTCGCCACAAGTGCAGTGTTCTTCCTTAAATGACGGGGCTCGTCTGATCGGGGCTGTTTTCCTGCTGACATTTTCTGACAGGGTGCTCTGCTAATCTGCAGCTCTTTTGTTTTTCGGCAGGATCAACGTGTCGCGTACCACTCGTTTACTGACGTTGTTGCAGGCCCTGCGGGGCAAGAAACGCCCGGTGACCGCTGCCGTGCTGGCGGCGCAATTGGAGGTGTCCGAGCGTACGCTGTACCGCGACATTGCCGAGTTGACCGCCCTGGGCGCGCCGATTTTCGGCGAGGCCGGGGTAGGGTATGTGCTGCGCAGCGGCCTGTTTTTGCCGCCCTTGATGCTCAACGCCGAAGAAACCGAAGCGATCGTGCTGGGCTTGCGTTATGTGGACCAGCGCGGCGATGACGTGCTCAGCCGTGCCGCCGCCAACGCCTTGGCGAAAATCGCCGATGTGCTCGACCCGACGGCGCAGGAAGCCTTGCGCAACCCGACATTGCTGCCCGGCCCGCCAGGGTTTGGCTACCCGGAAAACCGCGTGCCGCTGGATGTATTTCGCGAAGCGATTCGGCATCAGGACAAGCTGCATATCGACTACGCCGATGCCAGCCAGACCCAGAGTCAACGCCTGATCTGGCCCCTGGCCCTGGGGTTTCTCAATGAAGTGCGGGTGATCGTGGCCTGGTGTGAGCTGCGCGGCGCGTATCGCACCTTTCGCACCGACCGCGTGGCGAGTGCCGAGGTCGTCGGCGAACGTTATCCGGGGCGGCGCAGCGACTGGCTGCGGGCCTGGCGCAAGCTGATGGAGCAGAATGAATCCGGGCCGTTCACTCCTGACAAAAACTGACACACCCCTGGCTTAGCATGCTGTTACAACCACCTGAAAAGGAGCTTTGCCATGTCCCAGCCTGAATTGGCCCCCGCCATCGCCGCCTATATCGCGGCGACCAATACCCGCGACACCTCGGTCATTGCCCAGTGTTTTGCCGACGATGCCAATGTGTTCGATGAAGGCCAGCACCAGGTGGGCACCGCCGCCATTGCACGCTGGATGGAAGACACCGGGCGCCGCTACCAGCCGCGTGTCGAGGTGCTCAAGGTGCAGCACCGTACCGGCAAGGTGCTGGTCAGCAATGTGGTCTCCGGCAATTTTCCCGGCAGCCCGCTGGAGTTGCGCTACACCTTTCGCCTGGACGCGCAGGGCAAGATTTCACGGCTGGACATCTCCCTGTAGGTCATAATCGCGGGCATGACTTTCGACTCGCCCCTCGCTGCTTACCAACACGCCATCGCCCAACAGGGTTTCGTTGCCGACGACGCCCAGCGCCGAGCGGTGGATGCCCTGCAAGCCTGCCATGCGGCCCTGCATCAGGGCCGTTCGCCCGTGGCTGGCGTTTACCTGTGGGGCCCGGTGGGCCGCGGCAAGACCTGGTTGATGGATCAGTTCTACCAAAGCCTGCGGGTGCCCGCGCGGCGTCAGCATTTTCACCACTTCATGGGCTGGGTGCATCAGCGTCTGTTCCAGCTCACCGGCACCCATGACCCGTTGCAGGCCCTGGCGCGGGAGCTGAGCCGGGAGGTGCGGGTATTGTGTTTCGATGAGCTGTTCGTCAGTGACATCGGTGACGCGATCATCCTCGGCCGGCTGTTCCAGGTCATGTTCGAGGAAGGTGTGGTGATGGTCTGCACCTCCAATCAACCACCGGCCCGGCTGTATGCCGATGGCTTCAATCGGGAGCGCTTCCTGCCGGGCATTGTGGCGATCGGGCGGCATATGCACGTGGTGGCGGTCGACGGTGGCGAGGATCATCGCTTGCATCCAGGCGTGGGCCGGCAGCGCTACTGGGTGAACCAGCCCGAGGCGCTGGCGAACGTGTTCGCGCAATTGGCCGAAGGGCAGGCGGTGAGTCGTGGCCCGGTCACCGTCGGCCATCGTTCCATCGTGTGCGTGCAGGCCAGTGACAGCGTACTGTGGTGCCGCTATGCCGACCTCTGCGAACAACCCCTGGCGGCAATGGATTTCATGCTGCTGTGCGACCGCTTCAAGGCGATCCTGTTGGGGGAGGTGCCCAACCTGAGTGCGCAACAGCGCCCAGGCCGGATTGCCCGCGGCACCGAGGATGGGGTCGAGCGCGTGGTGGCCGGTGATCGCGAGTTGCCGCAGTTGTCGGTGCACGATGACAGTGTGCGTCGCTTCATCGCCTTGGTGGACGAGTGCTACGACCGCAAGGTGCCGTTGTTCATCGACGCCCAGGTGCCACTGGAGCGCCTGTATACCGACGGTTACCTGGCGTTTCCTTTCCGTCGCACCCTGAGCCGGTTGCAAGAAATGCAGCTGCAGCGCTTCGGCTGAGGCCTGTACGAAAAAAGCCCTGGATGGGCACTTTGGGTTTTTTTAGTGCCAAAGCCTTCGCGCTTTCGGGCGCACATTTGTAGTTAATCTCCTTCATCTGGTGCTGACTCCACGCTTACAATCGTGCCCCTCAAAGGGAACCGGTTCCCTTGTAGTCGTGATCGAGGACGGAAATGGACACCCCAGATATCCTGGTGCTGCAAGCCAGCTACACCAATCCTGTACATGCCGAAGCCATTGCCAAGGTGCTTAACCATTACGCCGAAGACCCCATGGGCGGCGGCCATAGCCTGCCCGCCGACCTGCTGGAGCAACTGCCGGCCGAGTTGGCCAAGCGCCCCCATGCGTTCAGTGTGCTGGCGTTTGTCGGCGGTGAGCCGGCGGGTCTGGTGAATTGCTTTGAAGGGTTTTCCACCTTTGCCTGCCGCCCTTTGGTCAACGTTCACGACGTGGTGGTGATGAATGAGTTTCGCGGCTTGGGGCTGAGCCAGAAAATGCTGCTGAAGGTCGAGGACATCGCCCGCCAGCGTGGTTGCTGCAAGATCACCCTGGAGGTGCTGGAAGGTAATGCCGTCGCCCAGTCGGCGTATCGCAAGTTTGGTTTTGATGATGCGAAGTTTGATCCGGCCCATGGGCGCATGTTGTTCTGGAACAAGCCGCTTTAATAAATAACCGGCGAAAAAAAGGGCGCCAGCAGAGGGCGCCCAATAAACCTTTGCCAACGGAGCGGAATGGCCGAGGGTATTGCGGATTAACTAACGATTAAATTAACTCTTGGGCTGTTCCTGTTCGGTCGTGTTGGTGTTCGGTGTCTTGCCGTTGGCGGACGCCGTTTGTTCAGTCGTGCCGTGAAGCGTCTGCTGCGTGAAGGTGAAGTTGTTGTAGAACTCCTTCGAGCGCTCCGAGCCGCCTTCGGCAAACGCGGCGGCGGAGCCCAGGGTCATCAGGCTGGCAAGCATCAAGGTCGAGAGTTTCATCTGTGTTTACTCATTAAGTGTGATCGGTTATCTGCTCTGTCCTTGATCAGAATCTTGGGGCGATTCTGGTGCGATCTTATTAAGTGGGAATTAACGCGAGAAACATCCGAAGTTAACAATATCGTTAACTTCGGATGGCCGGCTTTAAAGCTTCCAGTCCAAGGCCAGCGTAATGGCGCGTGGGTCGCCCCAATACACGCCGTTATAAAAGCCGACGCGTTCGTAATACTTTTTATCGAATAGGTTGTTGACGTTAAGCGACGCTGAGACGTGCTCGTCGAATTGATAGCGGGACATCAGGTTGACCACCGTGTACGCCTGTTGTGTGATCTTCGCCCGTTCGGTCACCGGTGTGTTGCCGACGCGTACCCCTGTAGGTCGATTGCTCCAATCGTAAATGTCGCTCTGCCAGTTCACCGCGCCGCCGACCGTGAGGTTGCGCCACGCCCCCGGCAAACGGTAGGCGCTGGACACTCTCAGCAGGTTCAGCGGCTGCCCGGTGTTGTTGCGTTTGCCCGAGCCGTTGACCGAATGGGTGTAGGTATAACCGGCCGTCAGGTTCCAATCGGGCAGGATTTCTCCGGCAGCTTCCAATTCTAAGCCGTTGACCTTGTTACCTTTGCCGCCGGACTTGTAGTACTCCTCGCCGGTGGTCGGGTTTCGCTCCACCGAATCGTCCCGCTCGGCGACGTTGTCCTGGGTGCTCCAGAAATATGCCGCCGCCAGGTTCAAGCGTTCGTCGAGCACGCTGCCCTTGAGGCCTACCTCGTAGTTGCTGCCGACCACGGGCTCCAGGTACTTCTTGTTGGCATCCCGCAGGCTCTGGGGTTTGAAAATGTCGGTATAGCTCGCGTAGACGGTGTACTCCGGTGTCAGGTCGTAGAGCAGGCCGGCGTAGGGCGTCCACATATCATTGTGGGTCTGGCTGGTTTTCCCGGCGGCGGTAAGCTGGTCGTTGGCATCGTAGTGCGGGGCGGCGCTTTTCAGTTCCCAACTGCCATAGCGACTGCCCAGCACCGCATGCAAGCGGTCGGTAAGGCTCAGTCGCGTGGCCAGGTAGCCGGCCTTTTGTTGCTTGCTGCTGTGTTCGCCCTTGAGGTCGGTGACGGTGTCGCCGAACCTGGCGATCCCGCCCATGTATTTCCAGTCTTCGATGGTGTAATAGCCGGCGGGTAGGTTGCTGCGCATCACGGGGGAGACGTCCCGCTGCGTGGCCTCGCCATAGCCCATCATCAGTGCATGTTCGCGGCCCAGCAGTGCATAGCTGCCGGCGAGGTTGAGGTCGACGGCCTCCATTCTCGATGTGCCGCGCATATGGCTCGCCCAGGCGGTCATGCCGCTGCGGTCATCGTTGGGGAAGCCTGCGCCGCCGTAGTACACCTTGCCATCCGTATCGCTCTGGCGATGGGTGTAGGCGGCCTTCACGTGCCAGTCGCCGCCCAGCCGATGGTCGAGGGTCGCGAAGGTGGTCTTGTCCGTCAGCGGCCAGGAACTCCAGTGCGCCGCCATATTGGTGGAGCGCGACAGTCCGGCCTTGCCGCCCTCACTGTTCCAGTACGGCACGGTACCCCATGAGGTGCCCTGGACCTGCTTGTTCTGGTAATCGAAACCTACGGCCAGCACGGTATCGTCGGAAAGATCGCCTTCCAGGATGCCGTAGCCGACCGCCCGCTGCAGGCCATAGTTGTCGCGGAACGATTGGCTGTCACGGTAGGCCAGCACCGTGCGTCCGCGCAGCTTGCCGTCGAACGCCAGCGGGCCGCCCACGTCCACGTAGCTGTAATAGTTGTCATGGCTGCCGGCGCTGACGCCGGTTTTCGCCTGCCATTGGGCCGTCGGGCGCTTGCGCACCATATTGATGGTGGCCGAGGGGTCGCCGGCGCCGGTGGTCAAGCCCGTGGCACCGCGTACCACCTCGATGTGGTCATAGATGATGGTATCGGCGTCGGACTTCATGTAGCCGAAGGTATTGAGCATTCCGTCAATCTGGAAGTTGGTGATGCCGTAGCCGCGGGAGGAATAGGACACGCGGTCGGAGTCGTTGTGCTGGACGTTGATCCCGGTGGTCTGGCGCAGCACGTCGGTCAACGTGTTGAGATTGAAATCATCCATCTGCTGGCGAGTGATCACCGAGATCGATTGTGGGGTTTCCTTGACCGACAGGTTCAGGCGGGTGGCGGTGCTCATCGAGCCGGTGGTGTAGGCACCGGTGTGTTCGGTGGTGGCGCCCAGGCCTTCGGCGGAGATGTTGGTCGCGCCGAGTTCGAGCGGGGTGTGTTCGGGGTCGGTTTCAGCCAGCAGGTCCGGGCTTAGGGCGGCGCCGCACAGGCCGAGCGTGAGGGTCATGGAGCGGGTAAAAGGCGCGAACATCGCGGAAGACTCCTTGTCGTCTTTGCGGCCACCCCGGAAAGGGAAGGCCTTGGCTCAAAGACGAAAGGAGCGGGGGAACTTTAGGGTTAAACGAGAATGATTGTTATCTTTCTGTTACAAGGCCGGCGGTTCCTGCAGGACCACATCGGTCGGATTAACCTTCCTGGGCTTGATCAGGCTGAAGTCAATCAAGGCCTTTTGCGGGCGCATGTAGGGGTTGCCGATCATCAGCGGGCGCGGCGTGAAGCTGTCGCTCACGACGCTCTTGCTGCGGTCCAGTTCGTTGAAACTCAGCCCGGCGAGGTCGGCCCAGGTGTGGATCAATTGCGAGCTGCTGTAAGGGCGTTGCAAGTCGCCGGCAAACTTCCAGTCGTGGGTTTCACGCCATTTCGGCGAGGCGTAGGCCATGAACGGAATGGTGTACATCGGCGCTGTCGGCTTGCCTTCGTTACGCCCCAGCGTGGCGTGGCCAGCGGAATCGAATACGTCTTCGCCGTGGTCCGACAGGTACAGCAAAAAGCCGTTGGGATCGGTCTTGGCGTAGTCCTTGATCAGGCTCGACACCACGAAATCGTTGTACAGCACCGCATTGTCGTAGCTGTTGTAGATGGGCAGTTGATCGTCACTGATCCCGGCAGGCACGCCCTGGCGGTCGGTGAATTTGTCGAAGGTCGGTGGGTAGCGGTACTGGTAGCTCATGTGGGTGCCGAGCAGGTGCACCACGATGAACTTGCGCTCGGCCGGGTCGGCCAGGGCCTTGGAGAATGGCTCCAGTACATCGCCGTCGTATTGGCGGGCGTTCTGGTTGCGGTTGTTGTTCAGGTACACCTGCTCGTCGGCCTGTTCGGAAAAGGTCGTGAGCATGGTGTTGCGTTTGGTCATGGTCTGCTGGTTGGTGATCCAGTAGGTCTTGTACCCGGCCTGTTTCATCACGCTGACGATCGACGGTGTCTTGAGGTAGAGATCGGGGTTCTCCTCGTCGGCGAACGTCAGTACCTGTTGCAGGGCTTCGATAGTATACGGGCGCGGGGTGATGACATTGTCGAACACCGCCAGTTGGTCGCGCAGCTTGTCCAGTTCCGGCGTGGTGTTGCGCGGATAGCCGTAGAGACTCATGCGTTGACGGTTGGTGGACTCGCCGATCACCAGCACCAGGGTCGACGGCTGGCCGGCCATGGTGTCCTTGAGGTTGGTCAAGGGCGCGATCTGGCTGGCGCTGTCGAGCATGCCCTGCATGTTGTCCAGCTGTTCGGTGTAGCGGCGGTAGGCAACGATCATCTGCCAGGGCACGGCCGGTTCGATGCGCGATTCGAAGCGGTCGATGGCGTCGTCCAGGGTGTCGCTGCGGGCAATCTGCTTGACCAGCGGGTAACCGATGATCGCCACCAGGATCGCCGTTGCCGCCACCAGGGCCTGGCCGCGCGGCAAATACACCGGGCGTACCCGGGTCCACAGGAAAATAGCCACGGCGGTGTGGGCAATGAACGCCAGCACGATCCACCAGGCGAAGTATTGGGTGGCGTACTCGCCGGCTTCGGAGATGTTCGACTCGAACATGATGAAGATGACGCTTTGGGAAAATTCCTGCTGGTAGATGAAGAAATAACCCAGGCTGGCCATGGAACAGGCCCACAGCACCACGCCGATCACAGCGGCCAGCAGGCGCGTACGGCGGGGGAATACCAGCAGGGGCGCGAGCCATATCGCGCTCATGAAGAAGGCTTGGCGAAAACCACTGAAGCCGGAAGTGCCGCTGAGTTGGATCAGCAGTTGGGTAATGCCGGAGAAGTACCAGAAAAACACGAATAGCCAGGCAAGACCGGCCCAATCAAAGCCTTTCGCAGACTTGCTGCTGCGTTCGAACATCGCCATCCAGCGCTCCAACCCGATAATTTTTCAGTTGACGCGCAGGGCTGCACGCAACAGAGGCCACCCTTGCATGGGATGGCCCTTGGGGGCGGGAGTATCGGGAAGGGCATGTGAAAACTTTGTGAGATTTATGTAGCCGTTATCTTACAAAGTGATGACGGGCTCAGCAGAGCGCGGGCTGCACACCGGAAGGCTGGTCCAGCTGGGCTTGAATGATATGGGCACGCAGGCGCATGACCTCAAGCTGCAACTGATCGCGTTCGTCTTTCAACTGGCGCAATTCATCGCGACGGAGTGTGACGTAGAGGGTCTGTGGAGGACGGGTCATCTGTGCTGTGCTCATTGCTTGCCTCGCAAATAGCCGGTGTGTCGCGGTGTGCCAGAACGCTTGAGTCGAGGTTCTCGGCAACAGTCGGAAGCAATTCTGAATTCTTTTCCACTTCAATGGAACTTTTTTATTTTTGGTGGTCGTGTGACTTTCGGCGGCGTGATGGTGAAACGATGGCAATTTTTTCCCATGAAACTACACGGATCTGCCCTGGACTAACCCTCATTAGCCTCATTGCGCTATAAACTATGTCACACATTTATTCAGTAGTTGGGAGCATCAGCACATGCAACTGGGGATTATCGGACTAGGCCGCATGGGCGGGAATATTGCACGGCGCCTGATGCTCAATGGGCATACCACCGTTGTTTACGACCGTAACGAAGCATTTGTCAAAGGTTTGAGCGAAGAAGGCGCCACCGGCGTTGCCGACTTGAAGGCCCTGGTGACCGGGCTGCAGAAACCCCGTGCCGTCTGGGTGATGTTGCCGGCAGGCGACCCCACCGAAAACACCATCAATGAACTCAGTGAGCTGCTGGAAGACGGTGACGTGATCATCGACGGCGGCAACACCAACTATAAGGATGACGTGCGTCGCGGCAAGGCCCTGGCGCAAAAGGGCCTGCACTATGTCGATGTCGGTACCTCCGGCGGCGTCTGGGGCCTGGAGCGTGGCTACTGCATGATGATCGGCGGCGACACCGAGACGGTGCAGCGCCTCGACCCGATCTTCGCCAGCCTGGCACCGGGCCTGGGCAACATCCCGCGCACCAAGGACCGTTCCGCGTCGGCTGACAAGCGTGCCGAGCAGGGCTACATCCACGCCGGCCCGGCGGGCTCCGGGCATTTCGTCAAGATGATCCACAACGGCATCGAGTACGGGATGATGCAGGCGTTTGCCGAGGGTTTTGACATCCTCAAGACCAAGAACTCGGAAAACCTGCCCGAAGACCAGCGCTTCGACCTCAACGTTGCCGATATCGCCGAAGTCTGGCGCCGTGGCAGCGTGGTCTCGTCCTGGTTGCTGGACCTGACCGCCGACGCCCTGGCCACCGACCCCAAGCTGGACGGTTACTCCGGTTCCGTGGCCGACAGTGGCGAAGGCCGCTGGACCATCGAAGCCGCCATGGAGCAAGCCGTACCGGTGCCGGTACTGTCCACGTCGTTGTTCGCGCGGTTCCGCTCGCGCCAGCAGAGCACCTACGGTGACAAGATGCTGTCTGCCATGCGCTTTGGCTTTGGCGGCCACGTGGAGACTTCCAAAAAATGACCGCCAACGGCAAGAAACTCAAGGCCGAACCTGCTCCACCCACCACCCTGTTTCTGTTTGGCGCCCATGGCGACCTGGTCAAGCGCCTGCTGATGCCGGCGCTGTACAACCTCAGTCGTGATGGCTTGCTGGGCGATGGCCTGCGTATCGTTGGCGTCGATCACAACGCCATCAGCGATGCCGACTTCGCCAAGAAACTCGAGGATTTTATCCGCACCGAGGCGGCGAGCAAGGTCAAGGGCAATGGGGATAACGCCCTCGATCCGGCATTGTGGGCGCAACTGGCCAAAGGCATCAGCTACGTCGAGGGCGATTTCCTCGATGACAGCACCTACGCCGACATCGGCAAGAAGATCGCCGGCAGCGGTACCGGCAACGCGGTGTTCTACCTGGCCACCGCACCGCGCTTCTTCAGTGACGTGGTGCAGCGCCTGGGCAGTGCCGGCCTGTTGACGGAAACCGATGACAGTTTCCGGCGCGTGGTGATCGAGAAGCCCTTCGGCTCCGACCTGGCCACCGCCGAAGCGTTGAACGCCAGCCTGCTCAAGGTGATGAGCGAGAAGCAGATCTATCGCATCGACCATTACCTGGGTAAGGAGACGGTGCAGAACATCCTCATCAGCCGTTTCTCCAACGTGCTGTTCGAAGCGTTCTGGAACAACCATTACATCGACCACGTGCAAATCACCGCCGCCGAAACCGTCGGCGTGGAGACGCGAGGCAATTTCTTCGAAAAAACCGGCACCCTGCGCGATATGGTGCCCAACCACCTGTTCCAGCTGCTGGCGATGGTGGCCATGGAGCCCCCGGCTGCCTTTGGTGCCGATGCGGTGCGCGGTGAAAAGGCCAAGGTCATCGGCGCGGTACGCCCGTGGTCCCTGGAAGACGCGCGGGCCAACTCGGTGCGCGGGCAATACACCGCGGGCGAAATCGCCGGCAAGCCACTGCCCGGCTACCGCGAAGAAGCCAACGTCGCTCCCGACAGCAGCACCGAGACCTTCGTCGCCCTCAAGGTGATGATCGATAACTGGCGCTGGGTCGGCGTGCCGTTCTACCTGCGCACCGGCAAGCGCATGAGCGTGCGCGACACCGAAATCGTGATCTGCTTCAAGCCGGCGCCCTATGCGCAATTCCGTGACACCGAGGTGGACGAGGTCAAGCCCACCTACTTGAAGATCCAGATCCAGCCCAACGAAGGCATGTGGTTCGACCTGCTGGCGAAAAAGCCCGGGCCGACCCTCGACATGGCCAACATCCAGCTGGGTTTTGCCTACAAGGACTTCTTCGAGATGCAACCGTCGACCGGGTACGAAACCCTGATCTACGACTGCATGACCGGCGACCAGACCTTGTTCCAGCGCGCCGACAACATCGAAAACGGCTGGCGAGCAGTGCAACCGTTCCTCGATGCATGGAAGGAGGACGACGGGATCCAGACCTACAAGGCCGGTGAAGACGGGCCCGCAGCGGCTGATGGGTTGCTGGCGCGCGATGGCCGCACCTGGCACTCGCTCGGATGAGTGATGCAGCGATTCATCCCATCCGTTTTATCCTCAGCGACGTGGACGGCACCTTGCTGCATCCGGATCACCGCCTGAGCCAGCGTACTGTCGACGCGGTGAGCGCCCTGCGCGAGGCCGGGGTGTTTTTCAGCCTGGCCAGCGGGCGACCGCCCAAGGCCATGCTGCACCTGATCGAGACATTCGGGATCGATGTGCCGGTGGCGGGCTTCAACGGTGGCACCTTGATCAACCCGGATGGCAGCATCCTGGTTGCCCACCACCTGCCGGCGGAGGCGGCGCTGGTGACCTTGGCGCTGTTCTCGGCCGAGCCGGATGTGGAAGTCTGGGTGTTTGCCGACGGCGACTGGCTGCGCCGTGGTCCGCCAGGGCCGGTGGAACCGCGGGAAGCCCATGGCCTGGGTTATGGGCCGGTGGTGGTGGAAAGTTTCGAACCCTACCTGGAGCGTATCGACAAGATCGTCGCCGCGAGCAACGACACCCAATTGCTGGTGGCGTTGGAAGCGCAATTGCAGCCCAAGGTCCAGGGCTTGGCCCAGGTGTCGCGTTCGCAGCCGATTTACCTGGATGTGACGGCCATGCTGGCCAACAAGGGCGAGGCGTTGAAGACCCTGGCGGCGCACCTTGGGGTGCCGCTGGAGCAGACGGCGGCCATCGGGGACGGGGGGAACGATCCGGCGATGTTTCAGGTGGCCGGGCTGTCGATTGCCATGGGGCAGGCGGAAGAAGCCGTCAAGCGCCAGGCCAGCGTGGTCACCGGCAGCAATGTCGAGGAGGGCGCTGCGGAAGCAATCGAACGGTTTATTCTAGCGGCGCGATAAGCGTCTTAAGTTCCATTGTGCAACTTGCGATCACTGTTTTGCAGTGATCGCAAGTTAGCCGCGATTTACTTCGGCATGGCCCAGGACTGCAACTGGTAGCCATCTTTGTCGAGTTCGGCGCGGGCCTGCAACAGCAAGTCTTCCAATTGCGCCGGGTCGCTATAGGTGTTCGACGACAGCTGTTTGCTGCCGATACGGTTATTGGTGCGGTCGATGACACTCAGGCTCAGGGCGCCATTGCCATCGTGCCAGGCCACGCATTGAAAGGGCTGGAAAGCACGGTCTGCGATCAAAAGAGCTTCGTTGATGCGGAGCGGGGCGTTCATGTGGGTCTCTCTCTAAATGCCCATTCAAGTGAGTACCGGCGGTTGGGCTGACCGTGCGGCGGGTTACTTGTACTGATGCGCGATGACGGGGTACGGGTCACATGTTAGAGCAACAAATTTCAACTTTTCCTGATGGACGTCATGTAAGCGGCTGTTTTGAAAGCTGATTGAAAGTTTTGCGAAGACGCAACTTTTTGACCTGCAAACACGAGTAGTGGCTTTTTGTCCGCACTTATAGCGAAACGATACAAGCACGCTGTCAAGATCTTGCTAGGGTTATCGGCAACCATTACAAACTGTTGTTTCTAAATAACTTTAGTGATTTTTGACGCCAAGGATCAGTCATGGGTGTGCCCCTCGTCCAACGTCGTTTGCTCGTGGTTGACCCCTGTGACGACTGCCACGGGTTGCTGCCCGGTTTGCGTACGGCCGGGTGGGATGTCGACAGCTGCACATTGGAATCGGTAGGAGAGCGCTCATGCGATGTCGGCCTATTGCGCCTGCAGCCCTATCATCTGGAGCGGCCCGAAGCGGTCAAGGAACTGATCAGCCGCAGTGGCACCGAGTGGATCGCCGTACTCAGCCAGGATGTGCTGCGCCTGCAAAATGTGGGGGACTTCGTCTGCGAGTGGTTTTTCGACTTCCATACCCTGCCATTCGACGTGGCGCGGGTGCAGGTGACCCTGGGCCGCGCGTTTGGCATGGCGCGCCTGCGTGGCAAGGGTCACACCCCGGTAGATGAAGGGCACGAGTTGCTGGGGGAAAGCCGCCCCATTCGTGAATTACGCAAATTATTGTCCAAGCTGGCGCCCACGGAGTCCCCGGTACTGATCCGTGGCGACAGCGGCACCGGCAAGGAGCTGGTGGCCAAGACCCTGCACCGCCAATCCCAGCGCCATGCCAGGCCCTTTGTCGCGATCAACTGCGGCGCCATTCCTGAACACCTGATCCAATCCGAACTGTTCGGCCATGAGAAGGGCGCGTTTACCGGTGCCCATCAACGCAAGGTCGGGCGCATCGAAGCGGCCCATGGCGGCACCCTGTTCCTCGATGAAATCGGCGATTTGCCCATGGAACTGCAAGCCAACCTGCTGCGCTTTCTCCAGGAAAAGCAGGTCGAGCGGGTCGGCGGCAGCCAGCCGATTCCGGTGGACGTGCGGGTGTTGGCGGCCACCCACGTCGACCTTGAGGCGGCCGTCGCCAAGGGCGCTTTCCGCGAAGACTTGTACTACCGGCTCAATGTGCTGCAGGTGGTCACCGCGCCCTTGCGCGAGCGCCATGGTGATGTGGCGATGCTGGCCAACCACTTTTCACGCTTCTACAGCCAGGAAACCGGCCGCCGCCCCCGCAGCTTCAGCGATGACGCCCTGGTGGCCATGGGGCAACACCCGTGGCCGGGCAATGTGCGCGAACTGGCCAACCGCGTGCGCCGCGGCCTGGTACTCGCCGAAGGGCGCCAGATCGAAGCCGCCGATCTGGGATTGCTGGGCGAACAGGCAATTTCGCCACCCATGGCTACACTGGAAGACTATAAGCACCGTGCTGAACGCCAGGCGCTGTGCGATGTGCTCAATCGGCACAGCGACAACCTGAGTGTCGCGGCCCGTGTGCTGGGGATTTCCCGGCCGACGTTCTACCGGTTGCTGCACAAACACCAGATCCGCTAGGGCGGGTAAACCGAAAAGCCCCGCAACGACCCTTATCGTTGCGGGGCTTTTCCTTGTGCACCGGATTCTGTAGCGGTCGGGTTAGAAGTAATACGGGAATTTCAAGCTGAACGTAAAGTCCGGCGCATCGTCTGTCATGCCGATTGCCAGGTTCGGCACGATGGTCAGGTTATCCGACGCGGCAATGGTCATCCCCACGTTGAAATAACCGGCGTTGGCATCGCTGGAAACCACCGATTGCCAGTCGCCGCCGTTGGGCTTGAGCCTGCTCTTGCGCTGCACCAGGTCGGACACCGAGAACGACATACTCATCTTCTCGTTGAGGGCAAAGGCCACGCCGACCCCGAACTGGAAGCTGTCGCCCAGGCTGACCTTGCCGCCGACCTTCTGGTTGACGTCACTGCTGATGTCATCGAAGGATTCTTCGAAGTTATGGGTGTAGGACAGCGAGCCGAATAACACGGCAGGATCGAAGGTCTTGACCAGGGAAATGCCCGGAGTGATCGACCACACGCCATTGCCCGTAGGCAGGCTTTCCGGCACGAACAGGTTGTCGTTGCCGGGTGTATTGATCAGCTTGATACCAAACGGTTCTTTGCCGGTGGGCGCCTTGACCCGCACCGACACCACGGCATCCGGCAGGGTGGGGGTTTCGTCGAGGAACTTGTAGGCCACGCCGAAGTTGACGTCGCCGATGGTCGGGTCGCGCGTCACCGACTGTTCCGACGTCGCGGTGCCGTTGTTGCCGGCACCGGCAGACTGGTAAGTCGACTCGCGGTACACCACCGGCACGTTCACGTCGAACTGCCAACGGTTATCGACGTTGTAGCGCCCGGTCAGGTCCAGGGTCCAGTTATCGGACTTGATCCGGTCCAGGTTGATATTGCCGAGGAAAATCGAGTCCAGCGCCAGGAATCCGTTGAGGGTCAACTGACGGGCGTCGTAACGGGCATAGGTAACGCCGGTTTCGAAGCTGAACTTGCCGTTGCCGAAAAAGCCGCTGGCTTCGTTATAGAGGTTACTGACACTTTGCGCCGGGGCCGAATCATCCTTGAGGGACTGGCCGTAGGAACTGCCGCCGCCCCCCGCCCCACCGGATGCCGCCGCGGCCCCCGTGCCCGCGACGGTGGTGCCGTTGGCTTTTTGAAAGTCTGCCGGCGACTTGGCCAGGCGTTTGGGGGCCGGGGTTGCCGGTTGGTCTTCGACCTGACGCACGCGCTGCTCCAGCACGGCCAGCGCTTTTTGCTGCACTTCGTACCGCTGCTTGAGTTCCAGGAGTTCCCGTTTGAGGGTTTCGATGTCGCTGTCTGGCGCTGCATACAGAACGGATGCGGGCAAGAGCGTACTTAAACAGATCACAGCACGGAGCGATAACGATCGATGCATGAAATAAGCCGTCCTTTTCTAATGCGTAAGTGTCGACGGTCAGCGTAGTTCAATAACCGAGCGTGCGTAGGGCTTTGAGTTGATCCAGATTGCAGTTCAACGCACCGTTGTTCAAACCGTTGTTGTTCATCACGACGTTAAGTTGGGTCATGTTGTTGACGAAGTTAGTGTTGCCGGTCAGCACCGTGCCTTGCAGCACATTCCCGCCGCCGATCTGCTGCAGGCTGTTGCCCTGGTTGTGGTTGGCCTGGATCGCCATCTGCAAGCCACCGTTGTTGGCCGACACGCTCACGCGGCCTGCCGCGCTGTCACCGGTCACCGTGCCGCCGGCGACCAGCACCTGTCCTGATTGCACGATGTTGGAGGGCGCAAAACCGTTCTCGACGGTGATGCCCACATTGTTGTAGGCGGTGTTGCCATCGCCGGCGGTGCGTACGCTTTGTGTCACACCCTGGCCGCTGCCCAGGCCGGCGCCGCCGGTTACCGTGCCGGTGCCGGTGTTCGGGTTCGTGCCGTTGCCGGTCGAGCCGGTGGTTTGTACGTAGAATTGCGGGGTGATGGTCGACGAATCGATCTGCATGCTGGCCTTGCCGGTGATGGTGTCACCCACGGCGTTGGTCCAGGTGCTGCTCATGACAATGCCGAAGCTGATGATCCGTCCCGGCATCACGTAACGACCGCGCAGGTCGGCCATTTCCGAATCCTTGAGCTCGATGGGTTTGAACCCCGACGAAGCATAAGCGGGCATTGAGGCTGCCAGACACAAGACCGTCAGCCAACGGGAAGTGTTCATCTTTTGCTCCTGGAGCGTCCTGCCCCTTATTGCGCTTCTTAGAAGAAGTCGCTCTGGATAAAACCGAAATCCATCAGCTCGGCATCGCCTACGGGCCTGAACTCATTCAACTGGTTCTTGGCGGTCAGTGGCGTGGGCGGGTCGAGCAGGGCGTTGGCCTTGTCGTAACCTTCACCCAGCACGGCGAACACGATGCCGTTCCAGCCCTTGACGAAGTCATCATGGGAATAGCGCTTATGGCCCAGTACCGGGTCGCCGATATAGACCCAGTCCTTGTCGGCCCGCTGCATCACCACGAAGTGCTTGTAGCCACGAATTTCCAGCAGGACCACCACGGGGATCCTTACGGTGACCAGTGTTTCTGGCGCGATTTTGTAGCCCCGGGCACGCATGCCGATGCTTTCGAGGTAGCGCTTCATGTCCAGCATGGAAAAGCCCTGGGTACGCACCAGGTCCTGGTCGGCATTGACCAGCATGCCTTTGATGACGTGATCTTCGTCTACATCCAGCCAATAACCCTGGCGCAGAATGGTAGCGAGTGCCGCAGCACCGCAGCTGAAATCGGTTTTCTGTTCCACCAGGTTGGCGAACCGGCGTTCACGAATACTCTCGACCTTCTTGTAGATCACTGTACCGCCAGGCAGGGCGGAGATCGCCATGGTGCCTGCCCAGGTCGGGCCGGTGAGCAGCATCAGGAGGGTGAGGGTCGCGAGGCGCATGATCGTGTGACCTGCTGGACACTGGAATAAAAAAGGGCCTTGTTGCCAAGGCCCCGTTGGATCAGAAGCGCACGCCGCTGGCGCAGACGCTGCAACCTTGACCGATCGACAGGCTGTTGCTGCCTTGGTTGCCCGAACCGGATTGCAGGTTCACACCCACATTGCCGGAGTTGCGGTTAACCGAGTTGTCGAGGCTGGAGTTGTTGGACACGTATTGGGCTTTGCTGCCATGGCCATACCCGTAGCTGGTAGCGGCAGTGTTCAGGTAGCTGTTGGCGAGCGAGTTTTGCTCGGTGTTGGCGGCCGCTGCGATGTTTTTGCCATCAGCGGTGGTGATTGCCAGGTTGTTTTTACCCTGGTTGCCTTGACCGGCCTGGCCGTTGTAACCCAGGTTGCCGGAGTTCCCGTTAGCCGAGTTATCCAACGAGGCGTTGTTCTGGGTGCCTTTGTTGACGAAGTTGTTGAGCCCGCTGTTTTGATTGACATCGACGACAGCGAATACCGTTGCAAAGTCACCTTTGGCACTGGAGATGGCGCCGGAGTTGTCGGCCTGGTTACCACTGCCCGCCTGTACGTTGACCCCGGTGTTACCGCTGTTGCTGGTGACCGAGCCGTCGGCGGAGGCGTTGTTTTCGGTTTTGGTGTCATCGAACTTGTTGCCCACGCTGTTCTGCACATCGGTCACCACAGAGGCAACCACACCGGTGGGTTGAGGCGCAGGGTGCCAGCCACCACCTGCTTGAGCAGCAGCAGCCATGAGTGCGGCCAGTGCGAAAACCAGTGGTTTCAGAGCCATTTGAGGTTTCATGGTGTTTCTCCTTGCTTCTAATTAGTTGGTTAAGTGTTGGTACGGTCTAACGAGTGCTACCAAGCGTTTACTTGATAGTGATGCCCAGGGTGTTAGCCACTCGGTTCCCCACCCCGGCACTCTGGTTCACCTGAATCACTCCTCGGCTGCCTGTGAAGGCCTGGTCGCTCGTAACGACAAGGCGGCTGCCAGTGGTGGGGGTGAGCCCTGAGTCGGTTGCCAGCGTCGTGGTGTTCTGTTGCAACAGGACGCTGTCATCGATGCTTTGCGGGCCAGGGTTGATGCTGATCCGCACGGCATTGATGGATTGGTTATTGGCCCCGGCCGACTGGTTGATGCCCAGTACACCGTTGCCGTTGGTAAATGAGCTGCCCTGGATCGCCGCCCTGGCGTTCAGGGACGGGTCGACACTGCCGTCGAGGCGCTGGATGTTGACGTTGGTGGCCTGGCCACCGAGCGCGATGGCGCGGCTGTTGGACATTTGTTGCTGGTTGCCGGCCGCCTGGTTGATCGACACGACACCCTGGTATTGTTGGCCGCTGTTGTGGATCACCGCCGTGTCGTCGGCGAATGCCGGGGCGCTGGCCAACAGGGCGAGAACGAGCAGGGAACGATTCATCACTTGCCCCCCAGCATGCTGCCGATGTTATTCAACGGCGCCATGCCGCGCTGGACCGAGTCGCTGATCTGCCCGCCTATGCTGCTGCCCGCACCGTGGCCCGCGGCGGAGCCGGCCCCCAGGGTGGACATGCTGTTTTGCGTGGCGTGCAGGCCGGTCAAGGTGCCGTTGGTCTGAACTGCGCGGACAATGCTTGAGCCGCTGCTGATGCCGCCGATATCCATATCACTGAGCTCGCCAGTGGCACCGATGATGTCCCGGCTGGGGTTGGCGTTGGCGGTGGTGGGGTAGGGGTCTTTACCGAAGGCGGCGCGGCCGTACATATGAGCCTGTACGTTGCGCCCTGTCACGATCACGCCATCCTCTGCAAAGCTGGGAACACTGATGCCGACGCTGAGTACACAGCTGATCAGCAGCACGTTCATCGAACCTTGAGTGAGTGTGGCCACGGCGGCATTCCTTATTCGTCGCGCTGACCCTAAACAGCGCTGCAAGGGATAGAGCAGAAGCCGTGCCGCTTTTTATTTACCGTTGTTATTCAATGGCTTGGAGTTGTTTGTGGGCGAAGTGATGTCAGTGCTGTTTCAGCGCTGAGACACCTGCCGCCCAGGCATACACACAGCGCCGTACCACAAACGATTCACCAAGCTGTATCAGCGTTGTAACACTGCCTATGACAAAACGATGAATCCGCACCACAGGGGCGGTCCAGGGGAGTCGAGTGTCTCAAAAATGGACACTTCAGGCGCAACGACGCCCGAGCCGGGGGCAAGCTCAGCCTTTGGGGGATTTACGCGGGATGGAATTGAGTACGGGGTTGCCATCCTGGTTCTGGGTCAGATAGACCGGCAAGACCTTGGGCAAGGAGGGGATGAGGTTATTGACCTCGGTGATGTTGTAGATGCCGCCGATGCGAATCGTCCCGGTGTTGGCGTCTGCCAGCATCACCGGTTTGTTCAGGTAGCGGTTGATCAACGGCAACGCATCCACCAGCGCCAGGTTGTCGAGCACCAGCTTGCCCTGGCGCCAGGCCAGGGCGCTGTCATTGGCGGTGATTGCCTGTATGCGCGGCGTTGCATCGCCCTGTTGGTAGCTGGCCTGCATGCCCGGCGTCAGGGGCACGCTGCCGTGTAACGCGTCGCTGGCAATCTGCACCGAGCCTTCGAGCAACGTGACCCGCACCTGGTCTTCATACTTCCAGACGTTGAACTGGGTGCCCGTGACGCGCACCTGGCCTTCGCCTGCGTGCACGATGAACGGATGGGCGCTGTCATGGCTGACCTTGAAGAACGCCTCGCCCTTGTTCAACGTGACGCGGCGCTGATCCTTGTAGTTGCTGAAGACCAGCTCGGTACCCAGGTTGAGTTCCACCTGGCTGCCGTCGCCCAGGGTGACCTGGCGCAAGCCGTTGGCGGCCTGGAAACGCTCATAGGAACTCGGCAGCCAGCCGGCTTCCCAGCCAGTGAAGGCGGCCAGAGGCAAGGCGACCAGGCAGATCGCCGCCGCGACCGCGTAGGTGCGCAGCCGGCTGCGCGGCTTGAACGGCACCACCACCGACGGGATCTCGTGGCGCGGCAGGTGGTCGGCGACGTCCCAGATTTCCAGCATGGCCGCGTATTCAAAGGCGTGCAGCGGATGGGAGTCATGCCATTGCGCAAAAGCCTGACGTTCATCCGCGGTGCAATCACTGGCGTGCAGGCGCATGCACCAATGCGCGGCGGCGTCGGTGATGGCGTCATATTCGGCTTCTGAAACGGACTTTTCGCTCATTAACTCATCCTGATTTCGCACATTCTAACCTCCCGAGGTGGACCGCGAGAACAGGCGTCATGGCGATTGCACATCAATTGGAACTTATTCTTATTTGCCAGGACCTAAAAAATTCAGGACATTCCCACAATGGAGTACGAATATGCTGAAGAAAACCTTAGTCGCCCTGTGTGCAACCACCGCGCTGCTCAGTGCCGGCGCCGCCATGGCCGATAAGCCCGGTGCGGGCTGGATCACCATTGAAAAGGCGATTGAAGTGGCCAAGACCAAGGCCGGCTACATCGAAGTCTATGCGGCCGAAGCCGATGACAACGGCTATTGGGAAGTCAAGGGCCGCAAGTCAGACGGCACCGTGTATGAAGCGCGCATCGATGGCGCTTCGGGCAATATCCTGCGTGACCAGAAAGACTGATAGACCCGCCGGGAGCCTGTTCAGGCTCCCGCATCCAGTTCCCGGCCGAGTTGGCTGATCATGTAGGTCACCGAGTCGGCATTCGCCAGAATGGTATCGATACGTTTATCGGCGTCGCTCATGAAGATGGCACGGGCATCACTGAGGGTGCGAGTGCCGGTGGTGCTCAGCACCTTGTCCTTGGCCGGTGTGGTCCCGCGGTTGCTGCCGAAGTCTTCCCATTCCTGGGAAAAATCGTCCCAGGTCTTGAACAGCAGGGCGGCGGGCGTGAGGGTGGACAAGGCGGTCTCACGCAAGTCGGCCAGGTCGGTCTGCATCGGCCTGGCGCCGCGGATGCTGACATTGATCAGGTCGTGGAACGGCCGCATGCTGTCCAGGTAGGCCAGGTCTTCGGTCAAGGATTTGATGTGGGTGATTTCGTGAATCAGCACCGTTGCCCGTGCATGGGCAGAGAGGTTGAAGGGCGTGTTCAGACGGTTTTGGTAGATATCCATGTGCGGGTCGAAGAAGCGATCGAGCAAATAGATTTTCTGCTCCGTGTCATTGGGCAGTACGAAGGCAAACGTGTCGTGTGGGCTATAGCGATGGGTGCCGGCGACAAAACGCTGTGAGTCGGGACCGATCAGGGTGTGATTGGTCAACTCATCGAGCAGTTCGTCGACGCGTCGCTCGACTCTTTGCACTTGATCGGAGGTCAGCGTGACCACGCCGAACAACTCACTGAAAAACCGCCCCGCGCGGCCGTTGGGGTCCAGGTGCGTGGCAAAGTGCAGGAGGTTGCGCTTGCAGGTGACCGCATAGTACGTCGCGACATTGAGCGCTTCATCGATGCACTGGGCTTTCCAACTCGACAACGCCGCAATTTCCCGCATGCCCGCCGCTTCGATATTGATGGCATCGCGCTCGGCCGCCCGTGTTTGCACCCTGCCGGTGTAGCGACTCAAGGTTTTTCCGTAGCGTGGATGATGTCGATCCAGGTCCAGTGTCCAGCCGCCCTGGGCATGGTGTTGTACATAAGGGCCGTGCAACTCGCCGTTGCTCAGGCGCCAGCGTTGCCCGGCTTTTTTCACCGGGTAGACCTTGCCTGCCACCGCGACAAAATCGCGGGTGCCGGTCTCATCTCGATAGGGGCTGTTGGGTGAAACTTGCTTCAAATCAGCCAAGGCCACCCCATGGTTTTCAAACGCTTGCAAATGGGTACGCCCGGGAGCGGTCAGGTCCAGGTCAGCCGACCTATCGGGTGAGGGCGCAAAGGCCTTGTCCATGTCCCTGCGCAAAGAGGCCAGCTCGGCCACCCCGGCGGCAAAGGTCTTGAGCGCGTGTTGCCAGCGATGTTGCTGCAGGTCTTCAGCGGAGGCCTTGAACAATTCATAGCTGCGCCACACCACCAGCGGATAGGCGAGCTTGCCGGCCAGCAATTGCAGGCCCTTGGGGATTTCCTCGCTGAACAGGCTGGTGACCGCGTCCCATTGGGCGCTGCCCAATCGCTCGAACTGGCGGGCCAGCATCCGCAGCAGCATCTCACTATTGTCATCGAACAACTGGTTCAGCAGGTTGCCGCCGATGGGCGATACGCCAAGACGAATCTCGGACAATCCTTGGCTCCAACGCTCGCCCAGCAAGTTGCGGTAAGTCGCTTGATGGGGCGCATCCAGCTGCCCGACTATCCAATCCTGCAGTGCGCCCGGGGTGGTGAATTCATGGAGCAGCGCGGCTTCATCCGCGTATTCGCGCAATAGATGCCTGGGACTGTAGGGCGCGTACAGGACCAGTGGGCCGCGGATGCCGGCGGCCGGCCCGATCAGGTAGCAGCCCAGCGCCTTGACCCGCGCCGCGCCCTCGGTGGCGATCAACTCAAGCGGACGAACGATCGCGGTCGCGCCACGCACGGCGGCCCGCGCCACCGCATCGGGCATGTCGAAGGCTTGCTGGATATAGCTCCAGGCCGAGGCGGACAGCCGCTCATCGAGGGTTTGCCCATGGGCGTATTGCAGCAATTGCCAGGGCAATTGCCGGCAGAACAATCGACGCCGTTCGCGGGCCTCTTCGGACTGACCCTTGAGAAGAGGGGTGAGCCGGGCCTGGTAGAGGCGTTTCAAATCCAGTTGGCGCACCAGCTGCACGATGGCATTGCCGTCCAATGCCGCCGGCAGCGGCGTGGCGGTACGCGAACGTGGCCGTATGGCGTCGCCACTGAGTTCGGGCAAGTGCCGCAAGGCAAAGTCCGTCAGGGTCTGGGCGTTACCTTTCAGGTCGATACGGCCGGGTATCAATACGTTATCCGGATTGACCACTTGCCCCGGAAAACGCGCGTTGAGCAGTTCCGCAAGCACACGCCGGGCTTCATTGCGCATCGGCGTGATGCTGTGCAGGTAGTCACGTGCGTCCGGTGCGCTGATGCGGTATTGCTCCAGCAGTTCGGCGTGGAGGATTTGCTCGTGGGGTGGCGCCATGCCCAGCCCTACCGGCAGCGCCTGCTGGCGGACCAGCGCGTGCGCGATGGCGATGGCCCTGGGCAGGTTGCTCGGTGGCGGGCGGCGGATCAGGTTGTCCATGCCGGTCTGCAAACGCGCGGCCTTCAGTCCCATCCAGAACAGATGATTGATCTCGTCACGGGTGAAGTCGCTGTAGGTCTGTTGCCGGTCATGCAGCAGGTGATCGTCGATACGTTGCAGTGGGCCGAGCTGACAGGCCTGATGGGGCACGCGCTTGGAGACGCGCAGGTTTTCCATCAGGGGCAGTCGCCGCCGGGGATCCTGCAGGCGTTGCTCCAGGTCATCGCGCAGGGCCTTGATCGATGCAAAGGCTTCATAGCCGCCATGGGGCGTCCACAACAGCGCCATGCCTGAATGCACGTTGTCCAGGCCGCCACGTTCGGTCAATACAAAACAATTGGCCAGGGCATGGGGCGTGGCATCCGAGCCGATGCGGACAGTCAGGCCGAACGCATCCGGGATAAAGCCGTTCAAGCCATGGCGGGTGAGGCGGGTCATGCTGTCGGCCTGGAGCGTGCTGTCCAGCAACGCCAGGCCGGCGGGCGACAGGCTCTTGTTCAGCGCCCGCAGTTGCGCTTCGCCGTTCAGGCCTTGCAGCATGCCCTGGCTCAGGTGCGCCTGGTTATTCTCCAGCAGCACATTCGGCAAGCTGCGCAGGTCATTGCGGGCAAACGTGCTCACTACCTGGTCGATGATCGCGTTGAAGGTCGCGAGGGTCAGGTTGTTCAGTTTGTAGGCGGCACCGGCGCTGCGCTTGCCGTAGAACCAGGTCAGGTAGGACGCGGGCAGGGCATCGGCTTGCCTGGCCAGGCGGGCGATAAAGTGCTCGACCATGCTCGAAGACGCCTGGGGCAAGCGCTCTTCGCGCTCCTGGGCCTGGGTGGGGTAGGTATTGATGTAGACGTCTTCGGGCTGCAGGTCCAGGTTTCGTCTGCTCAACTCCACCTGCAGGGCATGGGCGGCCAGGGTGCGCAGGGTTGGGAGTTGGCTGCGCTCCCGTGCCATTGCCGCCTCGACCGCCTGCAGGCGTTGCAGGTGCAGCCTGGCTTTTTCCGCCTGGACGGTGGAGGGGCGGCCATTGCCGCTGCTAATCGGATGGATGGACCAGCGTCCGTCGCTTTCCTGCTCCAGCAACCGAGTGTCGAGCATGTTGCGTACGTCCAGGGCGCTGTCGAGCAGGGCGGCCAGGTCGACGTTGCCTGCGCTGCGCCGATAAAGCCCGAGCGCATGCTCAAGGTTGCCGAGCTGTTTGGCGACGATGTCCGCGACCGTTTCCTGGAACACATCGCCGGCGACAGGTGTTCCGGTCACCTGGATTTGATCCATGCCGACGAATACGCTGCGCTCATCCATGGACAGGAAATTGAGCAACTCGTCTTCGTGCCCCGCGGTCTTGAGCATGGCCAGCAGGGTGTCGTTGAGGTCCTTGAGGTCGGCGAGTACCTGCAAGCCACGGGATTGGGTGTAGAGGTACGCGTGGGCAGTGCTGATCATCAGGGTGCTGGCCAGCTCGACGTAATGCTGAAAAGGCGCATGCACCCGCACTTTTTCGATGTTCAGCTGGCTGTCAACGGCTTTGCGCGCGGCCTGGTCCGGAAGGAATACCGTGCGCAGCCGCAGGCTTTCAGCGCTGCTGAGGATCGTTGCCTGGTGCTTGAACAACAGGTCGGCGCGAAACTTGTCAGCCATGACCCGGCTGAAGAAGCGCACGCGCGACTGGCCATCCTTGAAGTCTTCGTTCCAGTAGGTTTGCAGCAGGCTGTTCAATAACTTCGAAAGAATGCTGGCGGTTTGTTCGACCACGCTGTCCCAGCGCTGTTGCTCCTGGACCAGTTGCTCGGCGCTGAAGGCCCGGGTGTCATGCCCGATGTTGAAATACGTGTGGGTCTGGTCCGTGGGCCAGGCCTGCTGCACATAGAAGCGCAACAGCGCATCCCGCAGCGGTTCGGAGGCGACCCAGTGCATGTCCGCGGCCGTGGCCGCACGGCGGAAAAAGTTCACCCGGGTGTTGCTCTGGTTCACCCCTGGAAAATAGGTGCGGGCCATGATGCCGAGCAAGGTGTCGAGCATCTCGCGCAGGCTGGGGAGTTTGCGCAGCTCGGCGAGCATCGCCAGCACATTTTTCTGCTGGGCCGCGAGGATCACGCGTTCCTGGTCCTCCATCACTGCGCCCTCGATCACTGCGGTGGTGACTGTCAGTCGTGTGTCCGTCTCAAGCCCATCCCGCTCGTCGATCGACAGGAAACTCAGCAGGTCGGCGCGGTGCTGCGGTTGAGCCAGGCGGTCGCCGAGTGCATCGAACAACCCGGTGTGGCTTGCGAACAGCTCCAGGCCGCCGTAGGGCGTATAGAGCACGGTCTTGGCCTCGTCGGGTGTCGGGCTCATCACGAAGGCGCCGGCCAATGGGATGGCAGGTTGGTCGGCGAGGCCCACCAGCAGCCTTTCCACCCGCATGGGATAGCCGGTTTCCGTCGGCGCCATGCGTATCGCGTCAGTGGCGTAATACAGCGTGTTCAGCCAGTCAAGGTCCTTGACGGTGAACCCGAGCGCACGCTCCCGTTCCGTCGGTTCCTTGCGTCGGTCCGGGCGCAACAGTTCTTCGAAGAAATAAGGTGGGGTGACGTTTGCCATGCTGCACTCTCCATCGGTATGGCGCGTTTGAGGCTCCAAAGTAGGTGCTGGCATCACGTGGAGGGCGGTAGATAACTGGCGCAGATCTCAAGCGCCCGTTGACAGCAGGCACGGCAGGCGTTGTTTAATCATCGGCCTGGATTCTTGTTGTCTCTTCCAATTATAAAATCGGAGCTACAGATGCCTGCCCAGTCCCCGATAGTCGACAACGCCACAGCCCTCATCGGTTTCAACGACCTGGTGGGGTTGCTGAGTGCGGTATTCGTGAAACACGGCACCGCGCCGGAAGTGGCCGAAATCCTGGCGCGCAATTGCGCCAGTGCCGAGCGTGACGGCGCCCATAGCCACGGCATTTTCCGCATCCCCGGTTACCTCAGCACGTTGGCCAGTGGCTGGGTCAATGGCAAGGCGGTGCCGGTGGTCACTGATGTGGCGTCCGGCTTTGTACGGGTAGACGCCGGCAACGGGTTTGCCCAGCCGGCCCTTGAAGCGGCGCGCGCGCTGCTGGTGGATAAGGCTCGCAGTGCCGGTATCGCACTGCTGGCGATCCACAATTCCCATCACTTCGCGGCCTTGTGGCCGGATGTCGAACCCTTCGCCGAGCAAGGATTGGTGGCGCTGAGCGTGGTCAACAGCATGACGTGCGTGGTGCCCCATGGCGCCGACCGGCCGCTGTTCGGCACCAACCCCATTGCCTTTGCCGCGCCGCGTGCCGACGGCTTGCCGATTGTGTTCGACCTGGCCACCAGCGCCATCGCCCACGGCGACGTGCAGATTGCCGCGCGCAAGGGTGAGCGCTTGCCGCCGGGCATGGGGGTCGACAGCCTCGGCCAGCCCACCACCGACCCCAAGGCTGTGCTGGAAGGCGGCGCATTGTTGCCCTTTGGCGGGCACAAGGGCTCGGCGTTGTCGATGATGGTCGAATTGCTGGCGGCGGCCTTGACGGGCGGTAACTTTTCCTTCGAGTTCAACTGGGCCGACCACCCCGGCGCACGCACGCCCTGGACCGGGCAACTGTTGATCGTGATCGACCCCAGCAAAACCGCCGGGCAAAGCTTCGCCGAGCGCAGCCAGGAACTGGTGCGGCAGATGCATGCGGCGGGGTTGCGGCGCTTACCGGGGGATCGACGTCATCGCATACGGGCGAAGTCGTTGGAGGAGGGCGTGGTGGTGGATCTGGACGCGTTGAACCAGCTGCGGGACTGGGCTACGTAGCAGTTGACGAGGCTCGTCAGCTGCTACGGGCATGTGTCGGTCAGTTACGGCGACCCAGCAGCAGGCCAACCACCAGGCCAAAGCCCGCGGAGATCGCCACGGTCTGCCATGGATGGCCACCGATGTAGGTTTCGGTGGCATCGACCACCGGCTTGCTGCGCTCGCGCACGTTGGATACCGAGTCCAGTGCCTGCTTGAGTTTGATGGCGACCTGTTCGCGCAGGGTTTCGCCTTCTTCGCCCACCAGGGCAGCGCTGCTTTTAAGCAGCTTGTCCGATTCTTCGATCAGGGCCGTCAGTTCACTGAATGCTTGATCCTTGATTTGATCTTCAACAGCTTGGGCGGCAGTTTTGCGGGCCATGGGTGTGACTCCTTGCAGGTGAATGTGACAGTGAACAATGGAGTGCCGGGCGGTGGCAAAAGTTGCAGTTTTTTTGCCGGGTCGGCACTGGCGAACGAAATCCGAATCCGGAAAAATCGACCTACAGTGTAAGATGTCGTCTATTTGTGCAGCAGGAATTTCAACATGAGCTTCAATCTCGCCAACAAGACCCTCGCCGAACGCGCCGAGCTGGAAGATGAAAAGTCCCGCCTCTACGACCTGTGGCAAACCAACCTGGGCAAAGCCAAGGGCGAAGCCGCGCGGTTGTTCGGTGAGCGCGCCAAGCGCAAGGGCAAGTGGGCCGAATGGGTCCGCGCCGAACTCGACGGCATGTCGCCGCCGGAGTTTTCCAACATGGTGCGCAGCGAAGTCAACAAGTTGATGGCGGCGGCGAAGTAAAGCCGGCGGCAATCGCTTCGCGTACTTTAAGCAACATCGGATCAAGCTGGGCCTGGGTGCGCCAACCCAGTTCCACCGGGTAGCGCGGCAGCGCCAGCGGGCAGGGCAGGACCCGCAGGCCGGTCATCTCGGCGATGGCCTGCGCCGCATGCCCGGGAATGGTCGCCACCGCCTGGCTGCCCTTGAGCAGAAACGGCAGTGCGGCAAAATGACTGGTCGAGGCGCACACCTGGCGGCTCAGGCCCTGCGCTGCCAGCCCTTCGTCGGTGATGCCGATGAACCCGCCTGACGACACCAGCACATGCTCGCGGGTGACAAATTCATCCAGGCTGAGACTTTCCTGGCCCGGCGCCAGGCTGCGTGGGTCCACGACGCAGCGATAATCCCCCTCTCCCAGTACCTGCCGACTCAACCGGCTTTGCGCAAAGCCGCCTGCGGTAATCGCCAGGTCCAGGCTGCGGTCGAGCAGGGCACCGGCAACGATCTGGCTGTGGGTCTGGCGGAAGATTACCCGCAACTGTGGCAGGCGCTGTGCGATGGCATCCATCAGCCGGCGGCCATAGGCGATCTCGAAGTCATCCGACAGGCCCACCACCACCGACCGGCCTTGATAATTCGGGTTGTCCGGATTGACCATCGCCAGGCTTTGCCGACAGCGCTCCAGCGCCTCGCTGATCACCGGTTTCAATTGGTTGGCCCGCAGCGTCGGCGCCAGGCCACGGCCGGTGCGCACAAACAATTGGTCGCCATAGACGTCGCGCAGACGTCGCAGGCCTGCACTGATGGCCGACTGCGTGACACCCAGGCGCAACGCCGCGCGGCTGGCGCTGGACTCATCGTGCAGGGCTTCGAAGGTTTTCAGCAGGTTCAGGTCGACCTGGGCGATATTCATCTGGCTCATATCATTCAGCACTGAGGTGGGCTTTATTCATGATCGAGCCTGGCGAGAGAATGGGCAACCCCCCTTATCTGGAGTGATCGTGATGCCCGTTTCTACTGTGGCGGCCCTGCAAATCGGTTCCCTGCCTGGCGGCAAGGCCGACACCCTGGCGCAAATCCTCGCCTATGAAGACGAGATCCTGCGCAGCGGCGCGCAATTGGTGGTGATGCCCGAAGCGCTGCTCGGCGGCTATCCCAAGGGTGAAGGATTCGGCACCCAATTGGGCTATCGCCTGCCCGAAGGCCGCGAAGCCTTTGCCCGCTACTTTGCCAACGCCATCGATGTGCCGGGCGCCGAGACCGAGGCCCTGGCCGGCCTGTCGGCACGTACCGGCGCCAGCCTGGTGCTGGGGGTGATCGAGCGCAGTGGCAGCAGTTTGTATTGCACCGTGCTGTATGTCGAACCCACGGGCGGCCTGGTGGCCAAGCACCGCAAACTGATGCCCACCGGCACCGAGCGGCTGATCTGGGGCAAGGGCGACGGCTCGACCTTGCCGGTGATCGACGCGGCGGCAGGGCGTATCGGCGGTGCGGTGTGCTGGGAAAACATGATGCCGCTGCTGCGCACCGCGATGTACGCCAAGGGCGTCGAGGTATGGTGCGCGCCGACGGTGGATGAGCGCGAGATGTGGCAGGTGAGCATGCGCCATGTGGCGCATGAAGGGCGCTGCTTTGTGGTCAGTGCGTGCCAGGTGCAGGCCTCGCCCCAGGCATTGGGCATCGAGGTCGCCAACTGGCCTGCGGAACGCCCGTTGATCGCCGGCGGCAGCGTGATTGTCGGCCCGATGGGCGACATCCTCGCCGGGCCACTGGTGGGGGAGGCCGGGCTGCTGACGGCGCAGATCGACACCGATGACCTGGTGCGAGCGCGGTACGACTATGACGTGGTGGGGCATTACGCCCGCCCGGATGTGTTCGAGCTGGTGGTGGATGAGCGCGCCAAGCCAGGTGTGCGCTATATCACCGACTGAAAGCCGGTGGAAATGTGGCAGGGCCCCTCAGCGTTTAGAGGATTGGTTTTCCAGCCATTCCTCGCGGGTCATTTCCCAGATATCCCGTGGGAAAGTACCTGCCACAAACTCACCTTCATCCGTTCTGATCAAACGCATACCCGTACGCTCGGAAATCCGCCGCGAGCCCAGGTTGGGCGCGGCCTTGGGAACTCGCAGCACAGGGCGCTTGAGCACGCCGAACCAGTAGTCGGTCACCGCCGCGCTGGCTTCGGCCATCAACCCTTGCCCCTGCCATTGCGGCCCCAGCCAGAACCCGCGGTTGTTATCCTGCTCGTCCATCAAGCTGACGTTACCAATCAACTGTCCAGGCGCGCTTTTCAGGCGCAGGGACCAATGCCATTCCTCGCCACAAGCCATGGCGGGCAGGGCGATGTGCTCCAGGTAGGTGCGCGCGCCGTCGGCCGGGTAGGGCCACGGCACCAGGGCGTTGAGGTAACGCACCACGTCCCAATGCGCGAATTGCTGCTGGATCCCTTCGGCATCGTCCAGGGTCAGCGGGCGCAGGATCAGGCGTTCGGTAAAGAGTGTCGGTTGCATGGTGTCATTACCAGGTCGCGGTATTCGGCAAGTCCAGCGTGCCACGGTCCACAAAGCGCATCGTGCCGAACAGCCCGCCCGCCAGTTTGCCCCGCAGCACGTAGGGCAGGTTGTTGAGGCTCTGGGTCTGGCTCAGGCCCAAGGTCTGGCGCAGCACGGAAAACGCCGAAACGCTCACCGGCACCATCAGCACGGTCTCGGAAAAACGCGGGATGCTGCCGCGCTGATCACTCACCCCCGACGCCAGCGGCCGGCCATTGACCTCCAGATCCAGGGCCACGCCGTTGTAGTCGATCGCCGTTTCATTGGGGTTCTGCACCCGCAGTTTCACGGCGAAGCGCACTTCCAGGTCCTGGCTTTGCAGCGGCTCGATGCCCACCACATTGATATTCACCGGGTCGCGGTTGGGGAACAGCGCACAGGCGCTCAGGCTCAGCAGTAGCAGCGATAGAACCATGAGCTTGCGCATGCAAAGGGTGCTCCTATTTCGTGACGTCCGGGTCCTGCATCACTTTGAGGGTAGAGGACTCCGGATCAAATTCATCTTCTTCCAGCTCTATGAACGCTTCCGGCAGGAAAATGTTCAGCAGGATTGCACAGAACGCGCCCACGGTGATCGGCGATTCGAAGATGTTGTGCAGCGCCTTGGGCAGGTCGCGCAACACTTCCGGCACGGCGGCCACGCCCAGGCCCATGCCCAGGGAGATCGCCACGATCAGCACATTGCGGCGGTGCAGCCCGGCTTCGGCGAGGATCTTGATGCCGGCCACGGCGACAGTGCCGAACATGATCAGGGTCGCGCCGCCCAGCACCGGCTTGGGCATCAGTTGCAGCACCGCGCCGATCATCGGGAACAGCCCCAGCAGCACCAGCAGGCCGGCAATGAAGTACGCCACGTAGCGGCTGGCCACGCCGGTCAACTGGATCACGCCGTTGTTCTGGGCGAACGTCACCATCGGCAGGCTGTTGAAGGTCGCCGCCATCGCCGAGTTGAGGCCGTCGGCCAACAGGCCCGACTTGATGCGCTTGATGTACAGCGGGCCCTTGACCGGCTGTTGGGAAATCATCGAGTTGGCCGTCAAGTCACCGGCCGCTTCCAGGGGCGAAATCAGGAAGATCACCGCCACCGGGATAAACGCCACCCAGTCGAACGAAAAACCGTACTTGAACGGCACCGGCACGCTGATCAGCGGCACCTGGGGCAATGCCGCCATATCGACGCGGCCCAGGTACCAGGCCACCACAAAGCCCAGGGCCAGGCCGATCACGATCGAACCCAGGCGCAGGAACGGGTTATTGAAGCGGTTGAGCACCACGATGGTCAGCAGCACCAGGGCCGCCAGGCCCATGTTGCTCGCCGCGCCCAGGTCGCTGGCGCCAAAGCCGCCGGCCATGTCGGTAACGGCCACCTTGATCAGCGACAGGCCCATCAGGGTAATGATGGTGCCGGTCACCACCGGGGTGATCAGTTTGCGCAACTTGCCGATGAACTGGCTGAGCACCACTTCGATAAACGCCGCGAAAAAGCAGATGCCAAAGATCGTCGAGAGGATCTCATCGGTGCCGCCGCCCCGGGCCTTGACCATGAACCCCGCGCTGAGAATCACGCTGATAAACGAGAAACTGGTGCCTTGCAGGCACAGCAGCCCCGAACCGATAGGGCCGAACGTGCGCGCCTGCACAAAGGTGCCGAGCCCCGAGACAAACAGCGCCATGCTCACCAGGTAGGGCACTTCGCTTTCCAGCCCGAGCACGCCACCGACGATCAGGGTGGGGGTGATGATGCCGACGAAACTGGCCAGCACGTGCTGCAACGCGGCAAATATCGCCGCACTGAAATGCGGGCGGTCCTCGAGGCCGTAGATCAGGTCGGATTTATAGCGGGGGCGGGGGGCTTGAGCGTCAGACAAAATGAGGGCTCGGGTCAGAAAATGGAGGCGCAGGATGCCAGAAACGGCCCGGCGTCAGAAGTGTAAAAAAATATTTATAAAGACCCTGCATAAAACCCCGATTCCTGCCGATACTGCTTATAGGCCCATCTATCAAAAACAACAGTGATGGCCGGTGTCAGGCAGTGCGTTGACGCTGGCTGATCGTTTCGTGGCATGGACGCGCGCCGCCACTCTATTTCGAGATCGCCCTTATGTCGCTCCGTCACCTGAATATCGCCCCTCGCGCTTCCCTCGGTTTCGCCTTCATCGCCCTGTTAGTGGTGGTGTTGGGCGGGTTCGCGGCCAACCGCATGACGTTGATCCGCCAGGCCTCGGTGGACATGAGCAGCAACCAGCTGCCCAGCGTGACGTACCTGGCCCAGATGACGGAGAACGTCCTGCGCATGCGTATCCTGTCATTTCGAGTGCTGGTCAACCGCGAGCCAGCCGGCCTGCAGGAAGCCGAAACCCGCATCGGCGTGCTGGTCGACAAGGTCAAGACGGCCCAGGCCGGCTACGCGGCATTACCCGCCGGTACTGAGGAAGCGGCGTTGTACAAGACGTTTGTCAGCACCCTGGATAACTACTTCAAGGCCCAGGCGGACATGCTGGCGCTGTCCAAGCAAGGCGACGTCGAGCAGATGCGCACCCTGATCAATACCCGGATCAAGGAAGGCACCGATCAGATGGGCGAGCAGTTGAACAAGCTGATTGCGATCAATGCCGCCAACGCCAAGCAAGCCAGCGACGCGGCAGGGCACAGTTACACCAGTGCCATCACCGGGATTATCGTGGTTTCGGTCAGCGCTGCACTGCTGACGGTGCTGCTGGCCTGGCTGCTGACCCGCAGCATTGTCACGCCGTTGCGCAAAGCCGTTCAGGTGGCTGAAACCATCGCCGGTGGCAACCTGACCAGCGTCGTTGAAGATAATGGCAACGATGAACCCGCGCGCCTGATCAACGCCCTGTCGACCATGCAAACCAACCTGCGCCAGACCATCCAGCACATTGCCGGTTCGGCCACGCAGCTGGCCTCGGCGGCGACAGAGTTGAGCGCCGTGACCGAGGAAGCGTCCCGGGGCCTGCAGCAACAGAACAATGAAATCGACCAGGCCGCCACGGCGGTCAACGAGATGACCGCGGCGGTGGAAGAAGTGGCGCGCAATGCGGTGTCCACCTCCGAGGCCTCCAACCAGTCCAACCAGGCCGCGCGGTCGGGTCGCGACCGGGTGATGGAAACCGTCGGCGCGATCCAGACCATGACCCAGGACGTCCAAAACACTGCCGCGATGATCGAAGGCCTGGCCACCCAGGGCCGTGACATCGGCAAGGTGCTGGACGTGATCCGCGCGATTGCCGAGCAGACCAACCTGCTGGCGCTCAACGCCGCCATCGAAGCGGCCCGCGCCGGTGAAGCCGGCCGCGGCTTTGCGGTGGTAGCGGATGAGGTGCGGGCCTTGGCCCATCGCACGGCACAGTCGACCCAGGAAATCGAGAAGATGGTCGCCGGCATCCAGAACGGCACCGGTGAAGCGGTGCAGTCGATGCAGCAGAGCAACCAGCGCACCCAGGACACCCTGGAAATGGCCCGCGCCGCCGGCGTGGCCCTGGAGCAGATCACCCAGTCCATCAGCCTGATCAACGAACGCAACCTGGTGATCGCCAGCGCGTCGGAAGAACAGGCCCAGGTCTCCCGCGAAGTGGACCGCAACCTGGTGAACATCCGCGACCTGGCGACCCAGTCGGCGGCGGGCGCCAACCAGACCAGTGCCGCCAGCCATGAGCTGTCGCGCCTGGCGGTGGACTTGAATGGGATGGTGGCGAGGTTCGTTATCTGACCCACTTTTTGCAATGCAATCAAATGTGGGAGGGGGCAAGCCCCCTCCCACATGTGTTCTGTGTGGTGTCAGAAGCTATTGCTTCCAGGCCCCTGGGTTCACCAGATTCTTGGGTTTTTCACCCGCCAGCGCCTGCAACAGATTATCCACCGCACACTTGGCCATCGCCTCCCGCGTCTCATGGGTCGCCGAGCCGATATGCGGCGTCGCCACCACGTTGTTCAAACGCAGCAACGGCGAGTCGTGGCTGAGCGGTTCTTTCTCGAACACATCCAACCCCGCCGCCCGAATCGTACGTTGCTGCAAGGCGTCCACCAACGCCGCCTCGTCCACCACCTTGCCCCGCGAGATATTGATAAAGATCGTCTGCGGGCCCATCCGCGCAAATTGCTCGGCGCCAATCAGCTTCTCGGTTTCGGCGGTCAGCGGCAGGGTCAGGCAGACAAAATCGGCCTGTTGCAGCAAGTCGTCGAGGCTGCGGTACTGCGCGCCAAAGCGCTGTTCCACCGCCGGCTTGGGCGAATGGCTGTGGTAGAGCACCGGCATGCCAAAACCGAAATGCCCGCGCTGGGCCAAGGCTTCGCCGATGCGGCCCATGCCGATGATGCCCAGGGTCTTGCCATGCACGTCGCTGCCGAAGTGTGACGGGCCGATATTCTTGTTCCACTGGCCGGCGCGCACCATGTCGGCCAGCTCCACCACACGCCGGGCGGTGGCCAGGATCAGCGCGAAGCCGGTGTCGGCGGTGGTTTCGGTGAGCACGTCCGGGGTGTTGCTGAGCAGGATGCCGCGCCGGGTCAGGTAGTCGATATCGTAGTTGTCGACCCCCACGGACACGCTGGCCACGGCTTCCAGTTGCGGCGCGAGGTCGAGCAAGCCGGCATCCAGGCGCAGGCTGGCACCCAGCAGGCCATGGGCGGTAGGCAGTGCATCGCGCAGCTTGGCCAGGCCGGTCTCGTCCAGTGCGTCTATCAGGGTGACGTCGCACTGTTCATGCAGGCGCGCCATCAACGGTGCGGAGAGCTTCTTGTACAGAACCACAGACTTTTTCATGGGGTTTTCACCTTCAATTCGAGGGTCGAGATGGGCGCGCGTTCACGGTCACTGGCGCCGGGCTTGAGGAAAATCGTCAGCACCACCGACAGCATCAGCGCGCCGCTCATCAGCAGGTACGAGGCGCCGGGCGAGCCGGTGCTGCTATTGAGGTAACCCACCAGGTAGGAGCCGCCGAACGAGCCGAGGGCGCCCATGCTGTTGATCAGCGCCATGGCGCCACCGGCGACGTTGGCGGGGAGGATTTCCGGGACAATGGCAAAAAACGGCCCGTACGGCGCATACATGCAGGCTCCGGCAATGACCAGCAGGGTGTAGGACCACCAGAAATGTTCGGCGCCCAGAGCGTAGGAAGCGTAGAACGCGATGGAGGCAATCAGCAGCGGCGGCCACACGAAGCGCTTGCGCTTTTGCAGTTTGTCCGAGCCCCACGACACCGCCAGCATAGCGATCACGGCGGCGAGATAGGGCAGGGCCGAGAGCCAGCCGGCTTCGACCATGTCCATCTGCAGGCCTTTCTTGAGGATCGACGGCAGCCACAAGACGAAGCCGTACACGCCGATGCTCCAGCAGAAAAACTGCAGCGCCAGGATGATCACCTTGGGCGAACGGAACGCTTCGGCGTAATTCTTCACCGCCTTGATACCGACCTGCTCGGCGGCCAACGCGCTTTCCAGGTCTTTTTTGTGCTGCTCGCTCAGCCACTTGGCGTCTGCGGGTTTTTCATCCGCCAGCTTCCACCAGATAAATGCCCACAGCACCGCCGGCAGGCCTTCGATGATAAACATCCAGCGCCAGCTGAAATGCTGCACCAGGTAGCCGGACACCACCGACATCCACAGCATGGTCACCGGGTTGCCGAGGATCAGGAAGGTATTGGCCCGCGAGCGCTCGGCACGGGTGAACCAGTGGCACAGGTACACCAGCATGGCCGGCATCACGGCGGCCTCGACCACGCCGAGCATGAAGCGAATGACGATCAGCATGTAGGCGTTGGACACCACGCCGGTCAGGGTGGCCAACCCGCCCCAGAGGATCAGGCTGACGAAAATCAGCTTCTTGACGCTGCGCTTTTGCGCATAGATGGCGCCCGGCACCTGGAAGAAGAAGTAGCCAAGGAAAAACAGTGCACCCAGCAACGACGACATGCCGGGGGTGATCATCAGGTCCTCGGCCATCCCGGAGGCGGCGGCAAAACCGTAGTTGGCGCGGTCCAGGTAGGCCAGGCTGTAGGTGATAAAGACGATGGGCATGATGTACCACCAACGGCGGGTGGCGAGTTTCACGGTGTCCATAAGGTTGCTCCTGAGCTTGTTGTAGTTGTGGCAACAGGGTGTGGGTCAAGCGACGGATCGGGTGGGTAATTCGGAGCGGGTGGGCAAGCCTTCCATATCGCCGCGGCTTTGCACGGCGCGGCTGCCGATCCAGTTGCCGCGTTGTACCGCCTCGGGGAAGCTGAGGTTTTCCAGCAGGGCGCTGATCATGCCCACGGCAAAGCCATCGCCGGCGCCGACGGTGTCCACCACCTTGTCCACGCGCACGGCGGCGACAAAGCCCTGGTCCAGCTGGGTGCGGAAGTAGGCGCCGTCCGGGCCGAGCTTGATCGCCACGGCTTCGGCGCCCTGGTCGAGGTAGAACGCGGCAATATCCGCCGGGTCGTCGAAACCGGTGAGCAGACGGCCTTCGCCCAGGCCCGGCAGGACCCAGTCGGCGAGGCCGGCGAGGGCGTTGATTTCGCGGATCATCTGTTCCTGGCTGGCCCACAGCGAGGGGCGCAGGTTCGGGTCGAACGACACGCTGCGCCCGGCTTTGCGCATCTGGGTCATCAACTCGCGGGACAGCTCGCGGGTGGCCTCGGACAAGGCCGGCGGAATGCCGGTGGCATGCAGATGGCGGGCCTGCAACAGCACCGGGCTGATGGCCGCAGTGGACAAATGGCTGGCGGCCGAGCCCTTGCGGAAGTACTCCACCTGCGGGTCATCGCCGGCTTCTTCGCGGGACTTGAGCTGAAAGCCGGTGGGGTGCAACGGGTCGACCGCCACATGCCGGCAATCCAGGCCTTCTTTTTTCAGCGTGTCGACCACAAAGCGCCCAAGGGAATCATTGCCCACCCGGCTCAGCCAGGCGACGTTGAAGCCCAGGCGCGACAGGCCGATGGCAACATTGCTGTCGGCGCCGGCAATGCGTTTGTGAAACTGCGCCACCTGGGCCAGGTCGCCGGTCTGCTCGGCGACAAACATCGCCATGGTTTCGCCAAACGAGAGGATATCGATCTCAGACATGGGCATTCTCCCCACGGGGTTGGCCAAGGAGGGCGAGGGCGGCCACCTGTTGCGCGGTGACGTCGACCAGGTCATCGCCCTGCAACGGGAATTCCACCGCCCGTGTAATGCCTTGAGTCATGTGGGTGAGCAGTTGTTCCCACAGATGCAGGTCGGTGGCGCCGGGCGGCAGTGCCACCAGCTTGCCGTCCGCGCGACGGGCCACGGCCTTGCAGTGCAGGTAGTCGACGTGCCGGCCGAGCAGGCGCGCGGCGGTCAGGGCGGATTGGTCCTGCCATTGCCAGTTGCCGATATCGAAGGTCATCTTTACCGGCAGGCCCAGGCGTTCGACTTCAGTGAAGAAGCGCTGCATCGGCTCGATGCGCCCGCCGTGCAGGGTCTGGTCGTTTTCCACCAAGAGTTTGACCGGATGGCGGGCGAGCAGGGCGTGCAGGCTTTCCAGGTCGTTGGTATCGGTGAAGTAGCCGAGGGAGACTTTCAGCCAGCGCGCACCAAAGGCCTGGGCGCGGTCCAGGGTTGCGTTGAGATCGGCATTCGGCTGGGCGCGGCCGGCGATCCACAATTCCAGGGGCGATGAGAACACACACTCCAGGCCTTGCTCGGCGGCAGCCTGGGCCAGTTGTGCAGGTTGCTCGCTGGTCAGCAGTTCTTCGCGCCACTCGATGCGCCGGGCACCGGCGGCGGCCAGCAGTTCGACAAAACTCAATTGGCCTTGCTGGCGGACCAGGTCGGCGCCGTAGCTGGAAAGGCTGATGGAGACGGGGTATTTGTGCATTGTTGTTTACCTCTGAAACCGGTTTCATTTTTTCACGTTATAAAGGTTGAATCGACTCTGCTACGTGTAAGGACGCTGGGTCGAACCTCGAATGATCAACTGGGGCAAAAAGTCCAGGGTGCGGGTCGGTTCGGTGTCACCGCGCAAGCGCTTGAGCAGGCAGTCGAACGCACTGGCGCCAATGGCTTCGGTGGGTTGGGCGAGGGCGGTGATGCCGTTGCCCACCAACGGGTACCAGTCGAGGTCGTCCAGGGCGATCAACCCGATATCGTCGAACAGGTTGCAGTCCAGCGCCTTGAGCGCACGGGTGCAGGCCAGTGTGGCGACGCCGTTGGCACAGAACACCGCCTTGGGGCCGGGTTTGGCGAGAAAGGCTTGCAGGCGTGGTTCCAGCCCGTCATCGAGCGCCAGCACCGCGCCGGTCAGCGCCGGGTGCCGGGCGATTTCGCCCTTGAAGCTGTCCAGGCGTTCCTGCCGTGAACTGGTGCCATCGCAGGCTTCGCTCACCAGCAATACATCGCGGTAACCCTGCTGTTCCAGGTGTTCCACCGCCATGCGCACCGCCGCCGGGTTATCCAGCCCCACCAGGTCGCTGTGCAGCGGCTCGACCTTGCGGTCCACCAGCACCAGGGGCATTTCCCGTTGCAGTTCCAGCAATTGGTCGAGGTGATGGCCGAGGGTGTTCACGATCAGCCCTTCGATGTTGTAGGAGCGCAGCGCCGCCAGGTGTTGGCGCTCCTGTTCGTCATCGCGGTCGGTGTTGCACACCACCAGGCTGTAGCCGTGCCGGCGGCAGGCGGTTTCGACGCCGTGCATCACGGCAATGGAATAGGGGTTGCGGATATCGGCCACCAGCATGCCGATCAGGCGCGTGCGGCCACGTTTCAACCCGCGGGCCATCTGGTTGGGGCGGTAGCCGAGTTGTTCGATGGCGTGTTCGATACGCAGGGCGATGGCATCGGAGAGCAGGGCGCGGTCCTCGCCGATAAAGCGGGACACGCTGGCTTTGGACACGCCGGCGCGTTGGGCGACGTCGAGCATGGTGACACGGGTGCGTTGGGCGGCGGAAAAAGGGGTCACGGTCGCGGGCCTTTCTTATTGGTGTTGGAGGTCATTAAACATCGACAAGGATGCTTGAAACCGGTTTCAGAAAACACCAAATCAGAAGATCCGTCAAGCCAATGCGGCGCCGACGTAGCTGTTGAAACCGACGAGCGGCGATGCCTACCTGTTAGTTTTGACAGTACCCAAGCGTGGTATTTGGGCGCTTAATCCTTGCCAAGGGCATCTTCCGTTGTATCGTCGGCAGGACAGTTATATGAACACTTCCAACCCTCGTCGCAGACGTGTCTCCAGAAGCAATATTTTGTCTTTTTCCGAGATCAAGGTGCCCATCCTTGATGATGCCGTGCCCCCGATTATCGAGGGGTATATCCCGCGCGAGTACCTTGACTCGGATATTGAGGTGGTCATCGAGGAGCTTTGGCCAGAGTCCGCGCCGGAGGGGAGTTTCGACGTCCTGGTCGTTCATTGGCGCCGTAGTGGAAGTGAGGGAGAGCCGCTCCTGCGCCGGCGGTTCAATGGCCCGATTGATCCGGCGATTTTTCCACTGCGTATTCCCGTTGACCGGAGGTATCTGGAGAACGACGGCACCGTGCTGCTGAGCTATGAGGTGCTTGAGCAGGGCACTTTGCCCACCTCTTCGCCAACGCGCGTGTTAGTGCTGGACCGTACCCCACCCAACAACAATATCGCCCCCCAGGTGCCTGAATTTCCCGTCAGTATCATCGATGAGGATTATCTGGCTGAGAACCCGACTGTGAACATGCGGATACCTTTTTACACTGGCCGTCGCGCATGGGACCGGGTCGAGTATTACCTTTCGGATGAAACACCACCACCGGAGCGGGATACGCCTGATGGTTTTTTTGACTTTGTTTCTGAAACTGAGCCGTTGGTTTTCCCCGTACCAGGAGATCTGTTTCGGCTTTATCGAAACGGCCTTCAATACATGCATATTGTGTTGCGGGACCGCTCCGGTAACCCAGGGCCGCGATCAATCCAGACACCGGTTATTGTTGATCTGGATCCCTCGCCCTCCGACCTCCAGGCACTGGTTGTTCCGGCGATGGTGAACGGCTTGATTGATCGCCAGGATGCACGCCTTGGCGTTGTGGGGAAGGTGCTGTACGACAATTGGCAGGAGGGGGACCATGTCACGGTTACGTGGGGCGCTACGCCGTTATCGCCACAGCCGGTCACCCAGCTGCCTCTTGATGTCAGCATCCCTTGGGAAACGTTGATTGCCCAGGGGCTGGGGCAAGCTTCCGGCGTTGCTACGTACACCATTACTCGCACCGGTGGAACGCTCCCCACCCCTCCCAGCCCACCGACGGTGATCAGATGGAACTTCACGGTGGCGGGGCAAGACCACGGCGATGCACCGCAACTGCTGAATCTCGACCTTCCTGCCGTGATGGTCTGGGGTGAAGGTTCCATGACCGAGAACCTTATCGATATACGTGATCAGGATCAGCGCATTTACGCCAGTGTTCCGTTGTACCACCGGCCTCAGGATGGGGAAAAGTTGACGCTGTATTGGGGCAACTTTCCCAGTACCGCTGTACCGGTTGCACACTACACGGTGGATGTAAGTAAGGGCGATGCGGAAGGCAGCATTGTCGAGTTCAGTGATATTCCCTGGAATGTCATCACGGGAGCAGGCAATAACGACAGAATGCCTGTTTATTACACGACCTCTAACGGCGTTAATGAACAATTGGCCAACTTCACCAACGTGACAGTGGCCGTGGTTCCTATATTGAGTCTTACGCAAGTGCAATTTCCCAGTGCAACTGCAGACGCCTGGATAAATTGTCAGACTGTTCCTCCCATGTGGGACCATATCCCCCTGGGAATTCCGGGAAATACACAGCTCAGAGAAGGCGATGCGGTGCTCTTGAGTTGGCAGGGTTATGAGGGTTTTTTTACCGGGCCCATTGACGGGACTGAAGACTCTTTGCTGCATTTCCTTTCGGCGGAAGAAGCGAAGAAGGGTTATATATTTAAGCAAGATAACTATGAAGAAAAGATAAAGCCCATACGGTCAGACAATCCGGCAAGCGTGGGGAGTTCGGCACTGGTGTCTTACGAAGTGCTCCGTGGCACCAGAATCATAGGCAGGGCACGGGAGCGGCAAGTCAAGATTGACCAACGCTACTCCAGTGGACGTTATTGCGGTCCCGACGAAGACGGGGAACAGGACTCGCCTGTTAACGAGTGACTGAGTCCAATAATAAAATTGAGCTTCGATAGTGGTCTCAAGTGTTTTAGAGGCGGGGCCAACTATTCGGTTCAAGGCGAGCGATTTCTCGTTTCGCCTGTGACATTGAAGTGGTAACCGGCGTTAATAATTCGCTTATGGAGAACGTAGATGACTATCTTTAGTAAGAAACAACAGGCTGCACTTGCCTCTCGAAAGCTCAATCGAGAGTATGTTTCCAAGTATGGCGGCGGTATTTTTGAGTTTGAGGCGCCGGAGTTCAGCTCGCTAAACGATCAGGGGCTGATCCTCGCAGCGGCCTCAAGAAGAGACTTACCTGTTACGTTTGTAGCGCCATCGCTTGAAGTGCCTCCTGCAGAAGCCCGGCTGGAATTGGTGATGCGCGATAAAGGTGTGACAAATTGGGCACCGTCTCTGCATACGCTTCGCTATTCGGGAGCCGGTGCAATCAATGCGGGCGACATTATTGTCAGGAATATTCCGACCTCCCGCCTGAGTCAGGGGAAGTACGAAATTGCCTATATCTTGTATGAAGACAAGCTCCCTACCCTGTCAGGAATCGCGCCATTGGAGGTGGATCTGACGGCACCCTACAAATTCAATGTCGACGACGATGAAGAACACGATATCCATCCGTTTGCTCCGTTATTACCGGCCGACCTAGGGCCGGAAATCGACGAACTCTATGTAGAGGAACATGATGAGGGATTGGTATGTACCTACCCGAATTACGAGGACTATGGTCGAGCAGACGGTGACACAATCACGGTCTATTTCTCGAAGTATTCCTCATCGCTTCTTGCTACAGAGATCGACACGGTGCCGGTGGAAGATAGCCTTGAGTTTGTTATTCCATGGGACCGGATCGAAGTGCTGGAAGCTGGCATATACTATTTGTTTTATATCCTGAAAGACCTGGCCCGTAACAAAAGCAGGGAATCTGTTCCCTGTCCCGTCCGGCTGAACCTGGTGGGGGTTCCTGATCCTTTGCAGGCGAGGGTGCCGTTGGCGCTGTTGCCGGCCGATGGCCTGATTGATCTGGCGGATGCTCACGAGCCCGATGGCGTGACGGTGGAAATTCCTCAGTACGCCAATGTGCGAGAGGAGCTGGATGTCATTGACCTCACCTGGGGCGGCGAGAGCGTTGGGCGCTTCAATGTCAGGGATTACACGCCGTTTCCTCTAAGGCTGCCGGTTGATACCGATATCATCTTCGACGTGTATGGTACCGGCCCCGGGGAAGTGGACACGGATATCGATTACCTGGTTGATCGCAATGGCAACGAATATCCCGCGCCCACGCTAACCATTGAAGTGGATCTTTCAGGCCCCGGCCCCGACCCGACGCCAGACCCGGAAAACTCTCGGCTCAACCTGGTGAACGTGTACGGTAGCGATCCCGATCAGGAAAACCATTTGCTGCCGGAAGATTTCGGTAACGACGCGACCGTCGAGATTGTGCTGTGGGAGGTTCCCCCGCCTGTACCCGGTATCACCCTTACTGGTTATTGGGGCAGTTTTGCGTACCCCTTCGATTCAATCGAGCTGGATGGCGAAGCCGGTGGAGACACCGTTACCCTCAACGTGCCTTGGCCAATCATCAAGGAGGTTGGCAATGGCACGGTCCCGGTGTTCTATACCTTGAGTTGGGAAGTCAATGACAACCTCCAGCGATCTCGTCCCCAGAATGTCGAGGTCGACGCCAACATAGTCGTCATGGAGCAGCCGACCTTCGTCAAGGCTGGCACGGATATGGCTTGTACGGATCTGGATCCGTTTAACTTTTCCGCACGTGTCAGAGTGCCGGGCAATACCACCTACTTCCAGGAGGACGCTGTCGTCCGCGTGGAATGGCAGGTATACAGCGACAGGGCCAGCACTACGCCATTGGGGGATCCTGTATCGTTCAACTCGCTACCGTTGACACCGGATATGGTTTCAAATGGTTTCTTCCTGACGATTCAGCCTTACACCACCGTCATCAGGCCTGCTGGGCGCAACTCAGTCAGCATTCAATACTTTGCGATGGTTAATGGCGTTGAGGAGCCATCTGAGAAGGGCTTTACAACGACGCTGTTCGCAAACCGGTCTACGCCGCCGCTGTACTGCGAGGAGCTGCCGGTTCTCGGGGAGGATGAATAGTCAATACACGTTGTTCAAAGGGCGCTTCGGCGCCCTTTGGTTTTCACCTGTCATGAGCTTCCTTGCGTAGTTGCGTTACCCCATTCCCGCCATTGATACGCGATTTTCCTTAGGATGGTTCGGATAATTCCTACATCCGTCGTTAGTGCTCACCGGTAATTTTGCGGGCCTTAACTGGCCAGTTTCCACTGCATTCGAAACAGGCCGAATTTTTCTGTTATGGAACGCCTGTTGAACGAGTGAGTGATCATGAATACCCAGTCTATTTTTAAGTTAAATCCTTTAGCCTTCGTCGTTAAGGTTGCGTCGATTGCATCACTGTTAGCTCTCGCTCCGCACGCTCAGGCAAGGCTGATCGAAAATCGAACCGAGACCATTGACTTTCACGACGTGCTCGACAGCTATACGTTGGAAAATGCCACGCTCAACGTGATAGAGGGGCGAACCGAGAGCGTCTATGCCGCCCGCTCCAACCTGAACCTGAGCGACTCGAGTACCGTCCTCGGCACCGTCGTTGCACAGGCGGGCTCGAACGTCAACGTGGATACCAGTCGTGTTGTGGCGCAGGGTGATTTCAATGCGGGTATCACGTTGTACAGCAGTAATGCGTTGATCAACGGCAGCGTGATTTCCAGTGCCGACTACGATGGGTTGGTGCTCAGTCGTTTCTCAGGCTCCACCGTGGGTTCCAACGCGACTGTCAATGGCAGCGTGGTTTCCGGGGCAACCGGCGGCGCAGCGGTTGGAGGCCACAGCGTGCTGAACCTGGACCGCAGCATCGTGCAGGGTACAGACGCTGGCAGTTTCGGTTTGAAGTTGCAGGGCGCAGAGGCCCATGCTCGTCAAAGTGTAATCACAGGCGGCCTTAACGGCGTAGTCCTGACGAATGAACCCCGTAGTGTGCTTGCCAATAGCTTGGTACTGGACAATACCCACGTGACTGGCGAAACCGGTGCAGCGATTGTGGTAGAAGGCCTGCTGGGCAGAGGGGCCAACGCATCGATTGAGGTGCTGAATGGCTCGACACTGTCCGGTGGCAACGGCAACCTCCTTGAGGTCAAGGATGGGTCTTCGGCCACTGTACGGGTTGATAACAGCCAACTACTGGGCAACGTGATCGTTGAGTCGGGCAGTACCACACACCTTGACTTGCAGAACCGGGCTGCGTTGACCGGTCGCCTGGAAAATGTTTCGTCGTTGAGTATCGGTAGCCAGTCGCTGTGGGACATGACCGGCAACAGCCAGGTCGGCGCCTTGAATCTGTCGGGCGGGATGATCAGGTTTGGTGCGAGTGACGCCTTTTACCAGTTGGACCTGACCAGCCTGTCAGGTAACGGTACGTTTGTGATGGGCACTGATTTTGCCCGGGGCTTGACCGACTTCCTCAACATCACGGGTTCCGCCAGCGGCAACCATCAATTGCTGCTATCCAGCAGCGGCGTCGAGCCGGTCAGTGCCAATGAGGTGCGTATTGTTCATACCGGTGGCGGTGATGCGCAGTTTTCGCTGATAGGCGGATCGGTCGATGTGGGGGCGTGGTCTTATGGGCTCAAGCAAGACGGCAATGACTGGTTCCTCGACCCGTCGTCGCGGGTCATCAGCCCTGGCACCCGCTCGGTGCTGGCGCTGTTCAATGCCGCGCCTACCGTGTGGTATGGCGAGCTGTCTTCTCTGCGTACCCGTATGGGTGAACTGCGCCACAATGGTGCTGAGTCCGGCGGATGGGTCCGCAGTTATGGCAACAAGTTCGAGGCCAAAGGTGGTGCCGGAAATGGCTACACCCAATCGCAACGCGGTTTTTCCCTCGGTGCGGATATGCCGATGATGGACAGCCCATGGCTATTGGGGGTCATGGCCGGTCATAGTGAATCAGATCTGGATGTTGGCCGTGGAACGTCGGGCACTATCAAAAGTTACTACGTCGGTGCCTATGCCACTTGGATGGATGAAGACAGTGGCTACTACTTTGACGGTGTGGCCAAGGTGAACCACCTGCGCAATGACTCCAAGGTGGGGTTGAGCGATGGCGCACAGGCCAAGGGTAACTACTCCACTAATGCCTTGGGTGTTTCGGCAGAGGTCGGGCGTAATATTCGGTTGGATGATGCGTTCTTCGTTGAACCGTTTGCCCAAGCGTCGGTGATGACTACCAAGGGCAAGAGCTACCAACTGGATAACGGGATGCAGGCCAAGGGCGATCACACCCACTCGGTCCTGGGTAAATTGGGGGTGACTGTCGGCCGTGATTTTGTGCTCGATAGCGGTAGCGTTGTACAGCCTTACTTGCGCGGTGCGGTCGCTCATGAATTTGCCAAGAACAACAAGGTGTCGGTGAATAACCAGACTTTCAATAACGATCTCTCGGGCAGCCGTGCAGAGTTCGGTGCGGGGGTTTCGGTGTCCTTGTCCCAGAACCTGCAGTTGCATGCCGACTTCGAACATGCGAAAGGCAAGCGGATTGATCAGCCTTGGGGCGCCAACGTGGGCGTGCGTTACAGCTGGTAATCAACAATGCCCTGGATCAAGTGATAAAAAACGCCCCGGTTTCCGGGGCGTTTTTTTGGCGGGTCAAACATTGAACAGGATTTGCATACGTTGATCCTTCATATTGACGTCAACGTAGTAGACGTCCAAGGCGCCACTGACATGGTTGGTTTGCTGGTTATGGATAAACTCAATCGTGCCGCGCGAGGCTGTATAAGCGGGAGGTGGCGCGTCATTGAGCTCCATATAAATAATTGAAAAACGCTCGTCGGGTTCGTCGGGCTTGAGGGTATACCGGCCGGAGGGCAATGTCGCCGGATCCGCCAGATATTGGAAAACAACGATTCGCCGGCGGTTGCCAATGCCTAAATCCCGCTGAGTGGCCTCAACCCACCAATAATCGGATTTGAGTTCATGTTTGGGGAAATCGTCCTTGAAAGCCTGAGTCGCGATCGTTCCCTGAAAGTAAACTTGGTTAGTGGACCGGCTGTTTTCACTTACCGCAGATGCAGTTGCAGTACTCATGGTTATAGTCTCCCGCTCTCGTCAATAAATGTCCTGTGAAGGCATCATTGCCCACTTGGGACAAGCCTGTTAAATGCGACGGTTTACGTTTGCCTCCTTTGCACGCGCTTTCATTCCATTGCCTTTAATGAAATATTGTCGACGATCAGAAAAGTAATGCCCTGTATTTGCAGCGTGATGTCATGAATGCCAGCGGGGACGGTGAATAAGTAGGTGTATGAATCCCAGCCTCCCTCTCCGCGTAACTCGAACTCAGGTACGTGATCGGGGGTTATATGAAACATTACAACCCCATGGCCGCCGGTTGGTGTTTGTGCATCGATAGAGAAGACCAGCGCCTGCTCGGGAACGACCCTGATGTCCTGCTCGATATAAGCGCCCAGATTCAACTGACACCGTTGATCGTGGAAGGTCGCGGAATTGGGTGGCGGTGACGAAGTCCATTCATCGCCGTTGCGTGAGAAGTCCCCGTTACCGATCAACTCAATCGGTATGAGCGTCCCTTCTTCCTCCACTAGCCTGACGTTATCGAACCAGACGTCCCCCGACGTTCCTGTCAATTGCACGGTTGCGCTGACAGTGCCTGTGGGAGGCGTGAACGTTAATGACTGACGCAACCAGCCTTGGTTGCCGGACATCGATATCGATTCATTGACCCCCGAAGGCTGAAAAACCACCGTTATCGAGCCGGTACCTCTGTAAGTAATCAGCGTAAACAGGCTGAGGGTATAGACCGTTGCCTCAACCACAGGTACCGTTTGCTCAGCCATTCCTTGAGTTCTGACGATGCAACTGTGCTGGGAAAAATCAACCCTGCCGGGAAGTGTCGCGGTGGCTGTCCAATGGGTTCCATGGTCGATAAAGTTTCCATTCAGGATCAGATTCTTATTTAACGGAACAAGTGGTGACATGGCGTGCTCCCGCAGGCTTTGATACCCGTCATGGCCCGTGCTTTTTGACAAGTGGCTTTATTCAGCGCCATTAACGCCTTGCCCACAACTGTCAGAATTCACAGGTTTGCTCGCCATTCGTCGCCTTTTCTATGCTCCCGCTAAAACGCTCAGCCAGGCGGAGCCGAACAACAGCAACGCCATACCTTGGTTAAAACGCTGCATGGCCTTGGTCGAGCGAAACACCCGGCTCGACCCCACCCCCAGCAACGCCCACGCCCCCAGGCACGGCAACGAAATCATAAAAAACGCCAACGACAGGTACAGCACATGGCTCTGGCGTGCCTCACCGTTGTCGGCAAACACACTGACCACCGCCAGCGCCATCATCCAGGTCTTGGGGTTGACCAATTGCAGGCTGGCGGCGCCGGCCAGGCCCAGGCGTTTTTGCGGGGTGTTCGGGTCGATGGCTTCGGCCGGCGCGCGGAAGATCTGCCATGCCAGATAGCTGAGCCAGGCCACGCCCACCCATTGCATCGCGGCCTGCACCCTGGGCAATTGCGCCAGCGACTGGCCCACGCCCGAGCCCACCAGCAACACAATTCCCGCAGCCCCCAGACAGGCACCCAATACGATAGGCAGTGCAGCCTTGAGCCCATAACGCGCGCTGTTGCTCAGCACCAGGATGTTGGTGGGGCCGGGGGTGATGGAGGCAACGAAGGCAAATAACAGGAAGGGCAGTAACGGGGAGGACATGCTGGGGACTCCAGTGAATCGTTCAGTGGCGTCCATCCTCACAAGCCTGTGCGTTACTGTCTGGAAGATTTGAGCAGCGCTTGCGGTACGCGGCCGGTGTCAAGCCGTAGGCGCGCACGAACCAGCGGCCCAGGTGACTTTGATCGGCAAAGCCCAGGGCAATCGCCATATCCGCCGGTTGCTCGCCCTTGGCCAACAAATGCCGGGCACGGGCCAAGCGCAGTTGTACGAGGTAGGCATGCGGCGGCAGGCCGAAGGCGCTCTTGAACGCGCGGGTCAGGCGGAAGCGGTCGACGCCACAGGCTACGGCCAGTTCGTCCATGCCGACGTCTTGATGCAAGTGGGCATGCAGGTATTCGCGGGCCTTATGGGCGACCAGTGGCAAGCGTGGATCGTCACGGTAGCGCGCGCGCCACGCCAGGTGACCGGTGAGGCGCTCCAGCAATTGGTCCATGACACGCTGGCGCACGATGCGCAATTCACCGCTGTGCAGCGTCTGGAACGCCTGGCTGGTGGCGATGGCCAGGCGTGGATCGCTGGTCAAGGTCGTGGCGAAACCCAGTTGGCTGTTGAGCGGCGCTTCTTCGAACACCGCACTCACTTCCCGCGCCAGCCACTGCGGGTCGAGGTACAGCATGTGGTAGGTAAAGCCGTCCGGCGTGGGCGCGTCACCGTCATGCAATTCACCGGGCTCCACCAGGAACACCTGGCCGGGCACGCTGTTGTGCCGGGTGCGGCGGCAGTTGAACTGCTGCACGCCTTGTTCGGTGACGCCGACCAGGTAGCTGTCATGCCAGTGGGGGTCGTAGGCGTGGCCCTCGAAATGCGCGCGCAGGGTCTCGATGCCGGTGTCGGCGTCCTGGGACAGATCGATCCAATTATGCGCAGCCATGAAACACCGGGACGGAATGTGTAAGGGTATTAGCACCCACCGACACCTGAGCGTCTAGAAGGTTTGTGCAGCCTAGCCGAACAGCCCGGCGGCGATGTTGATCGAGAACCCCAGGATCGCCGTATTGAACAAAAAGCCGATCAGCGACTGCCCCAGCACCACCTTGCGCATGCCGCGGGTGGCGACGCCGACGTCAGAGGTTTGCACCGCCACGCCGATGGTGAAGGAGAAATACAGGAAGTCCCAGTAGTTCGGCGTCAACAGCCCTTCGGCAAACCGCAACGCCGGCTCCTTGCCATTCCAGGTGTAATACAGGCGGGCGTAATGCACGCTGAAAATCACCCCGATCAACAGCCATGAACCGATCACCGTCAGCCCGGTAAACCCGTAGTGCAGCAGGCGCTCGGACGTGGCCAGGTCTTTGCTGCCCACCAGTTCGAAGGTGATGGTGGCCAGGCTCGCGATGGCGGCGATGCACACGGTGAACAGCACCAGCCCGGCGTTTTCGTCCTCGATTTCGGCGATACGCTTCACATCGTCGGCCTTGGCACGGCTGGTCAGCCACAGCATCAGCACCAGGTAGGTCCAGACCCCGGCGTTCCAGCCGATGAGGATTTTGCTGGCGAGGGTGTCGGCCGGCGCCAGGATGCCGACGGCAAGGCCGAGCACAGCGGCGGCGGAGAGGCGAGGGTGGGTACGGGCTAGAAAGGGCATGGCGGCTCACAGAGGGTTACCTGTGAGCACCTTAGCGCATTTTTTGTGGCGAGCGGGGCAAGCCCGCTCGCCACAGCTACAGTGTCCCCCAAAAAGCCTTAGCGCTTTTTGCGCACCAGCTTCATGACCACCACAAAGAACACCGGCACAAACACCACCGCCAGGGTCGCGGTGATCATCCCGCCGATGACCCCGGTACCAATCGCCTGCTGGCTCGCCGAACTGGCACCGGTGGCAATCGCCAAGGGCACCACGCCGAGGATAAACGCCAGCGAGGTCATGATGATCGGGCGCAACCGGAGTCGTGCGGCTTTCAGGGTGGCGTCGATCAGGTCTTCGCCCTGGTCATACAGGTCCTTGGCGAACTCGATGATCAGGATCGCGTTCTTCGCCGACAAGCCGATGATAGTGATCAGGCCGACCTTGAAAAACACATCGTTGGGCATGCCCCGCAAAGTCACCGCCAGCACTGCGCCGAGCACGCCCAGCGGCACCACCAGCAACACCGACGTCGGGATCGACCAGCTTTCATACAGCGCCGCCAGGCACAGGAACACGATCAGCAGCGACAGGCCCAACAGGATTGGGGCCTGGGAGCCGGACAAACGTTCCTGCAACGACAACCCGGTCCACTCCTGGCCCAGGCCTGCCGGCAATTGGCTGACCAGGCGCTGGATTTCCTCCATCGCCTCGCCGGTGCTGTGGCCGGGTGCGGCCTCGCCGGAAATGGCGATGGCAGGGTAGCCGTTATAGCGCGTCAGTTGCGCCGGGCCCTGGGTCCATTTGGCTTCGACAAACGCCGACAGCGGTACCATCTTTCCATCCTTGTTGCGCACGTGGATCTTCATCAAATCCGCCACCTGGCTGCGCTGGTCGCCTTCGGCCTGTACCACCACGCGCTGCATGCGGCCCTGGTTAGGGAAGTCGTTGACATAGGCTGAACCGATGGCCGAAGACAGCACATTGCCCACATCCGCAAACGAGACGCCCAGCGCGTTGGCCTGCTTGCGGTCGACTTCCAGCTGCACTTGCGGCGCCTCGGCCAGGGCGCTTTCGCGCACGTTGGCCAGGATCGGGCTTTTTCCGGCGGCGTCGAGCAATTCGGTACGCGCCGCCATCAAGGCTGCATGGCCTACACCGCCGCGGTCCTGCAAGCGGAACTCGAAACCGCTGGAGGTGCCCAGGCCGTCCACCGGGGGCGGCAGGATTGCATAGGCAATCGCGTCCTTGAGTTCGCTGAAGGCCATGTTGGCGCGGTCGGCAATCGAGGCGGCGGAGTCATCGCTGCCGCGTTCCGACCAGTCCTTGAGCGTAGTAAACGCCAGCGCGGCGTTTTGCCCGGAGCCGGAGAAGCTGAAGCCCATGATCATGGTGGTGTCACCCACCCCTGGCTCCCCGGCGTTATGCGCTTCGATCTGTTCGGCCACCTGCACGGTGCGGTTCTTGCTCGCGCCGGGCGGCAGCTGGATGTCGGTGATGGTGTAGCCCTGGTCTTCCACCGGCAGGAACGAGGAGGGCAGGCGGCTGAACATCAGCCCCAGGCCCACCAGCAGCACCAGGTAGATCAGCAGGTAACGGCCGCTGCGCTTGAGCGCATAGGCGACCCAGCCTTCGTAACGGTCGGTGAGTTGCTCGAAGCGCTTGTTGAACCAGCCGAAGAACCCGCCCTTGGCATGGTGCTCGCCCTTGGCAATCGGCTTGAGCAGCGTGGCGCACAGGGCTGGGGTCAAGGTCAGGGCGAGGAAGGCCGAGAACAGGATCGAGGTGGCCATCGACAGCGAGAACTGCTGGTAGATCACCCCCACCGAGCCGGCCATGAACGCCATCGGCAGGAACACCGCGACCAGCACCAGGGTAATGCCGACGATGGCGCCGGTGATCTGGCCCATGGCTTTTTTCGTCGCCTCCTTGGGCGACAGGCCCTCGGTGGCCATGATCCGCTCGACGTTCTCCACCACCACGATGGCGTCATCCACCAGGATGCCGATGGCCAGCACCATGCCGAACATGGTCAGCACGTTGATCGAGAAGCCCAGCAACAGCATGGTGGCGAAGGTGCCCATCAGCGCGATCGGCACCACCAGCGTCGGGATCAGGGTGTAGCGCACGTTCTGCAGGAACAGGAACATCACCGCGAACACCAGGGCCATGGCTTCGAGCAGGGTGTAGACCACCTTGGTGATCGAGACCTTGACGAACGGCGAGGTGTCGTACGGGATCTTGTACTCCACATTGGCCGGGAAATAGCGCGACAGCTCGTCCATCTTCGCCCGCACCAGGGTCGCGGTGTTCAGCGCATTGGCCCCGGGCGCCAGTTGCACGCTGACGGCGGTGGACGGCTTGCCGTTCAGGCGCGTGGAAAACTGGTATTCCTGACTGCCCACTTCTACCCGCGCCACATCGCCGATGCGCACGGTGGAGCCGTCCGGGTTGGCCTTGAGCACGATATCGGCGAATTCCGCCGGCGTGGACAGCTGGCCCTTGACCAGGATCGCGGCGGTGATTTCCTGGGTCCTGGTACCCGGCAAGTCACCGATGCTGCCGGCCGAGACCTGGGCGTTCTGTGCGCTGATCGCGGCATTCACGTCGGCCGGCGTGAGGTTGAAGCCGATCAGTTTCTGCGGGTCGATCCAGATGCGCATGGCGCGTTCGGCACCGTACAGCTGGGCCTTGCCGACCCCGTCCAGGCGCTTGAGCTCGTTCATCACGTTGCGCGCCAGGTAATCGCTGAGCGCCACATCGTCGAGCTTGCCGTCGTTGGAGGTGAGGGTCACCAGCAGCAGGAAACCGGCGGAGACTTTCTCCACCTGCAAACCCTGCTGGGTCACGGCCTGGGGCAGGCGCGGCTCCACCGCCTTGAGGCGGTTTTGCACATCGACCTGGGCCATTTCCGGGTTGGTGCCGGGCTGGAACGTGGCAGTAATCGTTGCCGAGCCGAGGCTGCTCTGGGATTCGAAATACAGCAGGTGATCGGCGCCGTTGAGCTCCTGCTCGATCAGGCTGACCACGCTTTCATCCAGGGTCTGGGCCGAGGCGCCCGGGTACACCGCGTAGATTTCCACCTTCGGCGGCGCGACGTTGGGGTACTGGGCCACCGGCAACTGCGGGATGGCCAGCAAGCCGGCCAGCAGGATAAACAGGGCGACCACCCAGGCGAAGATCGGGCGGTCAATAAAGAACTGCGGCATTGTCAAAGATCCTTATTGGCCGGAAGCCTGGGCAACGGGTGTGGGGCTGTCATCGACCTCGACTTTTTCACCGGGGCGCGCGTGCTGCAGGCCTTCGACGACGATACGGTCGCCGGGCTTGAGGCCATGGCTGACCACCCAGCGGTCAGCGATCACCGCACCCAGTTCCACCGGCTGCTGGCTGACGGTCTGCTCGGCGTCGAGCAGCAGCACCATGGGGATGCCGGCGCTGTCGCGGGTGATGGCGCGTTGCGGCACGCTGATGCCCTGTTTGTCGACGGCCTGCTCCAGGCGGACCCGTACGAAGCTGCCGGGCAACAGGTCGAGGTCCGGGTTGGGGAACTCGCTGCGCAGGATGATCTGCCCGGTGCCCGGGTCGACGCTGATCTCGGCGAACAGCAACTTGCCCGGCAGCGGGTAGAGGCTGCCATCGTCCTGGATCAACGTGGCCTTGGCCTGGTCCTGGCCGACCTGCTTCAAGCTGCCGGCGCGGAAGGCGCGGCGCAGGTCGTTGAGCTCGCGGGTGGACTGGGTGAGGTCGGCGTGGATCGGGTCCAGTTGCTGGATGATCGCCAGGGGCGTGGCTTCGTTCTGGCCCACCAGTGCCCCTTCGGTCACCAGGGCGCGGCCGATGCGCCCGGAAATCGGCGCGGTCACGGTGGCGTAGCCCAGGTTCAACCTGGCGCGCTCGACGGCGGCCTTGTTGGCGGCGACTTCGGCGTTGGTCTGGCGCAGGTTGGCGCGGGCGTTGTCGTAGTCCTGGCCGCTGATGGCATTGCCTTCCACCAGTTGGCTGTAGCGCTGCTCCTGCAGACGCGCCTGGAACGCATTGGCCTCGGCCTTGCTCAGGTTGGCCTGGGCGCTGTCCAGGTCAGCCTTGAACGGTGCCGGATCGATGCGAAACAACACGTCGCCCTGTTTGACGTCATGGCCTTCCTTGAACACCCGTTGCATCACCACCCCGGCCACCCGTGCGCGCACTTCGGCGATGCGTGGCGCGGCGATGCGTCCGCTCAATTCGCTGGTGATGGAGAGGGGCTTGGCCTCAAGGGTTTCGATGCGCACTTTGGCCAGGGGCATTGGCGGCGCTTCGTCGGCCGATTGGTCACAGGCACTCAGGGCCAGCGTCAGGGCCAACAGGCAGAATGGCGCAAACAGATTCTTCGACATGCTCTTATCCCAATATTGACTGGCGCATCCTAAGGGCACCTGCGCCGTGGTGCTGTGAAGCTATGTAGGTCGTCTGTGAAGAAATGTAAGGTGCGGCGCGCGGGGCGCCGAGGGCGTATATCCTTGCACAATCCTGCAACACACCAACAAACCGCATTATTTGGAAACACCATGCCCAACATCCTCCTGGTGGAAGACGACGCCGCACTCTCCGAGCTGATTGCCAGCTACCTGGAACGCAATGGCTACCACGTCAGTGTGCTCAGCCGTGGCGACCACGTCCGCGAGCGCGCGCGCCTCGACCCGCCGGACCTGGTGATCCTCGACCTGATGCTGCCCGGCCTCGACGGCCTGCAAGTGTGCCGCCTGCTGCGCGCCGACTCGGCGGGCCTGCCGATCCTGATGCTCACCGCCCGCGACGACAGCCACGACCAGGTGCTGGGCCTGGAAATGGGCGCCGACGACTATGTGACCAAACCCTGCGAGCCGCGTGTGCTGCTGGCGCGGGTGCGCACCTTGCTGCGGCGCAGCAGCCTGTCCGAGCCCCAGGTGGCCAACGACCAGATCCTGATGGGCAACCTGTGCATCGACCTGTCGGAGCGCACCGTGACTTGGCGCGAGCAGGCGGTGGAGTTGTCCAGCGGCGAATACAACCTGCTGGTGGTACTGGCCCGGCACGCGGGCGAGGTGCTCAGCCGCGACCAGATCCTGCAACGCCTGCGCGGTATCGAGTTCAACGGCACCGACCGTTCGGTGGACGTGGCCATTTCCAAGCTGCGCCGCAAGTTCGACGACCACGCCGGTGAAGCGCGCAAGATCAAGACCGTATGGGGCAAAGGCTACCTGTTCAGCCGTTCCGAGTGGGAATGCTGACCGATGTTTCGTGTACTGCTACGCCTTTACCTGATCACCATCATTACCTACAGCGCGGCGATCTTCCTGATTCCCAAGCTGGTGATCCAACTGTTCGAGCACCGTTACCTGGACTACAACGTCGAGCAGTCCCGAGGCATGCAGAAGCTGATCGTCAAGCAGTACCTGCGCGCGCCGGTGGAGCGCTGGTCCCAGGTGACCGAGCAACTGGGACGTGACTTCGCCCCCCTCAAAGTGCAATTGCTGTTGCGCCAGGACGCCAGCTACACCACGCAGGAAGCCAAACTGCTGGAGCAGGGCAACCCCGTGATTCACCTGGGGGAGTTCGGCTGGATGGAGGACATCAGCTCGCCGCTCAACGAGCAGTTCGTGGTCAAGCTGACCATTCCGCCAGACCCGCTGGACATGAACCTGTTGTACTGGTCGATGAACGTGCTGATCGGTGCGGCGTTGCTGGCCTGCCTGCTGTTCTGGCTGCGTCCGCACTGGCGCGATCTCGAACGCCTGAAAAGCACCGCCACGCAACTGGGCAAAGGCAACCTGGCCGAGCGCACACACATCCCGGCCAGCTCCAATATCGGCAGCCTGGCAGCGGTGTTCGATACCATGGCCGACGACATCGAACACCTGCTCAACCAACAGCGCGACCTGCTCAACGCGGTCTCCCACGAACTGCGCACGCCCCTTACGCGCCTGGATTTCGGCCTGGCCCTGGCGCTGTCCGAAGACTTGCCGGAGGCCAGTCGCCAGCGCTTGCATGGCCTGGTTGCGCATATTCGCGAGCTGGATGAATTGGTGCTGGAGTTGTTGTCCTACAGCCGCCTGCAAAACCCGGCGCAATTGCCCGAGCGTGTGGAGGTGGTGCTCGATGAGTTTATCGACAGCGTGCTCGGCAGTGTCGATGACGAACTGGAAAATCCCGAGATCGTCATCGATGTAGCACTCGACTGCGCTGTGGAACGCTTCAGCCTCGACCCGCGCCTCACCGCCCGTGCCCTGCAGAACCTGCTGCGCAATGCCACGCGTTACTGCGACAAGCGCATTCAGGTGGGCGTCAAGGTCTGCGCCAAAGGCTGTGAAATCTGGGTGGATGACGATGGCATCGGCATTCCGCTGGACCAGCGCGAGCGTATCTTCGAGCCTTTTTACCGTCTCGACCGCAGCCGCGACCGCGCCACCGGTGGCTTTGGCCTGGGCCTGGCCATCAGCCGGCGAGCCCTCGAGGCCCAAGGCGGCACCCTGACCGCACTGGCCTCGCCGTTGGGCGGCGCACGGTTCCGGGTGTGGTTGCCCACGGCTGCCGATTAGAAAATCTCCCGGGGAAGGCGCACACTGTGCCCCCGCTTTACCCGAGGAGAGATTGGCAATGACTGGTGTCCACACGTCTGCTCAACAAGGTTTCTCTACCCAGGCCGCCACCTACGCCCAGGGCCGGCCGAATTATCCCAGGCAACTCACGGGCTGGCTCACGGATGTACTCGGCGTCGATGGGCACTCACGGGTGATCGACCTGGGCGCCGGCACCGGCAAGTTCACGCGCCTGCTCAGCACCCTGGCACCGACGTTGATCGCCGTCGAACCGGTGCAGGCCATGGGTGCGCAGTTGACCCGGCTGTTGCCGGACGTGCGCCTGGTCAACGGCACTGCCGAAGCCATCCCCCTGGAAACCGCCAGCGCCGACGCGGTGGTCTGCGCGCAAGCCTTTCACTGGTTCTCCACCCAGGCCGCGCTGGCGGAAATCCACCGCGTGCTCAAGCCCGAAGGGCGCCTCGGGCTGGTGTGGAATGTGCGCGATGAGTCGGTGGACTGGGTAGCGGCGATCACTGCGATCATTACGCCCTACGAGGGTGACACCCCGCGTTTTCACTCCGGACGCTGGCGCGAAGCCTTCGACGGCAAGTACTTTTCCGACCCCGAAATGACCTGTTTCCCCTATAGCCACGTCGGCAGCCCCCAGGAAGTGATCATGGATCGCTTCCTCTCCGTGAGCTTTATTGCTGCGTTGCCCGAGGCTGAAAAAGCCCTTGTGAGCGAGCAGTTGCGTGGCTTGATCGCCAGCCATCCGGCCCTGAAGGACCGCGACACGGTGGCGTTTCCTTATCAGACCCAGGCGTATGTCTGTCGTCGACTGCCATAAAAGGCATAAAGTCAGATCATATTGATATAAGTCGTTATAAGAAAAATCGCTATCCTGCGGCCAGAAATTTATAAGGCCGCGGGTAGCGTTGATGGAAGTGGGTAACTTTGGTTTTGTAATTGCGGGCCTGATCGTTGGTTTTATCGTCGGCATGACCGGTGTCGGCGGGGGCTCCTTGATGACCCCGATCCTGTTGTGGTTCGGCATCAACCCGGCCACGGCCGTGGGCACTGACCTGCTGTACGCGGCCATCACCAAATCCGGTGGCGTGCTGGTCCACAGCAAGAACAAGAACATCGACTGGACCATCACCGGCTGGCTGACCCTGGGCAGCGTGCCTGCGGTGTTGCTGACCCTGTGGTTCCTCGCCAGCCTGCACACCGACCCCAGCGCCATGAACGCGGTGATCAAGCAGGCCCTCGGCGTGGTGCTGCTGCTGACCGCCCTGGCGATCCTGTTCAAGCAACGCCTGCTGGCATTCGCCCAGCGCCACGCGGGCGATCATTACCATATGAACCCGCGCAACCTGAATGCCCTGACCGTGGTGACCGGTGCGGTGCTGGGGACCATGGTTGCGCTCACCTCCATCGGCGCCGGCGCCCTCGGCACCGTCGCGCTGTTTATCCTCTATCCGTTCCTGGCCACGCGCCGCCTGGTCGGCACCGAGATCGCCCACGCCGTGCCCCTGACCCTGGTGGCGGGCCTGGGCCATGCCGGCATGGGCAATATGGACTGGCACCTGCTGGGCTTTCTGCTGATGGGGTCGCTGCCGGGCATTTACTTCGGCAGCCACATGACCGGCAAGGTCCCGGACGGCGTATTGCGCCCGTGCCTGGCGATCATGTTGATGACCATCGGCTACAAATTGGCCTTTTGAGGCGTACACAGGATTCAAATACACAGGGGCCAAATGTGGGAGGGGGCAAGCCCTAATGCCAGTCAGTTAAGGAGGAACACTGTAACTGTGGTGAGCGGGCTTGCCCCGCGTTGGGCTGCGTAGCAGCCCCAAAACACAGCCCCTGACCTGCCTGGCACACTGCAGCGCTCTTATTGGGGCTGCTGCGCAGCCCAACGCGGGGCAAGCCCGCTCACCACAGGTTACTGTTTGCCCGTTCTATCTCTTAACTGATCGGCATAGCCCCCTCCCACAGTTTTGACCCCGCTCAGCCTCAGGCTTTCGCCGGGCCATTGCCGATCTGCCACACAAACGGCGGCTCGGTGCCATTGATCACCCAGTCCCCCACGATCCGCGCCTTGTAGATCACCGGGTTGTGCGACGACACGGTCCGCGCATTGCGCCAATGGCGGTCGAGGGACTTGCCCTGGCGCACATCCGACGCCCCCAGTGCGTTGAACAACTCACTGGTGGCGCGCTGGATCAGCTCCGACACCACCACTTGCGCGGTGGCTGACTCGATTTCGGCCGCGACGTTGGCTTCGCGCTCGGCGACTTCATCCCCACCGAACCGCGCCAGGTACGCCCGCTGCGCCGGTACGGCGGCTTTCAGCGCGCTGGCTTCGGCGGCGTAGACCAGGGCGGCGACTTCGCCCACCACCTGCTGGATCTGGGCATCCTGGCTGACGTGCTGGGCATTGCCGTGGCTGTAGATGCGCTTGCGGCTGCGCACCTGGTGGGCCACATCGCGCAACGCGGCACGGCCGATACCGGCGAGGCTGGCCAGCAGGACAAGTTGGTAGAACGCGGTCTGGTATTTAAAGCGGGTCGCGAAGTCGATGACGTTTTCCGCCTCCACCACCGCATCGGTAAAGCGCGAGGTGCCGCTGCCGGTGGTGCGCTGGCCAAAGCCGTCCCAGTCATCGCTGTGTTCCACGCCGGGCTGGCGCGCGCGGGTGGCGGCGATCACATCGCCGCCGGTGTCGCTGCGCTGGGCGTACACGTCGATCCAGTCGGAGAAAATACTGCCGGTGCTGTAGAACTTTTCACCGTTGAGTTTCCACCGATCGCCGTCCGGGCTGACCTTGGTGACAACCTCGCCGATGGCCACGGTGCCGATTTCGGTCCAGGCGCAGCCGACGATGTCGCCGTCGACAAAGCGCTTGAACCACAGGTCGCGGCCGGCACTGGGCGGCGCATTCAGGCGGTCTTCGGCAAAGGCGAAATGCCCGCGCAGGGCCTGGGGCACATTGGAGTCGGCCTCGGCCAGTTCGATCAGCAGTTCGAACAGTTGCGGCAGCGAAGCACCGCCACCGCCATATTCCACCGGCACCCGCACCGCGCCGAAGCCGGCTTCCTTGAGCCACTGGATCGGTTCATGGGGCAGGGCGCGGGTTTGTTCGCGCTCCACCGCGCCAGCGGCGATGCGCTGGAAAATCGGACGAAAGCGCGCCGCCAGCGTGGGGTAGTCGACGCCGACAGACAACGGGTTGATAACGTGGTGTTCGGTCATGAGCAAGGCTCCGGGGCAGTGATCGGTGACGGGAGTGATTGCACACTCCGTGCCGGGTGCCAGGCCCAATGTTTACGGGGGGATGCACGCTGTTTACTGTTGCTCCAGCAACAGTAAACCGACAAAGCGTTGCAATCCCTGACATTGGCATTCCAAGCTTCCCAGCCCCGAATTCGTGTCGCAACCCTTGTGGAGCGGGCGTTTGCCCGCGTCTGGCACGCTTGCTGCTCAACCCCTCAGTACATTCCTTAGTGCGAGGTACCGTTCGATGAGTCAGCAAGCCGTGAAATTTGCCTATTGGGTGCCCAACGTCAGCGGTGGGCTGGTGGTCAGCAAGATCGAACAACGCACCCACTGGGGCATCGACTACAACCGCAAACTGGCGCAATTGGCCGAGGAAGCCGGCTTCGAATACGGCCTGACCCAGATCCGCTTCACCGCCGGCTACGGCGCCGAGAACCAGCATGAGTCCGTGGCGTTCAGCCATGCCTTGCTGGCCGCTACCACCAGGCTCAAGGTTATCGCCGCGATCCTGCCCGGCCCATGGCAACCGGCGCTGGCGGCCAAGCAACTGGCGACCATCGACCAGCTCACCAATGGCCGCATTGCGGTGAACATTGTCAGTGGCTGGTTCAAGGGCGAGTTCCAGGCCATCGGCGAACACTGGCTGGAGCACGACGAGCGCTATCGCCGTTCCGAAGAATTCATCCGCGCCCTCAAAGGCATCTGGACCCAGGACGACTTTACCTTCAAGGGCGACTTCTACCGTTTCAACAACTACACCCTCAAGCCCAAGCCCCTGGGCCAGCCGGAAGTGTTCCAGGGCGGCAGCTCGCGGGCCGCACGAGACATGGCGGCGCGCGTGTCGGACTGGTACTTCACCAACGGCAACACCCCGGAAGGCATCAAGGCCCAGGTCGATGACATTCGCGCCAAGGCCGCTGCCAACAACCATTCGGTCAAGGTCGGCGTGAATGCGTTCATCATCGCCCGCGACACCGAGGAAGAAGCCCGCGCCGTGCTCGCAGAGATCATCGACAAGGCCGACCCGGAAGCCGTGAACGCCTTTGGCGACGCGGCCAGGCAGGCCGGCAAGGCATCACCCGAAGGCGAGGGCAACTGGGCCAAGTCGAGCTTTGAAGACCTGGTGCAGTACAACGATGGCTTCAAGACCAACCTGATCGGCACCCCGCAGCAGATTGCCGAGCGCATCGTCGCACTCAAGGCAGTGGGCGTGGACCTGGTGCTGGCGGGCTTCCTGCACTTCCAGGAAGAAGTGGAGTACTTCGGCAAACGTGTATTGCCGCTCGTGCGCGAGCTGGAAGCCAAGGCCGGGATCAAGCAGGTGGCCTGACCAGGGTTTTCTCCAGGCGCAGGGCCGGGGTGTGGTCTGCGTAGTAGTCGTTGACCTGGGCGAAACGCCGGTAGCCGTTGCGTTCATACAGCGCCAGGGCGCCGCGGTTGTCGGTGCGCACCTCCAGGCGCAGGTGGGCGCACCCGTGCGTCACCCCGCAGGCCTCGACATGGCTGAGCAACTGCTTGCCCAGCCCGAGGCCGCGTGCGTGCTCGGCAATGGCGATGGAATACAGGCGCGCGAACACGCTGCCACGACGAAACAGCACCAGCGCATAACCGAGCAACTGCCCGTCCTGTTCCGCCACCAGCAACTGGCCGTGGGCGCGGCTGATCATCCAGTGAAAACTGCGCGATGAGAGCCGGTCGGTGGTGAAACACTGGTGCTCCAATGCCACTAATGCCGGTATATCACCGGGTAATGCAATGCGAGAGAAAAGAGCCATATAACCGCCGTAAAAGTTGCGTAACGAAACGGGACTTCCCTAAAAGATCGTGCTTAATAGAAAAGGTCGAGTTCTCTAAAGCGGATCAAATATTATGTCGGCGGTACAAGGTCATTGGCGTGAAGTATCCGAGCAAATCGTCGCGGCGACAATAACATCGAAGGGATTTTTTTCGGCGCCGCCTCGAAGTAACAGTCAAGTGGTGATCATTGTTGAGCGCAAGGAAGATTGGGCCTCCTACTTTCCCAGCGAAGACATCGTCACCGCCCAGGAGTACCTGGAACAAACCCGGCAGAACGAGTCAGGCAAGCGGGTGCAGGTGATCAACCTGTGCCGCAGCTACAAGTACCTGGGGCACGGCTACTACTGCTCGTTGCTGGCCGAAGCGCGCGGACACAAGGTGATTCCTTCGGTGCGCACCATCAGTGAGCTGACCAGGAAGTCGCTGTACGGCCTGGCGCTGGACGACTTGGATAAAACCCTTGATAAAGCCTTGAGTCATCACCTCTACAGTAATACCGAAGGGTTTACCCTGACACTTTACTTCGGCAGGACCACTATAGAGCCGTTGCAGGAATTGGCCCGCCAGTTGTTTGAAACATTCCCATGTCCGATCTTGTTAGTTGAGTTCAGAAAACATAACGGTTGGCATATCGTAGGGGTCAAGTCCGGCGTATTGCACAAGTTACGCGACGACCAGGAAGATCAATTCGCCCACGCCCTCGATAACTTCAGCCGCAGGATCTGGCGCCAGCCCCGTTCACGGCGCCTGGCCCGTTATGACCTGGCGATCCTCCATGATCCCCAGGAGCAATTGCCGCCGTCCAATGCCAAGGCTTTGGATAACTTCATCCGCGTCGGCAAGGGCCTGGGCATCGATGTGGAACTGATCGAGCGCAAGGACTACGCGCGCCTGGCCGAATACGACGCCTTGCTGATCCGCGAGACCACCAGTGTCGACAACCATACCTACCGCTTTGCCAAAAAAGCCGAAAGTGAAGGCCTGGTGGTGATGGACGACCCGGCGTCGATCCTGCGTTGTACCAACAAGGTCTACCTTACCGACCTGCTCAACAGCCATCAGTTAGGTATGCCTGCCACCGAGATTCTCTACAAGGAACGACCGCAGGACTTTGAACGGGTCGGCGAGCGCCTCGGGTTTCCGCTGGTGTTGAAGATTCCCGACGGGTGTTTCTCCCGTGGTGTGATCAAGGTCGAAAGCCAGGCAGCCTTGCTCAAGGCCACCGCCGAGTTGTTCGAGCATTCGGTGCTGCTGCTGGCCCAGGAATTCTTCTACACCGAGTATGACTGGCGCATCGGCGTACTCAACCGCAAGCCGATCTTTGCCTGCCAGTACTTCATGTCCAAGGGCCATTGGCAGATCTATAACCACAAGGCCCTCGGCCAGGCCATCAACGGCGAATGCCGCACCCTGGCCGTCCATGAAGCCCCCAGGGCGGTGGTGGAACTGGCGGTGAAGACCGCCAACCTGATCGGCGACGGCCTCTACGGTGTGGACCTCAAGCAGTCCGGCGACAAGGTGGTGGTGATCGAGGTCAACGACAACCCCAACCTGGATGCCGGCATCGAAGACGCCTACCTGCAGGACGATCTGTACAGCCTGGTGCTGGAAGAGTTCGTGCGGCGCCTGGAGTTGAAACGCCAGGGCCAGGTCTGGTGAGGTTCAAGGCGGTATCTACGGCGGTGGGTGAATCAAGGGCGGGTTTGCAAGGTCAGCACTTCAAAGCCATCCGCCGTCACCGCCACCGTATGCTCCCACTGCGCCGACAGGCTGTTGTCCTTGGTCACCACCGTCCAGCCGTCTTTCAGGCTGCGCACCTTGGCGCCGCCCTGGTTGAGCATCGGTTCGATGGTGAACACCATGCCTTCACGCAGTTCCAGCCCGGTGCCAGGGCGGCCGAAGTGCAGGACCTGCGGTTCTTCATGCATCTGCTTGCCGATGCCGTGGCCGCAGTATTCACGCACCACGCTGTAGCCATTGGCCTGTGCATGGCTCTGGATCGCATGGCCGATATCCCCCAGGCGCGCGCCGGGCTTGACCTGGCGGATCCCGGCCCACATCGCCTCGAAAGTCATGTCCACCAGGCGCCGCGCCTTGGGCGCGACGGTGCCGATCATGTACATCTTGCTGGAATCGGCGATAAAGCCGCCTTTTTCCAGGGTGATGTCGATGTTGACGATGTCGCCGTCCTTGAGGATTTCCTTGGCGCTGGGCATGCCATGGCACACCACCTCGTTGATCGAGGTGTTGATGGAGAAGGGGTAGTCGTATTGCCCGAGGCTGGCGGGGCGGGCTTTCAATTCGTTGCGGATAAAGGCTTCGACGGCGCTGTCCAGTTCCAGGGTGGAACGGCCGGCGGCGACAAAACCGTCGAGCATGTCGAACACTTGGGCCAGCAGGCGTCCGGACTCGCGCATCACAGCCAGTTGGGCGGCGGTCTTGATCATCAGCTGCGCCCCCGGATCAGGTCGGGCTTGTCCAGCAACAGTTTGTTGATCAGCTCGTGGTAGGGCAGGCTGGGATTGAGTTCGGCGAGCAGGCCGACCTTGATCCAGAACTCGGCCTGGGCGTTGATGGAGCGGTCCATGGCCGCACTGGCCAGCCGGAGTTGTTCGTGCAGTTGGTCGCTGATCTTGACGATGCCCATGAGGTTCACTGTAGTGGTTGGATATACGAATCGTATATGTTTCATATGTCGTCAGTAAACATGATGTTGACTTGATCCGGATGGCCGGTTAATTTCCAGGCATGACCTATCCAGCCTTCCGCAGCCAGCCAAGCATTATTACCGCCATTCCTCATTTGGCGGGATAGCACACGGCTGCACCCCAACCCGCCTTAGAGGCGGGTTTTGTTTGTTCCGTCTCCAGGGCCTTTAAAAACCAGGAGACACCCATGAGCACGTGCCCCGCACCGCCTACCGCTGATACGGCATTGCTTGAACACTATGTGAAAAAGATCCTCGCCGCGCCGGTCTATGACCTCGCGGTGCGTACGCCCCTGCAAGCCGCGCCGGCACTCTCGGCAATGCTCGGCAACCAGGTGCTGCTCAAGCGCGAAGACCTGCAACCGACCTTTTCCTTCAAGATTCGCGGCGCCTACAACAAGCTGGTGCAGCTTACCGGCGCGCAGAAAGCGCGCGGTGTGGTGACGGCGTCGGCGGGTAACCATGCGCAAGGCGTGGCACTGGCGGCGAAGACGCTGGGGCTCCAGGCGCGGATCGTGATGCCGTGCAGCACGCCGGAATTGAAGGTGCTGGGCGTGCGCTCCCGGGGCGCCGAAGCGGTGCTGCACGGCGAGAGCTTCCCGTTTGCCCTGGCCCATGCGCTGCAATTGGCCGAGATGTCCGGCTGCACCTTCGTTTCGCCCTTCGATGACCCGGAAGTGATCGCCGGCCAGGGCACGGTGGCCATGGAAATCCTGCGCCAGCAACAAGGCCCCTTGGACGCGATCTTCGTGCCCGTGGGCGGCGGCGGCCTGATCGCCGGCATTGCGGCCTACGTCAAATACCTGCGGCCCGAAGTGCGCATCATCGGGGTCGAGCCCGAAGGCTCCAGTTGCCTGCTCGCCGCGCTGCGGGCCGGGGAACGGGTGGTGTTGCCGAGTGTCGACGGGTTCGCCGATGGCACCGCAGTCGCGCAGATCGGCGCCTATGGCTTTGAGATCTGCCGCGATTGGGTCGACGAAGTGATCACCGTCAGCAATGACGAACTGTGCAGCGCGATGAAGTTGATCTATGACGATACGCGTTCCATCACCGAACCTTCCGGTGCGCTGGCGGTGGCGGGGGTTCGCAAGTACGTGGCCAGTCGGGGGGTAAGTGGGCAGACCTTGGTCGCGGTTAATTCAGGTGCAAATATCAACTTTGATAGTTTGCGATATGTTGCTGAAAGAGTGGCGGCACAAGCTGCAGTTTAATTCGAAGCGTGGGGTTAAACGATTAATCGAAGCGGTTCGACGATGATTTAACTGAGGTGATCTAAGCTATATAAATTCCTACATTGCTTATGAAGAAAAGTTACAACAAAAACGGAATTTGCCGAGTAGGCTGGTAAAGGTAAGCGTCTTCCAGGGCTGGCGAGACGTGGCAGGCACGCGCCTGCAGACTTATAACAATCGATTGGCAAGTCTCAAAAAAGGAGAGGTTGGCCATGCTTTCGGAATTAGAACTTCGCAGCATTATTGAAGGAAGTTTCCTGCCTAAACGGTGCGAATGCACCAAAGCCGAAGATGCTTCGCTGACGATCAAGGTCTATGACGACCGCGACCGTGACCGGGTGGATTTGGAGGTCAAAGGTATCAATGCTGACAAACTCGACAGCAGTCGAGCTATTTGCAACCTCATTACCGGGTTGCGTGAAGACCTCAAGCACAGCCATGCACCTGTCCAGCAGCGGGCTGGAGGGCGCGGTTACTACTGATCGTTGGTTATGAACGGTGGGCCTGGTAAATGCCAGGCCCAATGCTGTGTATGTTTGCCCATCAATTCTGGAAATCGCAGGCTTCGGACATTTTCCGGTAGCTCACGTCTTCCACTTTGCCCGCCTTGTCCAGGAACTTGATATCCGCATCAATGACTTTGCAGTCGCCGGTTGGGGTTTCGTTCATGGCCAGGACCTTGGCAATGTTCATCGGCATGCCGTAATGATAAGGCACGGGTTTGACCGCCTGGGTTTGATCGTCAGCCTGGGCCAGGCCCGACACTGCCGCCAGCGCCAGGGCGCCGCCGAGCATTAAGGTGTGCAGTTTCATGGTGGTGCTCCGCAAGTGAGTGGAATTTCACTCTCGACTTGCGGGATTAACCATCGATTAATTTTGCCCTGGCTGACAAAACCTTCATCCAAGCTGCTGGCGATACGGCAAGTCCGGCCCGGTCTTGCCGCACGTCAGTGCCGCAGCGCGGATGGCGAAGCCGAGCATGGCGTCGATCTGCGCGCGGGTCAGTTGTTGCAGGCCTTGCACCGAGTCCAGCTGGTGCTCGGTCAGCCAGGCAATCAACGCAGCCTGGAAGGTATCCCCGGCACCCACGGTATCCGCCATCACCACGCGCTGTGCCGGTTGCGACCAGGTGCCATGCTGACGGCTGAACACACTGGCGCCATCGCCGCCACGGGTGAGGAACACCAGCTGGCAACGGTGTTGCAGCCAGCCCTGCAGCACGCTTTCCGGCGACTGGCCGGGGTAGAGCAGGTGCAGGTCTTCGTCGCTGACCTTGATCAGGTCGGCATGCTTGGCCAACTCGGCGACGCGGTCGCGCCACAGTTGGATATCCGGCTGCGGATTAAGGCGCACGTTGGGGTCGAGGCTGATCAGGCGCTTGCCGCTTTCGCGCTTGACCAGGTTCAGCAGGGTGTCGCCGATCGGTTGCACCACCAGGGAGAACGAGCCGACATGCAGGCCGCGCACCTCATCGCCGAGGACCGGCAAATGGGCCACTTCCAGCAGTCGGTCGGCGCAGCCTTCACCCCGGAAGTTGTACTGCGGTGAACCGTCGGCGCCCACGGCGACCATCGACAAGGTGGTCGGCGCGGCAAACTCCACCAGGAACCGCTCGCTGACGCCTTCATCCCTGAGCACCTGCAACAGCCGGCGCCCGAGGAAGTCGTTGGACAGGCCGCCGAACAACCCGGCCTCGATGCCCAGGCGGCGCAAACCCACCGCGACGTTGAACGGTGAACCACCGGCAATCGCCTTGTAAGTGACCTTGGAGGCCTGCCCGCTGGCATCTTCCTCGCTGAAAAAATCAAACAGCGCTTCACCACACACCAGATACATAGTCGTTCGCTCTTAAAGGGTTGCCACGTGCTGTTGATAGCGTTCGTAAGCCAGTTGGTAGGCGCTGACATTGGCCGCCACCGGCAGGGTACGGCTGGCCGGGTCGACGCTCACGCATTTGTCGCACAGGCTGGCCAGGGACTCGCCGGACTGGCTCCACGCCGCCTGGATCGCCGCGCCCAGGGCGGCGGCTTCGCTTTGTTCGGTGCAGATCACTTCGGTGTTCATGATATCGGCGACCATCTGCCGCCACACCGGGCTTTTCGAGCCGCCGCCGATCAGGCGGATGCTCTGGCTTTGCAGGCCGGTGTGGCGTAGCAGATCGAGGCCGTAGCGCAGGCCGAAGGTGGTGCCTTCGACCACCGCGCGGCACAGGTTGGCACGGGTCAGGTTGGTCATGGTCAGCCCATGCAGGCTGCCAGTGGCGTGGGGCAGGGCGGGTACGCGTTCGCCGTTGAGGAACGGCAGCATGCTGACGCCATCGGCGCCAATCGGGGCTTGCTCGACCAGTGCGTTGAAAGCGTTGAGGTCCAGCTCGAACAACTCGCGGATCACCCCGGTAGCGTTGGTCAGGTTCATGGTGCAGATCAACGGCAGCCAGCCGCCGCTGGACGAGCAGAAGGTGGCGACCGACGCCTGGGGGCTGACATTGGGCTGGTCGGCGAAGGCATACACGGTGCCGGATGAGCCCAGGCTCATGGTGATCACGCCGGGGGCGATATTGCCCGTGCCGATGGCACCCATCATGTTGTCGCCGGCGCCACTGGACACCCTGGCATTGGGGTTGATACCCAGGCGTTCGGCGATGGCCGGCAGGATCGTGCCTACGCTTTGATCGGCTTCGATCAATGTCGGCAGCGCAGCTTCAAGGCGGCCGCTGGGGTCGATGTGCTTGAGCAGCGCCATATCCCAGGTGCGGGTGCGCACGTTGAAGTAACCGGTGCCCGAGGCATCGCCATATTCCGCGACCGCGCGGCCGGTGAGCCAGTAGTTGAGGTAGTCGTGGGGCAGCAGCACATGGGCGATGCGCGCGAACACATCCGGGTGCTGCTCGCGGGTCCACAGCAGTTTCGACACGGTGTAGCCCGGCGCAATCGCCACGCCCAGGCGCTCCAGCGAGCCACTCTCGCCGCCCAGGTAGGCCAGCAGGCGCTCGTTCTCCGGCGCGGTTTCGGTGTCGCACCACAGCTTGGCCGGGCGCAGCACCTGGCCGCTTTCATCCAGCAACACCAGGCCGTGTTGCTGGCCGGATACGCCGATGCCGAGGATGTCCTGGCCGTCCACGCCGGCCTGTTGCAAGGCGCGGTGGGTGGCTTCGGTAAAGGCGTCCAGCCATTCCTGGGTGTGCTGCTCGCGACGGCCATTGGCGCCGCTGATCAGGGTGTGCGCGGCGGCGCCCAGGCCCAGTACCTTGCCGCTGGACGCGTCGAGGACGATGGCCTTGGTGCCTTGGGTGCCGCAGTCGATGCCGAGGAACAGGTTTTGCTGGGTCATGAGGGTGTGCTCAGCAGTGTTATTTTTTTGGATTGGCAACCCGGTCCAGTGTGGGAGGGGGGCTTGGCCCCTCCCACACTTAAATCGGTTTCTTCAGGAGGTGCTTCAGGGTAGCGGTTACGCCTTTGTCACGCAGGCTCCCATAGCACCGCTCGAACGCTGCCACAAACTCAGGCGAGTTGGGAATAGCCGTACCGAAAATCTCTTCCACTGCCAGCAACCGCTGGCTGATCAACCCCTCATCGCTCACCAGCCCCTGGCAGAATGCTGCGCGCGGATCGGGGATCGTGTAGCTCACGCCATTCTCATCCACGCCCTTCAAATACAAGGCCCAGGCCGCGACCACCAGCGCCGCACGCTCGGTCTCGCGCCCATCGGCTATCAGGCGGTTGATGGTCGGCACGGTGAACTTGGGAAACTTCGACGAGCCGTCCGAACACACCCGTTCCAACTGGTCGGCAATCGCCTGGTTGGAGAAGCGGTCCACCAGGGTCTGCTTGTAGTCGCTCAGGTCGATGCCCGGTACCGGCGCCAGGTTCGGCGTGACGTCGAGGTCCATGTAGGCGCGCATGTAGGCCACGAACAGCGGGTCGTTCATGGTCTCGTGCACAAACCGATAACCCTTGAGAAACCCCAGGTAGGTCAGGGCCAGGTGGCTGCCGTTGAGCAAGCCGATCTTCATCTCTTCATAGGGCGTCACATCGTCGGTGAACTGCACGCCGACCTTTTCCCATGCCGGGCGGCCGTTGACGAATTTGTCTTCCAGCACCCACTGCACAAAGGGTTCGCAGACCACCGGCCAGGCATCGTCGATGCCGTGTTCATCGTGCAGTTGCAAGCGGTGGGCGGTGCTGGTCATCGGCGTGATGCGGTCGACCATGGCGTTCGGGAAGCTCACATGGGCCTTGATCCAGTCATGCAGCTCGGCATTTTGCAGGGCGGCGAAGGCCAGCAGCGCCTTGCGCGTGACGGCGCCGTTGTGGGGCAGGTTATCGCAGGACATCACGGTAAACGCCGGGACGCCGGCCGCGCGGCGCTGGGTCAATGCCGCGCAGATAAAACCGAACACGGTTTTTGGCGACGACGGATGAGCCAGGTCATGCTGGATCTGCGGCAGGTGGGCCATGAACTCGCCGTTGCTGTCGTCGATGCAGTAGCCGCCTTCGGTGATGGTCAGCGAGACGATGCGAATCTCGGGACTGGCCAGTTTGTCGATCAATGCCTGGGCGCCGTCTTCGGCCAGCAGCATGTCGCTGATCGCGCCGATCACACGCACTTCGGTGTCGTCGGTGTCGCCCAGTTCGTACAGGGTGAACAGGTAGTCCTGGCCGGCCAGGTCGTCGCGGGCCTTGCGGTCCTCGCTGCGCAGGCCGACGCCGCAGATGCTCCAGTCCAGGCCCTCGCCGGTGTTCATCAGTGCATCGGTGTAATAGGCCTGGTGCGCGCGGTGGAAGCCGCCGACGCCGATATGGGCGATACCTTGGGAGGTACTCGCAATGGCATAGGCCGGCAGTTTGACTTCCGGCGCCAGCTGGGTGAGGTTCTGCTTATTCAGTTTCATCGGTCAATACTCGCGAAATCAGGCGGCGGCGTGCAGTGGACGGGCCACGGCAACACCGTCGGTGTCGAACAGATGGCAGTGCGCCGGGTCCAGGTGCAGGTGCAGCGTTTCGCCATACTGGCTGGCCATGTCGCCGCGAATCCGCATGGTCAGCGGCTCGCCGTTCGAGGTGATGACGTGGCAGAAGGTGTCGCTGCCCAGGCGCTCGCCGACGTCGGCGGTGACGGTCAGGGCGGTTTGCCCAGGCGACGCGATTTCCAGGTGCTCCGGACGAATGCCCAGGGTCACCGCACTGCCCACGCTCAGGCTGGCGCCGCTCAGCGGCAGGCTGATCAGGGTGCCGGCGTCCAGCTGCACCTCACAGCCCTGGCCGTCGACGCGGGTGACCTTGCCTTTGAGGAAGCCCATTTTCGGCGTGCCGAGAAAGCCCGCCACAAACAGGTTGGCCGGCTGGTGGTACAGCTCCAGCGGCGAGCCGACCTGCTCGATACGCCCGCTGTTCAACACGACCACCTTGTCGGCCAGTGTCATGGCTTCGACCTGGTCGTGGGTCACGTAGATCATGGTCGCTTGCAGCTCTTTGTGCAGGCGCGACAGCTCCAGGCGCATCTGCACGCGCAGGGCGGCGTCGAGGTTGGACAGCGGTTCGTCGAACAGGAAAATCTTCGGGTTGCGCACGATGGCGCGGCCGATCGCCACGCGCTGGCGCTGGCCACCGGAGAGTTGCTTGGGCTTGCGTTCCAGCAGCGGGCCCAACTCGAGAATGCGTGCGGCTTCGTTGACCTTGCTCTCCACCAGCTGCTTGTCGACGCCGGCCAGGTCCAGGGCAAACGACATGTTCTTGCGCACGCTCATGTGCGGGTACAGCGCGTAGGTCTGGAACACCATCGCCAGGTCGCGCTTGGCCGGGGTCACTTCGGTGATGTCGCGGCCATCCAGTTCGATGGTGCCTTCGCTCACCTCTTCGAGGCCGGCGATCAGGCGCAGCAGGGTGGATTTACCGCAGCCCGAGGGGCCGACGAAGACTACGAATTCCTTGTCGTTCACTTCCAGGTCGATGCCCTTGATGATCGAGAAACCTTCGAAGCCTTTTTGCAGATTCTTGATTTTGAGGTTGGCCATGATGGGCCCTCCGCTAGAAATTATTATTTAACTGCACCGAAGGACAAACCGCGCACCAGCTGTTTCTGGCTGATCCAGCCAAAGATCAGGATCGGCGCACAGGCCAGGGTCGAGACGGCAGACAATTTGGCCCAGAACAAGCCTTCGGGGCTGGAGTAGGAGGCGATCAGTGCGGTCAAGGGCGCGGCGTTGGACGAGGTCAGGTTCAGCGACCAGAAGGCCTCGTTCCAGCACAGGATCAGCGACAGCAACACCGTGGAGGCCAGGCCGCCCTTGGCGATCGGCAGCAGCACCCGGACCATTTCCTGCCACAGGGTGGCGCCGTCCAGGCGCGCGGCTTCGAGGATGTCCTTGGGGATGTCCTTGAAGTAGGTGTAAACCATCCAGACCACGATCGGCAGGTTGATCAGGGTGTAGATGATGATCAGCGCAATGCGCGTGTCCAGCAGGCCAAAGCTCTTGGCCAGCAGGTAGATCGGCATCAGCACGCCCACGGGCGGCAGCATCTTGGTGGAGAGCATCCACAGCAGCGTGCTCTTGGTGCGTTTGGTTTCGTAGAACGCCATGGAGTAGGCGGCCGGCACCGAAATCAGCAGGCACAGGGCGGTGGCGCTGAATGAAATCAGCACCGAGTTCCAGGCATAGCTGAAGTAGTTGCTGCGCTCGTTGATGTGCAGGTAGTTCTCCAGGGTCGGCGTGAAGATGAACTGCGGCGGCGTGGCGAACGCGTCGATTTCGGTCTTGAAGCTGGTCAGCACCATCCAGAAGATCGGGAAGAAGATCAGGATCGCGATGGCCCAGGCCAGGGTGCCGAGCAACAGGCTTTGCAGGCGGCGGGATTGTTGAAGCGTCATGGCGCGGCCCTCAAGGCTTGTCAGTCAGGTTTTTGCCGATCATCCGCACCAGGATGATCGCCGCGATATTGGCGATGACCACGGCGATCAAGCCGCCGGCCGAGGCCATGCCCACGTCGAACTGCACCAATGCCTGGTTGTAGATCAGGTAGGCGAGGTTGGTCGAGGCGTAGCCGGGGCCACCGTTGGTGGTGGTGAAGATTTCGGCGAATACCGAGAGCAGGAAGATGGTCTCGATCATCACCACCACGGCAATCGGGCGGGCCAGGTGGGGCAGGGTCAGGTGCCAGAAAATCGCGATGGCGCCGGCACCGTCCAGGCGCGCAGCTTCCTTTTGTTCCTGGTCGAGGGACTGCATGGCGGTCATCAGCAGCAGGATGGCGAACGGCAGCCATTGCCACGACACAATGATGATGATCGACAGCAGCGGATAGTGCGCCAGCCAGTCCACCGGCTCGGCGCCGAAGAACTTCCACACGGCGGCGAGAATCCCCGACACCGGGTGGAAAATCAGGTTCTTCCAGATCAGCGCACCGACGGTGGGCATGATGAAGAACGGCGAAATCAACAACACCCGGACGATGCCACGCCCGAGGAACTCACTGGCCTCCAGCAGCGCACTGATCAACACGCCGAACACCACGCTGATCAACAGCACGCTGCCCACCAGCAACAACGTATTGGTGGCGCCGGGCAGGAAACCCGAGTCGGTGATGAAGTAGGTGAAGTTCTCCAGCCCCACGAATTGGTTCTCGCCGGGGTAGAGCAGGTTGTAGCGGATCAGTGAAAAGTACAGGGTCATGCCCAGCGGCACGATCATCCACAGCAGCAGCAGGGCGACCGAGGGCGTGACGAGGAACCAGCCGGGGTTGGCCAGGCGGTTTTTGGCGGATGTATTCATGATAATCAAGGCCAGTGCGGAGCAAGGATCGGAGTGCGGTCAGTGTGGGAGGGGGCTTGCCCCCGATGGCGGAGTGTCAGTCGATGAATCAGTTGGCTGATCCACTGCCATCGGGGGCAAGCCCCCTCCCACATTTGACGGTGGTGACGCTCAGGTTACTTGGGGTAACCGGCCCGCTTCATTTCCCGCTCGGTGGTGGTCTGCGCGGCGGTCAGTGCAGCATCGACCGTTTGCTGACCGGTCAGCGCGCCGGAGAAGAACTTGCCGACCTGGGTCCCAATCGCCTGGAACTCGGGAATGGTCACCAGCTGGATACCGATATACGGCACCGGCTTGAGGGTCGGTTTGGTCGGGTCGGCGACTTTCAGCGATTCCAGGGTCACCTTGGCGAACGGTGCAGCCTTCATGTATTCGTCGCTGTAGGTCGACTTGCGCGTACCTGGCGGCACGTTGGCAACGCCGTCGGTCTTGGCGACCAAGGCACCGTATTCCTTGGAGGTGGCCCAACTGGTGAATACCTTGGCGGCGTCCTTGGCCTTGGAGCTGGTCGGGATCGCCAGGCTCCAGGAATACAGCCACGACGTGCCCTTGTCGGTTTTTTCGTGGGGGGCAAAGGTGAAGCCCACATGGTCGGCCACTTTGCTTTGGGTCTTGTCGGTGACGAACGAGCCGGCGACGCTGGCATCGACCCAGATCGCGCACTTGCCGCTGTTGAACAGCGCCAGGTTTTCGTTGAAACCGTTGCTGGAAGCACCCGGCGGGCCGGATTTCTTCATGTTGTCGACGTAGAAGTTCAGCGCGTCCTTCCACTCGGGGCCGTTGAATTCAGGCTGCCACTTTTCATCGAACCAGCGCGCACCGTAGCCGTTGGCCAGGGTGGTGATCAGCGCCATGTTCTCGCCCCAGCCGGCTTTGCCGCGCAAGCACAGGCCGTATTGCTCTTTGCTCTTGTCGGTGAGTTTGGCCGCGAATTCGCCGATCTGGCTCCAGGTCGGATGTTCGGGCATGCTCAGCCCGGCGTCCTTGAACAGGTCGGTGCGGTAATAGGTGATCGAGCTTTCCGCATAGAACGGCAGGGCGTACAGCGAACCCTTGACGGACAAACCGTCACGCACGGAAGGGAATACGTCGTCGAGGTCGTAGGACGCCGGCAGGTCCTTCATCGGCTCCAGCCAACCCTTGGCGCCCCAAAGTGCGGCTTCGTACATGCCGATGGTCAACACATCGAACTGCCCGCCCTGGGTGGCGATGTCGGTGGTCAGGCGTTGGCGCAGCACGTTTTCTTCCAGCACCACCCAGTTCAGCTTGATTTCCGGATGCTCTGCCTCGAAGCTTTTCGAGAGCTTCTGCATGCGGATCATGTCGCTGTTGTTGACGGTGGCAATGGTCAGGGTTTGCGCGCCAAGGCTGACGGCGCTGAGGGTCATACAGGTACAGGCAAGCAGAGCTTTTGCTGTGAACTTCATCGCGCACTCCATTTCCGCGCCCAGGGGCTACGGAAGGACAGTTATTGTTGTTGTGTCTTCCTACGGGGAGTCAGGAAGAGTGTGCGTTGATTACAGCCTTCAAATGGGGTTGTGACAAATCCTTGGGAGCACTTGGACTGATACTTTTTTGCACTCGGGTGAGGGCTGCTTTTTGACCCTCGCGATATTCAGGCCCAAGGAAATCTGCAGGTGCGCTGCTCAGGCAGGTGTTGAACGACGCCATGAAGTGATGGTGTTGGCACCCTTTGCATGGCGTTCATCTTTCTTCAGGGGGCCGCGTCTTTCAGCAGCTTCATCACCGGCGGCTTATCGGTATCCTTGTGGGTGGCGGGTCCCATGACTTCCACCTGATGGATTCGCAGGGCTTGGCCGTTGCTGGTTTCGAAGTCTATCCAGAACTTTCCTTCCCCATTGGTTGTGGCGTTTCTTACCCAATAAGTGCTCATTTCGGAGTGGCTCATAATGTTGGGGGAAGTATATGAGCCCCCCGCATGCGTTACCTTCAAGTAACTGCCCGTTAAGCGCACACGACAATAAATAAGCACGGTCAGCTGACTGCGAGGAGGAAGGATTTCGCTGAAAATCCTGCTTGCCTTCTGGACAAGCCAGACTGTTCTGCCACTTACATCGTCAAGAATGATATTGCCGCCGCCTGTCCATCCATGTTTCTCGCCCTCGTCAGCAAATACGACACGATGGTGGATGATGGATTTTTTTTTACGGGGTTGACGTGTTGTTGGGCTCATTTCTCGATCCTCGAATTAAGTGAACGCGGTCATTCAGGAATGATGTGCACGCTCATTTAAGGAGGGGGCGTCCGATGGCGATACTGTGAGAACTACCAGTTCCGACCGACGGGGTTAACGGTAAAGTGCCCCAGGCGTGCAATGCTGTTGGCGTCCGCGATTTGTTGCGCCAGGGGCAGGGCAATGATGACGGTCTTCAGATGAGATGTGACAAGTCCTTGGCTACACGTGGACTGCTGCTTTTGCACGGGTGAGGGCGTCTGTTCACGGAGGTTCGGGCAAAAGCGCTGCCTTCAGTCGCAGTCGTTTTTGCCCGGAGCCTCAGTTGCCTATCCTATAGGCGGGGCTTGGGGAGTGCGGTAAACCCATTTATCCAGGCACTATCTGTCGGAATTATAGGACCGGTTCCCATCATTATTTGCATATTGTCGAGCTCCCATGGGTTCATGACTTTTGTGAATGTCTAGGATGAAACAGGTGCAAACCTATTTCAGGCCTAGACAGGTATCGATGACTCTCTGGATTTCTTCATCAAGTGGCCTGACCGTTTCCATTGGGTCTCCATCCTGATTCGGCTATACAGTTTGTTGGGTGACGGCTTGCGTTGTGTCAAGGCTGATTGGTCGGGTCAGATCTCTAACCCGGGCAATATCAAATCTGCGCTGTGCCATTGCATTGATATCAAAGGCACCGACGTTATATTTTGGTCCCGTGAATAAGTTGCCAAAATGGTTGAGTCCTTTGCCGACTTCGCCACTGTTCAGTGTTTTTTCCAGCCCGGCTTTCATTGATGTTTCTGAATTGAATGTCGCCAACCCATAGTTGGGATCGTAATAAAACCAGTTTTTTTTGCTGGCGTCGGCGGGGTCGATCCTAACCCCCGCGAGCATGCCATGATCTTTCGTGGCGATCAGCAAGGTCTTCGAAGTCTCGGCGTTACCCAGTGTTGTGCCAATATCCTTGTAGGGCGTGAGGACGCCTGAGGTCCCGGTTTGAAAGGTGCTTTGTCTGTCTACGTTAGCTTGCAACGCTGACAACTCTGAGATGAATTTGGAACCGCCAGCGGACTTCGGGTTGGCCATGGCCATATTCACGTTATCGATCACCGTGTTTTCGGTGCCCTCCGAGAGCGCGAGCGCCATCGTATTGGACAGGGCAGCACATTCACCGTCTGAGCCTGGTTGTGTCAGGGCAAGATAAAAGGCTTGGGACATTCCACGACTGGTTCCGCCCGCACCCTCTACTTCTCGATTGAACGTCTCCATGCTGATGCGGGAATCGGCAATGATGAGTTTTTCCCGTTGCCGAACCAGGCTTCCCACTTGTTCGGCGCTTAGCTGGCTGTCTGCAATCAGTTGTTTGATTCGGTCTTTGCCCATGTCGCTGCTGTAGCCCGGTATAGTTTCCGGTTTCAAGCTGTTGTAGCCGGTTTTAAAGGCTTCCTCATCTCTTAGCTGCGAGTTCACGACGTTCATCTCGAATCTGGCGGGCATATCCGGATCGGGTTCGGCATTGGAAAAAAAGTCAAACAGGCCATTGACGTTGCGTTGGTTACTTTCGGGCACGAATCCTTTTAGCGCAGGTCCATCAGCCGCCATTGTCTTGGGGTTATAGGCATACCACTCGCCGTCCTGGAACATGGCCGTGAGCTTGACAAGTGCAGAGTTATCGCCACTTCTCACCGTGCCATCAGCCATGTCCGCAGTCGGCACAAACGCCTCTCCAGTTGGCCTTGTATATTGGCCGCCCTGCATTCTGCTCACGGAGCTGAACGCCTCCTCGGTGCCGGTGGCAGTCAGGTCTTGGAGCACAATGCTTTCTGTTTCCTCGATCCCAAACCTTTCGACGAATTTCGCCGAGGCCTTGGCCGCCGCCCAGGCCGCGCCGGATTTGGCCACATTCCAGAGTTTGCCGACGCCCTCGGTAAATACGTAGATCGCGATATCAACGCCCAGGTCTTTTACCGCCTCCGCATATTCACCGTTGTAGATGTCCACGAGGCTCGAGCCTCCCGGGAAGAAGCGCAAACCTTTTTGGAAGTAGTCACTGAGCTCCAAACCGTTTTCAACAGCGTTGTTCAGCCCACGTTGTGTAGCGAGTACAGCCGCCTTGTTCAAGTACACGCTGTCAACCAGCACCTCGGAGAGGTGCTGTATTCTCGTTCCGTCATAGCTGGAAAGGTCAGTTTTGTCGTTCTCCGCATATAAGGGTCGCCTGCCGTGTGCAAAGTGATCCGGGTCGACGAGGCTGCCTTGATCAAGGCGTGTTATGAGGACCTCGGATTTGATGTTCGGTTTTGGTTCGGCGTTGGTTTGAAACGCGGCTGTATCGACGGTTTCTTCGGTGGTTTGGCCGTAAGGTGCTCTCTGTTCGATATTGGGGACCGGCACTATTTTTCCATAGGCTGGATAGATCGCGAACGTTCTGGACTGCTCCTTATGGGTGAACTGCATCAGGATGCCACTACCGGTGCCTTTCACTTGCAGGATTGTCGCGGAGCCATTGTTGACGATGTCTCGGTCCGCCAGCGGGAGCTGGCTGAACATGTTTTTGAACAGGGAAATGGTGTGGGTCCTGCGTAGGGCGAAGTCTTTTTCAAATTCCCGATTGAATTCCTTGTTGATATCAACCAGCGTGGCGCGTGCGCGAAGGGCATCGAAGTCGGGCCCCCTCTCTGACTCCCAGCGCCAGCCTTCATTCAGGCGGCCGGATTCATAGACCTCGACAATACTTGCCCGAGTATTGGAAAACATTCCTAACGGGCCAGCCATTTCAGTGAGGTACGGACGCTTATAGGGGATATCGGCACCCCATTTTTCCCTCAGCTCTAACAGGGCCATTTCCCTTCTGCTTGGTGGGTCGAAATTACTCAAGTAGTGCCTGGCCCTGGAAATATCATCATTTTGTTTTTTGAGCTTCTCCTGGCTGCTGGCGAGCTGTTCAAGGGTGTATTCGTCCTTGTCATTTCTCACGATATGGCCATTCACGATGGCCCAATCCAACACCGGGTTCATCTGGGCGACAGAGTGCAGTTGGGATTCACGTTCGGAAATGGGGCTGATCCGATGAAGGTCCATGACTTGCCCGAAGGTCATACCCGAGGCGGCACCAGGAGCATTCAGTTCGATCCGATTGACGGCGGTCATAAAGCTGACCCATTCGGTCGAGCCCAGTGTCAAGGCCGGTGGCACATCTTTAATCAGCAGATGGGGCGCCCCCCCCGTCATCAACAGGTGCGCGGCGACGGGCGCAAGGTTTGCCGGGATCTTTCCATTTTTGGTCAAGTGGTTGTTGAACCGCTCACGAATCTTGTCCGTGCCCAATCCCCACATATCCGTATGCATCAGATCAAAGCCTGCGAGGCTATTGCGTGAGGTGTCGGCCTCGGGATCAAGCTCCAGTACCAACGCGGTCAGTAGCCACTGCTTGAGACTGGTCGAAGTGACTGCACCCTTCATCTCGGTTTGCAGATTCGTTGCCAGTTCCAGGGCGCTGTCGCTGGACAGCAGTTGGTCCAGCGCTTGGGCAGGGCTGTTGCTGAGCTTGGGCACTTGGGCATTCAGGTAGCTCAGGAGGTTGGGATGGGTGCCGATGGATTGTTTTACGAAGGTACTCACGGCCTCGCGTTGGGCCTTGTTCAGCGGGAGGGCCGTGGCCAGAAACCCCCAGTTATTACCCAGTGTCGGCGCTTGCGGCAGGGGAGTCTGCAGAGCCTGTAACAGGTTACCGATCTGTTCGGCCGATTTCGCCTCGTACCAACCCCGATCCGCGAGAAATTTCTGCACGGTTGTCACGCCTTTAGGCTGATGGGACGAATCCGGGTCGACAATGAAGCGCGTGGTGTCGTCGTTATCGATGTTGCCCTGCTTGAGCTGATTGATCAGCGCATACCGATCGTTGCTGTTACCCAATGCGGTTTTTTGCTGGTTCAGCCCATTCACTATTCGTTCCGGGTGGTCGGGTTTCCTTGGGAACTTCTTCGTGCTGCCCAGATGCGTCATGCTGCGTTCGAATGCCGGGCTGCGGGGGGCCGTATCGATGCCATAAAAACGGCCTATCCAGCCCAGCGGCACGGCGTTGCTGCCGGCTTGAGACAGCGTGATCTGCATCATAGGCGTCGTAAATACCTTGGCGGCGTGGAGTACCGGGGCCAGTACGTCGAAATGCTCGGGGTAGTTTTTCGCAAAGTCGGCGGCGCTGAAGCGCCGGTCAACGCCGTTGATTTTACCGATCAGTGCTTCGCCATCGGAGGCAAAGCGCAGAGAGGTCAAATCAACGTTGTATTTCTGCGCCCAGTCGGTAAAACCACGCGCCTTGACGGCTTTGTGCAGGTAACTGAGCCATTGACCGAACAAGCTGTCAGTCGGGATCGGTCCGACCATCCTCGTCGAGGCTTGGGCGGGATTGTTTTTCAGCCCGCGCATTGCGCGATACGTGGCGGTGGCCAGTGCGCTCTCGGCGCTGGCCAGGGCGTCTTGCGGGGACGGTGCGCGCTCCACCGTCGCGCCGAGACCCGACTCCGCAGCGGCCGCCAGGGTTTCAAGTTCAGAGCCGGTAATGGGTGTTTTGGTAAGCTGTTGAGTGATTGCGTACTGAAGCTCACCTACAGCCGTAGACGACGTGCTGTCCGCGCGGGGGGCAGTGAGTGCCTTGAAACCGTTGTTACGGGACATCTCGATACTTTGATCGAGAAGCGAGATCAGCTCGCGTTGCCGCCAGTCGGCTTGTTGGCCGTTTTGTTGACGCGGGATCTCTTCGTTGTAAAAGCGCAGGACATCATACAGCGATGCAGAGGGCGGAGTCGGGTATTGAACAAGACGCTCCTGTCCAGCGTCCATCTGCTGGACTGCATCTTTTATTTCTTCCCAGACGACACCCCAGCCCGAAAGATCGTTCGGCTTAAAGAGGGTGTCCTTGCCATTCACCTTGCCTGTCAGGTCACCGGTGACGGGGTGGATACGCACGCTGCGGGGCTCAACGTTGTGCTCTTGTACAAAGGTGGTAAAGGCACTGCCGGTCAGCGCACCCAGGAGGTTTTTGCGCACCTGGTTGAAGGTCGAATATTCCGGGATATTTGTGAGCACTGGCGGGAATTTGTCGCCTTCGATTCGGGCTTGAGGTACGAACCTCATCAGGGCCTGGCTGCACTGCTGCGCCAGGGTTTGATCGGCTTCCTGGACCTTTTGCTCCGCAGTCAAAGGTGTGAACTGCTCAAGTCGCAGTTTCAACTGATCCGGCGGCAAATCCATGATCCGTTGGCTGGCTTCTCGCTGTCGCTGTTTGACCGGTGCGTAAACGGCCGCGAAGTGCGGGTCGGTGTTGCTGAAGGCGCTGAAGGTGCCCTCGCGCTGCAATTGTCTGATGCTGAGCAGGATGTCGTCGGTTTGAATTCTGCCCAGTTGCGTGCCGTAAAACGAGGCTATGTTGTAAGCCGATGCGTGTTCCCTATCGTGGAAAATGACAGCGCCTTGTTTCCCCGCGAGGACTTTTCTGACTGCGCCTACCACTTTGGCCGCCGCAGCTTTCCAGTCCGCGTCCCGATGCAGGTAGAGGTTGACCGGGACGTTGTCGCGCATTTCGGTCAGTTGTCCCCTGGAGTTGATCGTCAATCCAGAAACATCGATCTTCCTGGCTTCGGCAAACGATTTGAACGGTTCCGAGTGCAGCGCATCGGCCAGTTCGGCCCAGGCTTGGCCGAAGGTTGAGTCGGCCGGGATGGTCACCTTGTCCTCGGCATCGCTGGAGTGACCTTTCTCGACGGCAAGCCGTTGGCGCATCAAGCTATTGGCCACACCTATGGCCAACTGCCGGTCACCACTGTCGACCAGGGCATTGGTGAATTGGCGCAGCGCCGCAGTGCGTGCTGGGGAGGCCGGTTCAGGTGTATGCAGATCTCGGCGTAACCGCGACGGCACAGGGCGAGTGCGGGGCGTGTCAGGTGTTGAGCCGTCAAGTATTTCCTGGATCAGTTGAGCGTAAGTTTTTTGCGAGTCGAGGGCGCTTGGCTGGTTCAGGTGTTGTTCCACCTGATTGCGCAGCGCTGTGTCCGTCAGTGGCTCATGACTGCTTTTAACCAACTGGCTGATGCGCTCGGCTACGCTGGGTTGTTCCTTTGTCACGGCGAACCTGAGCAATTGCTCGATACGTTTACCGGCCGGCGCCAGTCCATCACTCGATTGAGCGGACGCGGGGAACGTTTGAATATCCTTGAGGCGTTTATGAAAAAACTCGATGACTTTAGAGGTTACTGAGCCTATGGGGGGCGTGGGCCGATTCAGCTCGCTTGGAATCGTGGTGCTGACAGTGTGTGGCGGATTAAAGCTGATCATGGGACTGTCCTTTTACCGACGTATTTATAAGAATGGCCTCTCGACAGATACAGAGAGGTACTTCAATACGTGGCCAAGGGACTGATGGGCGTTCCTGTTCAGGGCTGTGAGAACGTTGAGTGATTGTAAGTCTTTGCCTGGATTGGTCAGCGCAGGTTTTGTTGCGTGAAACGCTGCGCTGCCAAACGCCAGGCGTACGAGGGTTCCCTATCCCTGCGCGGCCAACCCGCCGATATACCCATGAGAATAAGGGGTCTTCGGTTTTACGATAAGCTTCTCCAACCATGTTGGGTCCAGCGGGTCAATGGATTTGCCTCCCTCCAAAATCTTCACGTTTTCGCGGCTCAAGCGCTTCATGGCTTCGCTCAATTTCTGTGTGTACTGGCTGGCTGGGCAGACGATATCTGCCCATGCATCGACAATCCAGGCATCCGCCCAAGCAGGTTCCGAGAAGTCTACTGTGCCTTGGGGGAGCGTGGAGGGGCCTTCGACGACGGTGAGCGCATGTGCATCCGAAGCGTGCCATTCGTAAGCGCTGCCACCGCTTTTTTCAATGATGTCCTTGGACAGCAGGGCCATTTCTCCGCAGTTGCCGGCGCCGGCTTTCAAGATCAGGTTCGGGCGGTTCAAGGCATGAGCCCGTACGGTTTCGCGTAACCATCCATTGACCATGCTGGCTGCATCTGCGCGTGCCATATCCGCTTTTGAGCGGACTATATTGCCGGGCCCCAGCCCGGTTGCCTTCATGGCGCGATCCACGCTGTTTTTTGCCTGGACTGCATAGAACTCGTTTTTTTGTCCTTGTGTCCAATCGGCGAAATGGTCGGGTGGATCGACCTTGGTAACTTGATTCGGCCGCAACGCTATATCCGGTTTGCCTATCGCCCTGGTCCGCTGCAACTGGTAGATCACTTCACGCTGTTGTTCGTGAGTAAGGCCTTTACACGACGCTTTTAGTTTATCGATGTCTTCTTTCAGGAAACCGGAACACTCCAGCTCTTTAAAGGCTGAATCCAGTTTGGGCAACGCAATGAAGTTGGCATCAAACGGCATCTCAGTGACACTTTGCCGTGTACTGAATGCGTTGCGGTAACCCTCGACCAGAGAAAAGTCGTGGGGCGTGCATTTATTGAACGTCAGTTCGCCGGTGGAGGTGTCATTCAGCTTGGTGTAATAAAACTCTGCGGTATCAGCCTCTATCACCAGGTATTTGGTTTTACTTGCTCCCCTCTCCACAATCACGCCTCGAAGTTCACGTTTGTCATTGCAGTCATCGCTGATTTTGTTGAGCGTGACCACACGGGTTTCCTTTGCAAACGAATCACTGGCGTGTGCGCCGGAGAAGCCAAAGTCGGGATCGTGTTTGAGGCTGCCGCTGATCTGCGATTTGTAGACGATGGGTTTGTTCTGAGGCATCGGGACCAGTTGGGGGCCCATATCGCCATCGACCATTTTGTATCGACGGCGCTCGAAAATGACAACTTGGTCCCTTCTCAACAAACCTGGCGTCGAGGGGAACAGGCGCTGGTGTTCAAGGGCTTGAAGTTCCCGGCGCGACGTGTCGGCAACGATCTTTATTTCCTTGGAAAAGCACGTATCACTGGCCCCGCGCCTGACCCTGCCTTGTGCAACCGGAGGGGCTGGGCAGATCGCTTCAAAGCCCTCCAGGGGCTTAAAGTGATCGGCTGATTCCAGATCGCTCAGCACGCCAGGGGTGCGGGTGTCGTAACGGTAGACCTTGCCCTCATTGACCAGATCAAAGCCGTGGGTGCGGGGCAGGGTATAGGCATCGGCGGCCAGTGGTTTTTCCGTGACCAGTGCTTGAGTACCGTCCGAAAAGGTCTCTTGTCTCACGACTGAAGACGTATCAGAGACGAACCCTTCCAGGGCTGGCCCGTAAGCTGTCATGGTCTTGGCGTCGTAGGCGTACCATTCGCCATCTTGCCGCACCGCGGTGAGCCTGATCTGCTGCGCGCTGCCGGATTGAATAAGTGCACCATCGGCCCTGTCGGCCGCCGCGCCCCATTCGCCGGCTGCTTGTTCCACAAGAGGGCTGCCCTGCATACGACTGACTGAGCCAAACGACTTCATGGTGCTGGCGGCCGTCACGTCTTTGACCGCCATTGAGGCGACGCCTTTTTCGGCTGCAGATTCAACGACAGTTTCTCCAAACTTGACGGCTGCACGTTCGAAGGCCCCCGCAGCGACTGACCAAACCTTTCCTAATGCACCAGGGACGACAATGCTCAGCGCATCAAATAAGAGGTCCCGGCCGGCCTCGGCGTAGTTGCCTTGGTAAAGGTCTTCGACGCTGCTGACGCCAGGGACCATGCGCGCCAGGGAACTGAGCCGTTGAAGAAACGTGGGGCCTTTGGTTTCCAGGGCGTTATAACCGTGGTTGATCGCCTTGTACTCGTCTTTGCGCAGGAAGTGCGAATCGACGCAGATAGTGGCGATTTTCCCGAGTTGCTCATTAAAGAACGCGGGCGCCGCGTTTGAGCGGGTGTCGCGGAATGTGGCCCGACCGTCATTTACCAGCTCCCCATTCACCAGCGTGCTCGGTGTGATGCGGTCGACAATGACCTTGGAGGTCCTTCCGTCTCGTGGCGCCGCCGCCGAATTGAAGGCGGCGAAGTCCAATGGCAATTCATGGGGGCCTTCATCGGCGCCGTCATAAATCTTGCCGAAATTCTTGTTCGTACCGCCCAGGGGCATGGGGTTCGGCAGATTCGATATTGTTTTTACCGTGCCGGCATCGGGGAAGACGGCTACGTCAGTGATGTTGCCGTTGTGTCCGGTCGCACGAAGCAGTAGGCCGTGGCTGCCTTTTTTACCGGTTTTGGCGCTGAGGTGTTGCCACGCACTGGTGTCTGATTCCCGAACGCTGTAGTACTCAATCCTGCCGTTGGCCAGATGGTTGCGGACCTCGGCCGGGAGCCTGGACAGCAGGTCCTTGATAATCACGATCGAGTGCGCGCGACGAGGGACGAAATCGCTTTCGATCGCTGCGTCGTACTGTGTATTGACGTCGGGCAATTGGTTCGCCTGATCATGCATTGCCTGGATAGGGATACGCGCATCCCTGGCTTCCCAGGCAGGAGTGGTCGAGCCACTTGTCAAACTATCGATCAGGTTTGTTGGCTTGTAGGTATCCCCCAATTGTTCGGCTTCATAGGCTTCGACCACGCTCGCCAGGGTGCCGTACAACTGATCGCTCTCTCTCCAGAGGCTGCGTTGTTCATAGGGGATTCCGTTGCCAAATTTCTGCTCGAGGTACTCAAGTGCCAGGGCGCGTCGGGTGGGCACAGGGTTATCCTTGATATAGCGTTTGGCCTCTGCCACAGCAGTGGTTTGTTCACCCAGTGCCTTGATACACGCTTGCAGCAGCTCTGGCGTGTACTCGTCATTGGCATTCCTGCCGATAACGCCATTGATGATCCCCCAATCAATCAGAGGGTTCATTTGCGCCCTGAGCAATTGCAGCTGTTCATGGGCGGAGAGAGGCTTGACCTTGTGGTAGTCCATCACTTGCTTGAAATTCATATGCCGCGTGGCGCCGGGCGCTATTTGTTCGATCCGGTTTACAGCCGTATGAAACATCGCCCATTGGGGTGTGCCCTGAACAAGGGACGGGGGCAGATCCTTGACCAGAAACTGCGGTGCGGCGCCCGACATCAGCAAATGCGCCGCAATCATTGCCTGCGGGGTTGGCACGTTGCCGGCGCCGGGATGATCAAGGTGGAGTGCAAGGCCTTGGCGTATTTCATGCGCAGGCCTGCCCCAGTTTTGCGCCTGCATGAAGTCATAACCCGCCACATGATTGCGCTGCGTGCCGGCCGCTGGATCAAGCTCCAGTACCCACGCGGTCAGTAGCCACTGCTTGAGACTGGTCGAAGTGACTGCACCCTTCATCTCGGTTTGCAGATTCGTGGCCAGTTCCAGGGCGCTGTCGCTGGACAGCAGTTGGTCCAGCGCTTGTGCAGGGCTGCTGCTGAGCTGAAGGGGTTGGGCACTCAGGTAGCTGAAGAGGTTGGGATGGGGGACGATGGATTGTTTCACGAACCTACTCACGGCTTCGCGTTGGGCCGTGCTCAGCGGAAGGTCCGTGGCCAGAAAACCCCAGTTGTTGCCCAATGTAGGAGCTTGCGGCGTAGGTGTCTGCAGTGCCAGTAACAGGTTATCGACCTGCGCTGCCGACGTGGCTCCAAACCAGCCCTGATCCGCCAGGAATTTCTGCACGGTCGTCTCGCCTTTAGGCCGATGGGACGAATCCGGGTCGAGAATGAAGCGCGTGGCGTCGTCGTTAGAGAGGTAGCCCTGCTTGAGCTGATTGATCAGTGCATACCGATCGTTGCTGTCACCCAATGCGGTTTTTTGCTGGTTCAGCCAATTCACCATTTGTTCCGGGTGGTCGGGGCTCCTTGGGAACATCTTCATACTGTCCAGCTGCGTCATGCTGGTGTCGAATGCCTGGCTGCCGGGCTGCGTAGTGATGCCATAAAAGCGGCCTACCCAGTCCAGCGGCACGGTGTTGCTGCTGGCTTGAGACAGTGTGATCGGCCTTCCAGGCGTCGCAAATACCCGGGCGGCGCTGAGCACCGGCGCCAGCACGTCGAAATGCTCGGGGTGGTTTTTCGCAAAGTCGGCGACGGCAAAGCGCCGGTCAACGCCGTCGATTTTGCCGATCAGCGCCTCGCCATCGGGGTCAAAGCGCAGGGAGGTCAAATCAACCTTGTGTTTCTCGGCCCACTCGGTGAAACCACGCGCCTTGATGGCTTTGTCCAGGTAGCTGCACCATTGGCCGAGCAGGCTGTCAGCCGGGATCGGTCCGATCATCCTCGTCGAGGCTTGGGCGGGATTGTTTTTCAGCCCGTGCATTGCGCGATACGTGGCGGTGGCCAGTGCGCTTTCGGCGCTGGCCAGGGCGTCTTGCGGGGAGGGTGCGCTCTCCACCGTCGCGCTGAGACCCGACTCCACAGCGGCCGCCAGGGTTTCAAGTTCAGAGCCGGTAGTGGGCGTGTCGGCAAGCTGTTGGGTGATGGCGTATTGGCGCTCACGTACAGCCGTATACCAGGTGCTGTCCGCGTGGGGGGCTGTGAATGCCTTGAAACCGTTGTTACCGGTCATCTCGATACTTCGGTCGAGAAGCGAGACCAGGGCGGGTAGGCCGTTTTGTTGACGAGGTATCTCTTCCTTGTAAAACCACATGACCTCATACAGTGATGCGGAGGGTGGGGAGGGGTATCGAACGGGGCGTTCCGCTCCAGCCGCCATCTGCCGGATTGCATCGGCTATTTCTGCCCAGACGCCACCCCAGCCCGAAAGATCGTTCGGCTTAAAGAGGGTGTCCTTGCCATTCACCTTGCCTGTCAGCTCACCGGTGACGGGGTGGATACGAACGCTGCGGGCCTCAACGTTGTTTTCTTGGGCAAAGGTGGTAAAGGCACTGCCGGTCAATGCATCCAGGAGGTTTTTGCGCACCTGGTTGAACGTCGAATACTTCGGAACCTCTTTGAGCACCGGCGGGAAATCGTCGCCTTCGATTCGCAATTGAGGTGTGAGTTTCAGCATGGCCTGGCTGCACTGTTGTGCCAGGGCTCGATCGGCTTCCTGGACCTTTTGCTCCACGCTTGAGGGTGTGAACTGCTCGAGGCGCAGTTTCAATTGATCCGGCGGCAAATCCATGATCCGTTGGCCGGCTTCTCGCTGTCGCTGTTTGACCGGCGCGTAAACCGTGGCGTAGTTCGGATCGGTAGTGTTGAACGCGTGGAAGTTGCCCTCGCTCAGCAGTTGTCCGATGGCAAGCAAGGTGTGGTCGCTTTCGATTTGGCCCAGTTGCAAGCCGTAGAAAGCGGCGACGTTGAAGGCCGACGCTTGATTGCGCCCATGGAAATCAACGGCCAGCGAGGTGTCCCCGGCGATCCTTTTGACTGCGGCCAATACCGCCCCTGACGCGGCTGCCCAGCGGGCGTCGTTACCCAGGGAGAAGTCGGCAGGCGGCTCCTTGCCTGTTTCGATCAGGCGGCCTTCGGGAGTCATGGTCAGTTGGGAGAGATCGAGCTTCCTGGCCTCGGCAAACGATTTGAACGGTTCCGAGTGCAGCGCGTCAGCCAGTTCCGTCCAGGCGTGGCCGAAGGTGGAGTCGGCCGGGATGGTCACCTTGTCCTCGGCATCGCCGGAGTGACCTTTCTCGACGGCAAGCCGTTGGCGCATCAAGCTATTGGCGACGCCTATGGCCAATTGTCGGTCACCGTTTTCAACCAAGGCTTCGGCGAACTGGCGAACGGGTGCAATGCGTGGGGCGGAGGTTGATGAAATATCACGGCGCTTTCGGCTCAGGCGCGGCGGGGCAGGGTAAGTGTTTGGTGCACTGGGCGAGGCGCCATCCAGTATTTCCTGAATAAGCTGGGCATAGGTTTTTTGCGGATTGATTGCGCTGGACTGGTTGAGTCGCTGTCCCACCTCGTTGTGCAGCGCTACATCCGTCAGCGGTTCACGTGTGTTCTTGATCAACTGGCTGATTTGTTCGTCCAGGCTGGACTGTTCTTTGGTGACCGCAAACCTGAGCAACTGCTCGATGCGCGTGCGGTCTGGCAACGGTATATCACTCGCTTGGGCGCTCGCCCGCATGGGTTGAGCGCCGTTCAAGCGTTTAAGAAACAGCTCGATGACTTGGGGTGTCACTGACCCGGCAGGTTTTGTGGGCAGATTCAGTTCCTTTGGAATGAAGAAACCTGGCGTGTGCGACGGCCGAACATTGATCATGGAACTACCCTATGCCTGCGTAGATTGAGTTCCCCTCTTGCTGGTTAAACGAGAGAGGCACTTCGCTAAGTGGCCTGGGGCTTGTTCCACGTTCCTGTTTGGGGTGGGAATTGCCGACACGCTTTGTAAGTACCTGTTTAGTTAGGTGCTGGGTCAGGCCAGGTTTTGTTCCGTCAGACGCTGAACTGCCAAACGGCGGTAGTGAGAGGGGGTCATGCCCTTGAGCTGCTGAAAGCGCCGGTTGAAGTTGGAAATGTTGTTGAAACCCGACTCGAAACACACATCCGTCACGGCCTTGTCGCCATCGGCCAGCAGCTCGCAGGACTTGCTGATGCGCAGCCGATTTACAAACTCGATAAACGTGCGCCCGGTCGCCTGCTTGAACACCCGGGAAAAGTACGTCGGCTTCATCCCCAGGTGCTCCGCCACTTCCTCCAGGGGCAACTCGCGCGCGTAGTGGGCGAAAATGTAGTCCACCGCGCGGTTGGTGCGGTCGATACTGTGTTCATCCGCCAGTTGCGGCGTGGTCACGCCGGACAGCAACTGGTAGTCCTCACAGCTGCTCAACACTTCCAGCAGGATAAAGAAGTGCCCCAGGCGCGCCATGCCCCGGGCATCTTCGATACGCTGCATCAGGGTCATGGCCTGGGCGATGGTTTTCTTGCAGCGAAACTCGATGCCGGACTGCGCGCGCTCCAGCATGGGTGTCAAGGTCTTGAGCTCGGCGAAAATATGGCTGCCCTGCTCGAACAGCTCATCGGTGAAGTTCACCAGCATGTCGCGCTTGGGCACCACTTCGTCTTCCTCCACCTGGCTGATCCAGTTGTGGGGCAGGTTGGGCCCTGTGAGGAACAGGCTTTCCGGATAGAAGTTGCCGATATAGTCGCCGATAAACACCTTGCCGGAACTGGCGACGATCAGGTGCAGTTCGTATTCCTTGTGGAAATGCCAGCGCACCAGCGGGCAGGGGAAACCATGCTGGCGATAGATGATGGACAGGCCGTTGTGATCGTCCATCAGCTCGTAGGAAGGGTCAGTGATACGCGTTGCTCGGGTCATGCTGCCGTCGCTTTATTGTGGTTGCTGCTGGGGATAATGCCCCCTCGCGCACGACCTCGCCAGCGCCGCGGTTCACAGGCTACGGTTTTTCGCCTCGATCCACTGGGACATGTACTGCGTACTTTTATGCGCATGGTGGCGCAGCATGCTGCCGGTGAAGTTGCTGCGGCGATGGGCGGCGAGGTGGCTGCGGCAGTGTTGCAGGCACTCCACCAGTGCAGGCCCGTGGACAGTGCGGTCATAACGGCCGGCAATCAGTTGGCGCCCATCCTGCTGGGCCTGGGTCCAGCGTTCGCGATCCTGATAAAGCGCCACGGCCGCCGCCGCCAGGGCTTCGGCGCATTGCTCGATGGCGCCGGGCCATGGCCGCTCGTCGCCCATGGCCTCGGCGCCGATGGGGGTGGTGATATTGGGGGTGCCGCAGAGCATCGCATCGGCCAGCTTGCCCTTGATACCCGCGCCAAAGCGCAGGGGCGCCAGGCAGATGCGCGCAGCTGTCATCACTTGCAGGGCATCTTCGGCCCAGTTCATCACATGAAAGCCCTGCGCCGGGTTGTGCAGGGCGGTGGCCTTGGGCGGGGTGTAGGCGCCGTAGATATGCAGCTGGGCACCGGGCAATTGCTGGCGAATCAATGGCCAGACGCTGTTCTTCATCCACAGTACGGCGTCCCAGTTCGGCGCATGGCGGAAGTTACCGATGCTGAGGAAGTGTGCACGCTCTTCGAACGGCACCAAGGCCTCGGTTGGCGGCGTCATCATCAGCGGGCACCAGTGGAGCAGGGCGGCGGGCAGCTTGAACTGTTCGGTGAGCAGGCGGATTTCCACGTCGGAGATCATCAGGCTGATGTCGCAGCGGTAAATCGCGGCGATTTCGCGCTTGGCCAGGTCGGTGTCGGCCATCAGTTGGAACGCCTCCTCCAGGGCCGGGGCGAACAGCGCGCTGAAGTCGTCGCTGCCCGGGTGGGCCTTGAGGTGCGCCTTGAGGCGCTGCTGACGGGCGTCGCGCAGGCTTTGCAGGTCGGAGGTCTCCAGCACGCGCAGGGCGTCGGGGCAACACTTCTCCACGCGCCAGCCAAACTGTTCTTCCATCATGAAACGGTCGAACAGCACGATGTCCGGGGCCAGTTCGCGGATAAAATCGTCGAAACTGCTGTTATTGAGCTCAATCGCGCATTCGGCGATGCCCAGCGCCAGCAGGTCGGCCTTGTGCTCGCCCAGTGCTGCCGGGCTGCTGAAGGTAATATCCCAACCTTGCGTAAGAAAAGTTTCGAGGATCTGCATCATATGCCCGCCCGCGGCCGAGGAACGGGGCTCCGGCCAGACATAACCAATGACCAGGACTTTGGTGGCGGGCTGATTCATTAACAACGGTTTCCTTGGAGGGCAGGCGCAAAGCGCGCAATTAAACCACAACCGCGTGGCATGACAATTTGTGTCTGGCGGTAGGTAGCCACGGTACTTTGTGGTTAACTTCCGCCTCTCGAATTCGTTTAACCAAAACCCAGCATAAGGATTCTGTTCATGGCTCAAGTCACTCTTCGCGGTAACCCTGTCCAGGTTGAAGGCGAATTGCCGAAAGTCGGCTCTGAAGCAGCAGACTTCACCCTGACCGCCGGCGATCTGTCGGATGCAACCCTGGCTACCTTTGCCGGCAAGCGCAAAGTGCTGAATATCTTCCCAAGCGTCGACACCCCGACCTGCGCCACGTCGGTACGCAAGTTCAACGCCCAGGCCAACGAACTGAACAACGCCGTCGTACTGTGTATCTCCACCGACCTGCCATTCGCCCAGGCGCGTTTCTGCGGCGCCGAAGGCCTGGAAAACGTGAAGAACCTGTCGGACTTCCGTGACCCTGGTTTTGCCGTCGATTACGGCGTAGCGATTGCCGATGGCCCGCTCAAAGGCCTGACCGCCCGTGCGGTCGTGGTGCTGGACGAAAACAACACCGTGCTGCACAGCGAACTGGTTTCGGAAATCGGCCAGGAGCCGAACTACGAAGCGGCCCTGGCTGTTTTGAAGTAACTGTTTCGGCGCGTTACTGTCGTTTTGCAGTAACACCCGTAAGACATGATTGCGGCCTGGCCTAGTCCAGGCCGTTTTCATTTGTGGCTCAGACGTTTAGCGAAATAGCCCGCAGACTAAGCCGCAGAAGTTAAAAGTTGTAAGCCCAAGGTAAATAGCCGGTAAAGGCGCTTTTCTTAACGCGCTCCAGTGCTTATCTTTCAGCCTCCCGAAGAAGAAGCTCTCGCGCCCAATGGTTGATCACTCCATGCAATCCTCCCCCCGCAACTCCCGCCGCTGGCTGTTCGGCCTGCTCGTGCTGCTGGTTATCGCCGGCCTGTGCTGGAAATTCTGGCCAGGCGGCGCCGCCCACAAAGACGCACCGGCCGGGCATACCGGTAAAACCGGCATGGCGCGCCCGGGGTTCGGCGGGTCCACCGGCCCGGTGCCGGTGCGTGTAGCGCCGGCGGTGCTGGGGGAGTTCCCGGTGTACTACAAGGCCTTGGGCACGGTCACCGCGCTCAATACCATCAATGTGCGCAGCCGGGTGGGTGGCGAGCTGGTCAAGATCGCCTTTGAAGAAGGGCAGATGGTCAAGGCCGGCGACCTGCTGGCCGAGATCGACCCGCGCAGCTACCAGAATGCCTTGCTCCAGGCCCAGGGCACGCTGATGCAGAACCAGGCCCAGTTGAAAAACGCCCAGGTCGACGTGCAGCGTTATCGCGACCTGTACGCCCAGGACAGTATCGCCAAGCAGACCCTGGACACCGCCGAAGCGCTGGTCCTGCAATACCAGGGCACGGTCAAGACCAACCAGGGCGCGGTGGACGACGCCAAGCTCAACCTCGAGTTCACCAAGATCCGCGCGCCTATCAGTGGTCGCGTCGGCTTGCGCCAGGTCGATGTGGGCAACCTGGTGGCGGCCAACGACACCACCTTCCTTGCGGTGATCACCCAGACCCAACCGATCAGCGTGGCCTTCACCCTGCCGGAAAACACCCTGGAAACCGTGCTCGCCCGTTATCACGCCGGCAACAAGCTGCCCGTGGAAGCCTGGGACCGTGGCGACGTCAAGCGCCAGGCCACTGGTGTGCTGCAAAGCCTGGACAACCAGATCGACGTCACCACCGGCACCCTGAAATTCAAGGCGCGTTTCGATAACAAGGACCAGGCGCTGTTCCCCAACCAGTTCGTCAACGTGCATTTGCTCGCCGATACCTTGCACAACGTGGTGCTGGCGCCGTCCGCCGCGATTCAGTTCGGCAACACCGGTACCTTTGTCTACAAGCTCGATGGCGACAAGAAGGTCAAGGTCCAGCCGCTGGTGGTGGGTGACACCGATGGCGACAACACTGTGATCAAGGAAGGCCTGGTCGCCGGCGACCGTGTGGTGCTGGAAGGCACCGACCGCCTCAAGGACGGCAGCGAGATCGAAGTGGTCAACGACAGCAGCGAAGTGCCGACGACGCCCACCGAACACCTGCAAGGCAAGCCGGCGGCTAAAGGGGAGACCGGCACCACCGCCGGCAAGGCGCAAAAGGTCGGTTCATGAACCTGTCGCGGCTGTTTATCCTTCGCCCGGTCGCCACCACGCTGAGCATGCTGGCGATTGTTTTGGCCGGCATTATTTCCTACCGCTTGTTGCCGGTCTCGGCGCTGCCCCAGGTGGATTACCCGACCATCCGGGTGATGACCCTGTACCCCGGTGCCAGCCCCGATGTGATGACCAGCGCGGTCACCGCGCCCCTTGAGCGCCAGTTCGGGCAGATGCCCGGCCTGACCCAGATGGCGTCCACCAGTTCCGGCGGCGCCTCGGTGCTGACCCTGCGTTTCAACCTCGACATCAATATGGATGTCGCCGAGCAACAGGTGCAGGCTGCAATCAATGCCGCCACCAACCTGCTGCCCAAGGATTTGCCGGCGCCGCCGGTGTACAACAAGGTCAACCCCGCGGATACCCCGGTGCTGACCCTGGCCATTACCTCCAAGACCATGCTGCTGCCCAAGCTCAATGACCTGGTCGACACACGCATGGCGCAGAAGATCGCGCAGATCAGCGGCGTCGGCATGGTCAGCATCGCCGGTGGCCAGCGCCAGGCCGTGCGCATCAAGGTCAACCCCGAAGCCCTGGCGGCCAACGGCTTGAACCTCTCCGATGTGCGCACCCTGATCGCCGCGTCCAACGTCAACCAGCCCAAGGGTAACTTCGACGGCCCCACGCGGGTGTCGATGCTCGATGCCAACGACCAGTTGGTGTCGCCCCAGCAATACGCCGAACTGATCCTGGCCTACAACAATGGCGCGCCTTTGCGCCTCAAGGATGTGGCGCAGATCGTCGACGGCGCCGAAAACGAACGCCTTGCCGCCTGGGCCAATGAAAACCAGGCCGTACTCCTCAATATCCAGCGCCAGCCGGGCGCCAACGTGATCGAGGTGGTCGACCGCATCAAGGCGCTGCTGCCGAGCATCACCGACAACCTGCCGGCCGGCCTCGACGTGACGGTGCTGACCGATCGCACCCAGACCATCCGCGCCTCGGTCACCGATGTGCAGCACGAATTGCTGATCGCCATCGCCCTGGTGGTGATGGTGACGTTCCTGTTCCTGCGGCGGGTCAGCGCCACGATCATTCCGTCGATTGCCGTGCCGCTGTCGCTGGTGGGCACCTTCGGGGTGATGTACCTGGCCGGGTTCTCCATCAATAACCTGACGCTGATGGCCCTGACCATCGCCACCGGTTTCGTGGTGGACGATGCCATCGTGATGCTGGAGAACATTTCCCGCTATATCGAGGAAGGCGAGACGCCGCTGGCTGCTGCGCTCAAGGGCGCCAGGCAAATCGGCTTCACCCTGATTTCCCTGACCCTGTCACTGATCGCCGTATTGATCCCGCTGCTGTTCATGGCTGACGTGGTGGGACGGCTGTTCCGCGAATTCGCCATCACCCTGGCGGTGGCGATCCTGATTTCCCTGGTGGTGTCCCTGACGCTCACGCCGATGATGTGCGCGCGTTTGCTCAAGCGCGAACCCAAGGAAGAAGAACAGAGCCGTTTCTACAAGGCCAGCGGCGCCTGGATCGACTGGCTGATCGAAGCCTACGGGCGCAAGTTGCAATGGGTGCTCAGGCACCAGCCGCTGACCCTGCTGGTGGCCATCGCGACCCTGGGCCTGACCGTGGTGCTGTACCTGGTTGTGCCCAAGGGCTTTTTCCCGGTGCAGGACACCGGGGTGATCCAGGGTATTTCCGAAGCGCCGCAGTCGATTTCCTTTGCTGCCATGAGCCAGCGCCAGCAGGAGCTGGCGCAGATCATCCTCACCGACCCGGCGGTGGAAAGCCTGTCGTCCTATATCGGCGTGGATGGCGATAACGCCACCCTCAACAGCGGCCGCTTGCTGATCAACCTCAAGCCCCACGGCCAGCGCGACTTGAGCGCGGCCCAGGTGATCACGCGCCTGCAACCGCAGATCGACAAGCTGGTGGGCATCCGCCTGTTCATGCAGCCGGTGCAGGACCTGACCATCGAAGACCGTGTGAGCCGCACCCAGTATCAATTCAGCATGTCCTCGCCGGACGCCGACCTGCTGGCCCTGTGGAGCGGCAAGCTGGTGCACGCATTGAGCCAGATGCCGGAACTCACCGACGTCGCCAGCGACCTGCAGGACAAGGGCCTGCAGGTGTACCTGGTGATCGACCGCGATGCGGCCTCGCGCCTGGGCGTCAGTGTGTCGACCATCACCGATGCCCTGTATGACGCGTTCGGCCAGCGGCAGATTTCCACCATCTACACCCAGGCCAGCCAGTACCGCGTGGTCTTGCAGGCCCAGTCGGGGGAAACCCTGGGCCCGGCGGCGCTGAACCAGATCCATGTGAAGACCACCGACGGCGGCCAGGTGCGCCTGTCCAGCCTGGCCCATGTGGAACAGCGCCAGGCGCAGTTGGCGATTGCGCACATCGGCCAGTTCCCGGCGGTGATGATGTCGTTCAACCTGGCCCCCGGCGTTGCCCTGGGCAAAGGCGTGGAGCTGATCAACCAGGCGCAGAAGGACATCGGCATGCCGGTGGGCGTGCAGACCCAGTTCCAGGGCGCGGCCCAGGCGTTCGAAGCGTCGCTGTCGAGCACCTTGCTGCTGATCCTGGCGGCGGTGGTCACCATGTACATCGTGCTGGGTGTGCTCTACGAGAGCTATATCCACCCGATCACCATTCTCTCGACCTTGCCCTCGGCCGCGGTGGGGGCCTTGCTGGCCTTGCTGCTCAGTGGCAACGACCTGGGCATGATCGCGATCATCGGCATCATCCTGCTGATCGGTATCGTCAAGAAGAACGCGATCATGATGATCGACTTCGCCCTCGACGCCGAACGCAACCAGGGCCTGGACCCGCAGACCGCGATCTACCAGGCGGCGCTGCTGCGCTTCCGGCCGATCCTGATGACTACCCTGGCCGCCCTGTTCGGTGCAGTGCCGTTGATGCTCGCCACCGGCTCCGGTGCCGAACTGCGCCAGCCCCTGGGCCTGGTGATGGTCGGCGGCCTGCTGGTGAGCCAGGTGTTGACGCTGTTCACCACGCCGGTGATCTACCTGTATTTCGATCGCCTCGGCCGCCGCTGGCGCAAAGAGCCGCAAAGCCTGGAGCCGGTTGAGTCATGAACCTGTCCGGACCTTTCATTCGCCGGCCGGTAGCGACCCTGCTGCTGAGCCTGGCGATCATGTTGCTGGGCGGGGTCAGCTTCAACCTGCTGCCGGTGTCGCCGCTGCCACAGATCGATTTCCCGGTGATCGTGGTCTCGGCCAGCCTGCCCGGCGCCAGCCCCGAGGTGATGGCCTCCACGGTGGCCACGCCGCTGGAGCGTTCCTTCGGCGCGATTGCCGGCATCACCACCATGAGCAGCTCGTCGAGCCAGGGCTCCACCCGGGTGATCCTGGCGTTCGACTCCGACCGTGATATCAACGGTGCCGCGCGGGAAGTGCAGGCGGCGATCAACGCCTCGCGCAACCTGCTGCCCAGCGGCATGCGCAGCATGCCCACCTACAAGAAGATCAACCCGTCCCAGGCACCGATCATGGTGCTGTCGCTGACCTCGGACGTGTTGCAGAAGGGCCAGTTGTACGACCTGGCCTCGACCATCCTCTCCCAAAGCCTGTCCCAGGTGCCGGGCGTGGGCGAGGTGCAGATCGGCGGCAGCTCCCTGCCGGCGGTGCGCATCGAGCTGGAGCCCAAGGCCCTCGACCAGTACGGCGTGGCCCTGGACGACGTGCGCAACACCATCGCCAATGCCAACCAGCGTCGGCCCAAGGGCTCCCTGGAAGACAGTGAGCGCAACTGGCAGATCCAGGCCAACGACCAGCTGGAAAAGGCCAAGGACTACGAGCCGCTGCTGATTCGCTACCAGGACGGCGCCGCCCTGCGCCTCAAGGATGTGGCGAAGATCAGCGACGGCGTGGAAGACCGCTACAACAGTGGCTTCTTCAACAATGATTCGGCGGTGCTGCTGGTGATCAACCGCCAGTCCGGCGCCAACATCATCGAGACCGTCAGGCAGATCAAGGCGCAACTGCCGGCGTTGCAGGCGGTGCTGCCGTCCAGCGTCAAGCTCAGCCTGGCCATGGACCGCTCGCCGGTGATCACCGCCACCTTGCATGAAGCCGAGATGACTCTGCTGATTGCCGTGGGGCTGGTGATCCTGGTGGTGTACCTGTTCCTCGGCAACTTCCGTGCCTCGCTGATTCCAACCCTGGCGGTGCCGGTGTCGCTGGTGGGCACGTTCGCGATCATGTACCTGTACGGGTTCTCACTGAACAACTTCTCGCTGATGGCGCTGATCCTGGCCACCGGCCTGGTGGTGGACGATGCCATCGTGGTGCTGGAGAACATTTCCCGGCATATCGACGCGGGCGTGCCGCCGATGAAGGCCGCTTACCTGGGCGCCGAGGAAGTCGGTTTTACCTTGCTGTCGATGAACGTATCGCTGGTGGCGGTGTTCCTCTCGATCCTGTTCATGGGAGGGATCGTCACCAACCTGTTCCGCGAGTTTTCCATCACCTTGTCGGCGGCGATCATCGTGTCGCTGATCGTGTCGCTGACGTTGACGCCGATGCTCTGCGCCCGTTGGCTCAAGCCCCACGTGAAAGGGCAGATGACCGGTCTGCAGCGTTGGAGCCAGAAGATCAACGACCGCATGGTGGCCGGCTACGCCACCAGCCTGGACTGGGTGCTGCGCCATCGCCGCCTGACCTTGCTCAGCCTGCTGCTGACCATCGGCGTGAACGTGGCGCTGTACGTGGTGGTCCCGAAGACCTTTATGCCGCAACAGGACACCGGCCAATTGATCGGCTTTGTGCGCGGGGACGACGGCCTGTCGTTCAGCGTCATGCAACCGAAGATGGAAATCTTCCGCAAGGCGGTGCTCAACGACCCGGCGGTGCTCAGCGTGGCCGGCTTTATCGGCGGCAACAACGGTACCAACAACGCGGTGATGCTGGTCCGCCTCAAGCCCATCAGCGAACGCAAGGTGTCCGCCCAGGCGGTGATCGAGCGCCTGCGCAAGGATGTGCCGCTGGTGCCGGGCGGGCGCCTGTTCCTGATGGCCGACCAGGACCTGCAATTCGGCGGCAGCCGTGACCAGACCAGCGCGCAGTATTCCTACATCCTGCAAAGCGGCGACCTGGCCGCGCTGCGCCTGTGGTACCCGAAAGTGGTCGCGGCGCTGCGTGAGCTGCCGGAGCTGACCGCCATCGACGCCCGCGAAGGCCGGGGCGCGGCCCAGGTCACGCTGATTGTCGACCGTGACCAGGCCAAGCGCCTGGGCATCGACATGGACATGGTCACCGCGGTGCTCAACAACGCCTACAGCCAGCGGCAGATTTCCACCATCTACGACAGCCTCAACCAGTACCAGGTGGTGATGGAGGTCAACCCCAAATATGCCCAGGACCCGATCACCCTCAACCAGATGCAGGTGATCACCTCCAGCGGCGCGCGGGTGCCGTTGTCGACCATTGCCCATTACGAGAACAGCCTGGCGGACGACCGCGTCAGCCACGAAGGCCAGTTCGCCTCGGAAAACATCGCCTTCGACATGGCCCCCGGGGTCACGGTGGAGCAGGGCACGGCGGCCATCGAGCGGGCGATTGCCAAGGTCGGCCTGCCGGAAGATGTGATCGCCAAGATGGCCGGCACCGCCGATGCCTTTGCGGCCACGCAGAAGGGCCAGCCGTTCATGATCCTCGGCGCGCTGGTGGCGGTGTACCTGGTGCTGGGCATTCTGTATGAGAGCTACATTCATCCGCTGACGATCCTCTCGACCCTGCCGTCGGCCGGCGTCGGCGCGATGCTTGCCATCTACCTGACGGGAGGGGAGTTCAGCCTGATTTCCCTGCTCGGCCTGTTCCTGTTGATCGGGGTGGTGAAGAAGAACGCGATCCTGATGATCGACCTGGCGTTGCAGCTGGAACGCAACGATGGCCTGGGCCCGCTGGAATCGATTCGCAGCGCCTGCCTGTTGCGTCTGCGGCCGATCCTGATGACCACCCTGGCGGCCATCCTCGGCGCCTTGCCGTTGCTGCTGGGCACCGGCGATGGCGCGGAAATGCGCCATCCCCTGGGCCTGACCATCATTGGCGGCCTGATTTTCAGCCAGGTCCTGACCCTCTACACCACCCCGGTGGTTTACCTCTATCTCGACCGCGCGCGCCACCGCTTCAACGCCTGGCGCGGTGTGCGTACCGATGCTGCCCTGGACACTGCGCTATGACCGATTCAACCTTCGCCAAATTGGCCATGACCCGGGGTTCCCGTGTTGCGAGCCTGGTGCTTTGCGGCGCACTGCTCAGCGCTTGCGCCGTCGGCCCCGATTACCATCGCCCGGAAGTCACTGAACCCGCGCAGTTCAAGGAGGCCCAGGGCTGGCGCCAGGCCGCGCCGAGTGATTCCCTGGCCCGTGGCGCCTGGTGGGAGCTGTACGGCGATCGCCAACTCAACGACCTGGTGCTGCGCCTGAATAATTCCAACCAGACCGTGGCCCAGGCCGAAGCGCGTTTTCGCCAGGCCCAGGCCCTGGTGCGCAGCTCACGCGGGGCGTTTTACCCCAGCGTCGACCTGAGCGCGGGTAAAACCCGCGCCAGCCAGGGCACCGGCAGCAGCAGCGCCAGCCTCAGCAGTTCCAGCAGCGGGATCCGTGACACCCTCAACGCGCAGCTCGGCGTGAGCTGGGAAGCCGATATCTGGGGCAAATTGCGCCGTGGCCTGGAGGCCAACGAGGCCAGCGCCGAAGCCAGCTCGGCAGACTTGGCCGCGATGCGCCTGAGCCAACAGTCGGAACTGGTGCAAAGCTACCTGCAACTGCGGGTCATGGACGAGCAGACCCGCCTGCTGCAAGCCACCCTGGACACCTACCAGCGCTCCCTGCAAATGACCGAAAACCAGTACCGCGCCGGTGTCTCCGGCAAGGACGCGGTGGCCCAGGCGCAAACCCAGCTCAAGACCACCCAGGCCAGCCTGATCGACCTGATCTGGCAACGCGCCCAACTGGAAAACGCCATCGCCGTGTTGATCGGCGAGGCACCGGCCAACTTCAACCTGGCGGTGAGCAAGGACATCCCGGCCCTGCCGCAGATTCCGGTCAGCCTGCCGTCGCAATTGCTTGAACGGCGCCCGGACATCGCCTCGGCCGAACGCTCGGTGATCGCCGCCAACGCCAATATCGGCGTGGCCAAGGCCGCCTATTACCCGGACCTGACGCTGAGCCTGGCCGGCGGCTATTCCAGCAGCACCTATGCCGACTGGATCAGCCTGCCGAACCGCTTCTGGTCGGTTGGGCCGAAACTGGCCATGACCCTGTTCGACGGCGGCCAGCGCTCGGCGGAAGTCGACCGCACCGTGGCGTCCTACGACGAAACCGTGGCCAAGTACCGCCAGACCGTGCTCGACGGCTTCCGTGAAGTGGAAAACTACATGGTCCAGCTCAAGGTGCTGGAAGACGAGGCGGTGGTCAGCAACGAAGCCCTCGAGGCCGCCCGAGAATCGCTGCGCTTGACCCAGAACCAGTACAAGGCCGGGCTGATTGCCTATCTGGATGTGGTGACTGTCCAGGCCACGGCGCTGAGCAACGAGCGCACCGTGTTGACCCTGTTGCAGAGCCGCCTGGTGGCCAGCGTGCAATTGATCGCCGCGCTGGGCGGTGGCTGGGATGGGCAGACGCCGATTGCCGAGAAGGATTGATCGATCGTTACCATGTGCGTGGGAACGCAGTGTGTGGGTAATTTCAGTCAGTAGATTGGCGTCAAATTGCCACTAATGGCCCTCTGATAATTAATCAACTGTCCAAGAATTATTCTCGCTACAATCGCCCGCTTTGCCACTTGGCACGGGCGTTTCGGGTCCGTTGCCCACGAGAAGTCCCATGCTTATCGGTAGCTATTCCCCTTCGCTGGTCGCGATCTCGCTGTTTGTCGCGATCCTCGCTTCCTACACCGCCCTGGACCTTACCGGCCGCATCGCGACCGCCAAGGGGCGCGCTGTGTATTTATGGATAACCGGCGGGGCCATGGCGATGGGGGTAGGCGTCTGGTCCATGCACTTTATCGGCATGCTGGCGTTGCGCCTGCCGTTTGCCTTGGGCTTTGATATCGGTATCACCGCGCTGTCGTTGTTGATCGCGGTATTGTCCTGCGGCTTTGCATTATGGCTGGTCAGCCAAGCGCGTTTGCCTGCCTGGCAACTGGCGTTTGGCGCGCTGGTCATGGGCAGCGGTATTGCCACCATGCACTACACCGGCATGGCCGCGATGCGCATGACGCCGGGCATCGACTATGACCCCACGCTATTTGGCCTATCGTTGCTGATCGCGGTGGTGGCGTCCGGCGCCGCGCTGTTGATTGCGTTCAACCTGCGCCGCAACACGCCTTACGTACGCCTGGCCCGTGGTGGTGCGGCGGTGGTGATGGGCTTTGCAATCGTCGGCATGCATTACACCGGCATGGCGGCCGCACGCTTTGCCGATGAAAGCTACTGCGCCGCCGTGCTGGACGGTTTGAGTGGCAAGGGCCTGGATAACCTGGTGTTGGTGACGACCCTGGCGGTACTGGCCATCGCGTTGCTGACGTCGTTGCTCGACGCGCGCCTGGAAGCCCGCACTGCGGTGCTCGCCGACTCACTGACCCAAGCCAACCAGGAACTGACCCACCTGGCCCTGCACGATATGCTCACCGGCCTGCCCAATCGCACCTTGCTGGCCGATCGTATTCAACAGGCCATCGAGGCGGTAAAGGAGCAGGGCGGTTGCTTTGCCCTGATGTTCATCGACCTGGATGGCTTCAAGCCGGTCAACGATGCTTTTGGCCATCACATGGGCGACCAGTTGTTGCGCGAAGTCGGCCTGCGCCTGCGCGAAGACCTGCGCAGTCACGACACCCTGGCGCGCATCGGCGGCGATGAGTTTGTATTGCTGGTGCAGTTGACCCAGCCCGACGATGCCCTCGGCCTTGCCGAACGCCAGGTGGTGCTGATCAACCGCGCGTTCCAGGTGGCCGAGCATGAGCTGAAGATTTCCGCCAGCGTCGGCATCGCCATGTTCCCGGGCAATGGCAACACCCCCCAGGAACTGCTGATGAACGCCGACGCCGCCATGTACCATGCCAAGGGCATGGGCAAGAACGGCTACAGCTTCTTTGATGTGTCGATGAACACCAATGCGCGCAAGCAATTGCAGCTGCTGCAAGACCTGCGCAATGCCCTTGAGCACGAGCAGTTCCGGCTGTATTACCAGCCCAAGTTTGATGCGATCAGTGGGATCCCGGTGGGCGCCGAAGCGCTGGTGCGCTGGGAGCATCCGCAACAAGGCTTGTTGTTGCCGGCGACCTTTATCGAACTGGCGGAAAAAACCGGCCTGATCATCCCCATCGGCGAATGGGTGCTCAATGAAGCCTGTCGCCAAATGAGCCTGTGGTACGCCCAGGGTTATGAGCACTGGCGCATTGCGGTGAACTTGTCGGCGTTGCAGTTTTGCCACGCCGGGCTGGTCAACAGCGTGGCCGGCGCCCTGGCGCGGCACCGGTTGCCGGCCAACAGCCTGACCCTGGAAATCACCGAAACCACCGCGATGAGCGATGCCGATGCGAGCATGACGGTGTTGCAGCAGCTGTCGGACATGGGCGTGGACCTGTCCATCGACGATTTCGGCACGGGCTACTCCAGCCTGATGTACCTCAAGCGCCTGCCGGCCAACGAGTTGAAGATCGACCGTGGTTTTGTGCGTGACCTGGAGCATGACAGCGACGACGCCGCCATCGTGTCTGCCATTGTTGCCTTGGGCCAGGCGCTGGGGCTGCGAATCGTCGCCGAAGGTGTGGAAACCGATGTGCAGCAGAGTTTTCTCACACGGTTGGGGTGCAACTCCCTGCAAGGCTACCTGCTCGGCCACCCGTTGCCGGCGGACGGTTTCATGGACCATATCCAGCGCGGTGAAGACGCAGCGGCGCCTGACAAAAGCCGTGCGTGACGGTTAGTATCGGATCCAACCCTAAACACCAGGTTGGATCAGGAGACCGCACGCATGGACAAAGTCCTCATCATCACCGGGGGCAGCCGTGGTATCGGCGCCGAGACGGCATTGCTGGCTGCCCGCGAGGGCTATCGCCTCTGCATCAACTATCACTCCGATGAAAAAGCCGCCCACAGCGTGCTCGAGCAGGTTCGCGGCCTCGGTGCCCAGGCGATTGCGGTGCGCGCGGATGTCAGTATCGAAGATGAAGTGATTGCGCTGTTTCATCGTGTGGACGCCGAACTGGGCCGGGTCACCGCGTTGGTGAACAATGCCGGCACCGTGGGTCACAAGTCGCGGGTGGATGAGATGTCCGAGTTCCGCATCCTGAACATTCTCAAGACCAATGTGCTCGGTCCGATCCTGTGTGCCAAGCACGCGGTGCTGCGGATGTCGCCCAAGCATGGCGGGCAGGGAGGCAGTATCGTCAACGTGTCGTCGGTGGCCGCACGCCTGGGTTCGCCGGGTGAATACGTCGACTACGCCGCATCCAAGGGCGCACTCGACACCTTCACCCTGGGCCTGTCCAAAGAAGTGGCGGGCGAGGGCATCCGCGTCAATGCGGTGCGCCCCGGCTACATCTTCACCGACTTCCATGCCCTGAGCGGCGACCCGGACCGGGTCAGCAAGCTCGAATCCGGTATTCCCATGGCCCGTGGCGGGCGGCCGGATGAAGTGGCGGAAGCGATTATCTGGCTGCTGTCGGACAAGGCTTCGTATGCCACGGGGACTTTTCTGGATTTGGGTGGCGGTCGCTAGTGATGCAGTGCCTGCACCGGCGCCATCGGGGGCTTGCCCCCGATGGCGTCAGAAAGCGCAACGCCATCACTCAAAACGACCGCACAATCCGCCCCAACGTCTCCATCGCCTTCTCCGAGGCCTCGGTCCACGGGCTGCCGTAGTTCAGGCGAATACAGTTGCGAAAGCGCTGGGTCGCCGAAAAGATCGGCCCCGGCGCAATGCTGATGCCTTGCGCCAGGGCCATCTGGAACAACTTCAACGAATCGGTCTGCTCCGGCAATTCCAACCACAGGAAATACCCGCCGGCCGGCTGGCTCACCCGTGTCTGCGCCGGGAAGTAGCGGGCGATCGCCGCCAGCATGGCGCTTTGCTGTTCTTCCAGGGCATAACGCAGTTTGCGTAAATGCCGGTCATAGCCGCCGTGTTGCAGGTAGTCGGCAATCGCCGCTTGCGCCGGCATCGAGGGGCACAGCGAGGTCATCAGCTTCAAGCGCTCGACCTTCTGGGCGTAGCGCCCGGCCGCCACCCAGCCGACGCGATAGCCCGGCGCCAGGCTCTTGGCGAAGGAGCCGCAGTGCATCACCAGGCCTTCGGTGTCGAAGGCCTTGGCCGGCTTGGGTGCCTGCTGCCCGTAGTACAACTCGGCGTACACGTCGTCCTCGATCAACGGCACCTGATGGCTGCGCAATAACTCGACCAGCGCCTGCTTCTTTGCTTCCGGCAATGTCGCGCCCATGGGGTTCTGGAAGCTGGTCATGGTCCAGCAGGCCTTGATCGGGTAGCGCTCCAGGGTTTGCGCCAGGGCACCCAGGTCGATGCCGTCGCGCGGGTGCACGGGGATTTCCACCGCCTTGAGCTTCAGGCGTTCCAGCACTTGCAGGCAGGCGTAGAACGCCGGGGCCTCGATCGCCACCAGGTCGCCCGGTTCGGTGACCGCCTGCAGGCACAGGTTCAACGCTTCCAGGGCGCCGTTGGTGATCAGCAGCTCCTCCATGGGCAGCATCAGGCCGCCGACCATATAGCGCAGGGCAATCTGCCGACGCAGTTGCGGGTTGCCCGGCGACATGTCGGTGACCACCAGGCGCGGGTCCATCTCGCGGCTGGCGCTGGCCAGGGAGCGGGCCAGGCGCGGCAGCGGGAACAGCATGGGGCTGGGGAAGGCCGAGCCGAAGGGCACGGTGTTGGGGTCTTTGATCGAATCGAGTACCGAGAACACCAGTTCGCTGACATCGACTTCGGTGGACTCATGCACCTGCTCGCTCACCACCGGTTCGGAGAACGGGCTGGGTGCATGGGTGTTGACGAAATAGCCGGAGCGCGGCCGTGCCCGGATCAGCCCGCGACGCTCCAACAGGTAGTAGGCCTGGAACACCGTGGACGGGCTGACGCCATAGGTCTGGCTGGCATAGCGCACCGACGGCACACGCTGGCCGGGGCCGAGGACGCCGGAGCGGATCAGTTCTGCGATGTCGTCGGCGAATTTTTCGTAGCGTTTCATGTTGGCCTTAAACAAATAGGTAATATGAGTGCAGCCCCTCTCACATTTGATCTGCATCATTTTCGACAGCGAGGTCTCAGCGGTTCAGTGGTGCCACAAAGCGACTGTCGGCGGCGCTGTAGATCCACGGCTCGTCCACATCCGAAACCTTGAAGCGCACTGTCTGCGAGCTGCTCGCCGGCTTGTCGGCCAGCAACGCCACCGACACCGGCACATCGACGATTTCCCCCGGTGCCAGGCTGATCTCGGTCTTGCCTTGCAGTTGGAAACCCTGCGCATCCAGCAGCTCCACCCGATATTCCTGGCGCTGCTGTGTCTTGTTGATGACCTTGAGGCTGTAGATGTTTTCGATCTGGCCCTGGGCGTTCTCGCGGAACATGCCACGGTCCTTGGTCACGTCCAGCGATACCATCGGCCGCTCCAGCAGTGCCACCACCAACGCCGCAATCATCACCAGCAGCACCGCACTGTAGCCGATCAGGCGCGGCCTGAGCAGGTGGGTCTTGCCGCCTTGCAGTTGATGCTCGGAGGTGTAGCTCACCAAGCCCCGCGCATAGCCCATCTTGTCCATGATCGAATCGCAGGCGTCGATGCACGCCGCACAGCCGATGCATTCCATTTGCAGGCCGTCGCGGATGTCGATGCCGGTGGGGCAGACCTGCACGCACAGCTGGCAGTCAATACAGTCGCCCAGGCCGACAGCGGCCGGCGTGACCTCGCGTTTACGCGGGCCGCGATGCTCGCCACGGGCGCTATCGTAGGAAATGGTCAGGGTGTCTTTATCGAACATCACGCTCTGGAACCGCGCATACGGACACATGTGCATGCACACCGCTTCACGCAGCCAGCCGGCGTTGATGTAGGTGGCGGTGGTAAAAAACAGCACCCAGAACAGACTCACGCCGCCCATTTGCCAGGTCAGCAGTTCGGCGGCCAGGGGGCGGATCGGCGTGAAGTAGCCGACAAAGGTCAGCCCGGTGAGCACGCTGATGCCCAGCCACAACGTGTGTTTGGCCGAGCGTCGCGCTAGTTTGTTCAGGCTCCAGGGCGCCGCTTGCAGCTTGATACGCTGGTTGCGCTCGCCCTCGGTGACCTTTTCGCACCACATGAACAGCCAGGTAAACGAGCTTTGCGGACAGGTGTAGCCACACCACACGCGGCCGGCGAACACCGTAATCGCAAACAGGCCGAAGGCACAGATGATCAGCAAAGCCGATAACAGGATGAAATCCTGGGGCCAGAAGGTGGCGCCGAAAATATGGAATTTGCTTTCGGCCAAGTCCCACAGCACGGCTTGCCGCCCACCCCAGTTCAGCCACACCGTGCCGAAGAACGCCAGGAACAGAAAGCCCGCGCCAACCACGCGCAAGGTGCGGAACAGGCCGGTGAAACTGCGGGTATGGATCAGGTTGTCGCTGGATTTGGCCTTCACCTTCTTTGGGTGGATCGGCTCAAAGGTTTCCACGGTTGGGATTCGTTCGCTCATGGTCGTTCGCTCATCAGCCTCCATCAGGCCGATGAACTATGCGCGCCGGTCTGTTTGCGTAACAGACTCAGGTATGGCGATAAAAAGCGGATCAGATGGGCTTTGGCCAGGGGCCTGCGTCAATGTGCTGCACCCCATGGCGCATGAGGTGCAGGCAGATCTGGCGCGTGCTGATACAGATCAATTAAATCAGCGAACCAGGTTCTTCAGCCTTTACATGCTGGCGCCCATCATGGGCACCTGCCACCGTCAGGGCGTCGGCCTCGGCCTCGGTGATATAGATCCGCTCGGCCGCCAGTTCCACGTACGACATGGATTTGTCGGTGTCGGTAACGATATGGACGCGGGTCGCCGGCACGCTCTGTTCCTGGCCATTGTCATCGAGCATGAAGTAGCACAGTTGGTTTTCGATACGCAGGGGCATGCCGGTCTCCTTTTTCATGGGGTATGAAGGTTAGGGGGCAGCAAGGTGTGTGGGTTCAAGGCAACTGACTGGCGGTCGCCGCTGTCCATCCTTTATCCATAAATAAAGGACAGCATCCATGGACGCCTGGTGGCACGAAGTGTGGCAAACCCTGCAGGCCGAATTCGCCGACCTTGGCGACGCGAAACAGCTCACTCAAATCACTGTTCGCCTGCTGATCGCAGCGCTGTTGGGCGGCATCCTCGGGTTTGAGCGCGAGCACAAGGGCAAGGCTGCCGGTGTGCGCACCCATATGCTGGTGGCAATGGGCGCCGCATTGTTTGTGCTGGTACCGCAGATGTCCGGCAATCAGGCGGATGCCATGAGTCGTGTGGTCCAGGGGGTGATCGCGGGGATTGGTTTCCTCGGCGCAGGGACGATCCTCAAGGGCAAGGAAGACGAAGAGGGCCAGCACGTCAAAGGCCTGACCACCGCTGCCGGGTTATGGATGACCGCCGCCATTGGGGTGGCGGCGGGAATGGGCCGCGAGTCGACGGCGGTGTTGAGTACGCTGTTGGCATTGGCGGTGTTCAGCGTGATGCCCAGGATTGTCAAATCATTGGAAAAGGAGCCCTGATTAAAAGGAAATCTTCGCTACTTGAGTGGACGAATTACCCGCGTTGGGATTGGCGGTGTCAGGTCCCCGGGAGGCGTGACCAATGCCTGAGGGCGAACGTAGGGCGTCGAGGTTATTCTTCGTCAACAAGCCGCCGAGATCAGAGAAGGACTTGGCTGTTGAGTCAATGTTGGAAAACTTTTGCTGGAGGTTGTCCAGGGCGATGTCGTTTGCGAGGAGGGTGTTCAGCACACCATCGCTTCCATCGGCGTCAATTAATCTTGTCAAATTATTCAGGGCCTGCAGTTCCAATAGATTTATCTGGTGCTTTGTTACCGCGTTCTTGGCCGAGCTCAGGCTTGGGGCAAGTTGGTCTTTTCCGAGTTTATGCCCGATGGTTTCAAGGACTTGTGCGTTAGCTTGAGCGTTAGCGCCCTGCAACATTGAGCGGAGATTGGCTGGGCTCAATGTCGAACGGGTCAGATCAATAATTTCACGGGATTCCTTAGAGTGGGGGTTGCGCATGATCCGATTGAGGTTGGTGGGGGTCAGTAAGGCGTTAACGTCGTTCAGGCTGCTGTGCGCCTGTGTTGCGTCCAGTGAGGGTGCCAGGGGGGTGGATGCACTTGCCGGGTAAGACGACGCTTGTGGGGCGCGGTCTGGTTGAGGAAGTTGAGAAAGAGGCGAAGTGTGCTGGGGGGAGATGATTGACATAAGTATCCTCGCGATCAGATGAATTGTCGTAACGCTACGTCCCTGGATATCGGACGAAGCGTTTACGCGAGGTGAGTATAAAAACCAATGGAGTAACGTTCTTTCAGCCGTAGTTTCCAGATTGTGCAGGAAGCTTCTGTTTTGTTTGTGGTCCGCTCGCGGGGGGACAGCTTTTTTTGTCGAGCGAACCTCAAGCCTCATCGAGTCTTTCAGACAATTACCGGTGGCATGGTCGTCGGCGGTTCTTCCACGGGGGGCGGTTCATTTTCCGGCGGTTCCTTCTCGGGAATGGGTTGCGGTTCTGTGGGCGGCAGGGTCGGGTTGTCGATATTCGGGTCCGGGGTTTCAGCCGGGATCGGGATATTCATCGGTGTGGCCTCCTTTGTGCTTTGCTCTAGCGGTGGACATCCACCGGGGCCAATTGATTCCCCGCCCAATGGCGGAACATCCAGCTGAACTTTTAACCTTGGCCCAGGCTCGGACCTATAGCGGCCCTGCTCAGGGAGAGCGCTGCCGTATCGGAATTCGGATCAAGCAAAGAGCGTCCACAGGGCGTAAGGGGAAGATGCTCGATGACTGCTGAAACACTGGCTCCAGAAGACTCCATATTGCCGCTGTCCCAGGCGCTGTTGCTGCCCAGGATCGCGATTGAAAGCACTTCACCCGTGATCGACGGCGGCGAATTTGCCGTGAAGGCCGTGGTGGGCCAGCGGGTCAACGTCACCAGCAAGGTATTCGCCGATGGCCACGACAAGCTGGCCGTATTGATCCGTTGGCGCCCGCTGCATGACGAAAGCTGGCACAGCGTGGTCATGAACGACGTGGGCAACAATGGCTGGGAAGGGGCGTTTACCGTCACCGTCCAGGGCCCTCACGAATACTGCATCGAGGCCTGGATCGATACCTTCGCCAGCTTCTGCTATGAACTGCGCAAAAAACATGAAGCCGGCGTGCCGGTCAGCCTGGAGTTGCAGGAAGGCCGCAGCCTGGTGCTGCAGGCCGCGGAGCGCAGCGACAACGAACTACGCGACCGCCTGATGCTGTTGCACCACGAACTCTCCGGTTTGCTGGAAACCGAGCAGGTCGCGCTGTTTTTGCACGAAGACAGTGCACACCTGATGACCCAGGCCGACCACCGCGCCTACTTGAGCATCAGCACCGTCTACCCGATTGATGTGGAGCGCGAGGCGGCGCAGTTTGCCAGTTGGTACGAGCTGTTTCCCCGTTCGATCACCGACGATCCGGCCCGCCACGGTACCTTCAACGACGTGCACTCGCGCTTGTCGATGATCCATGACATGGGGTTCGACGTGCTGTACTTCCCGCCGATCCACCCGATCGGGCGCAGCCACCGCAAAGGCAAGAACAATTCCCTGACCGCAGGCCCCGACGATCCGGGCAGCCCCTATGCCATCGGCAGCGAGGAGGGCGGCCACGAGGCCATCCACCCGCAGTTGGGCAGCCGTGATGACTTCCGGCGCCTGGTCAAGGCCGCCGCCGAGCATGGCCTGGAGATCGCCCTGGATTTCGCCATCCAGTGCTCCCAGGACCACCCGTGGCTCAAAGAGCACCCGGGCTGGTTCAACTGGCGCCCGGACGGCACGATCAAATATGCCGAGAACCCGCCGAAGAAGTACCAGGACATCGTCAACGTCGACTTCTATGCCGCGGATGCGATCCCGGGCCTGTGGACCGAGCTGCGTGACATCGTGGTGGGCTGGGTGGAAGAGGGCGTGAAGACCTTTCGCGTCGACAATCCCCACACCAAGCCGCTGCCCTTTTGGCAGTGGCTGATCGCCGATGTACGGGCAAAGTATCCCGAGGTGATCTTCCTCGCCGAAGCCTTCACCACCCCGGCGATGATGGCGCGTCTGGGCAAGGTCGGTTACTCCCAGAGCTATACCTACTTCACTTGGCGCAATACCAAGGCCGAACTGGCCGAATACCTGGCGCAATTGAACGAGTCGCCGTGGCGCGAATGCTACCGGCCGAACTTCTTCGTCAACACGCCGGATATCAACCCAGGCTTCCTGCATGAATCCGGGCGCCCAGGTTTCTTGATCCGCGCCGCGCTGGCCACCATGGGGTCGGGCCTGTGGGGCATGTATTCGGGGTTTGAGCTGTGTGAAGCGGCTCCGGTGCCGGGCAAAGAGGAATACCTGGACTCGGAGAAATACGAGATTCGTCCTCGGGACTTCACCGCACCCGGCAATATCATCGCCGAGATCGCCCAGCTCAACCGCATCCGCCGCCAAAACCCGGCCTTGCAGACCCACCTGGGGCTGAAGCTCTACAACGCCTGGAACGACAATATCCTGTACTTCGGCAAGCGCAGCGAGGATGGCAGCAACTTCATTCTCGTAGCGGTCAACCTCGATCCGTTCAATGCCCAGGAGGCCCACTTCGAGTTGCCGTTGTGGGAATTGGGCCTGCCGGACGATGCGCACACCCAGGGTGAAGACCTGATGAACGGCCATCGCTGGACCTGGTATGGCAAGACCCAGTGGACGCGGCTGGAGCCGCAGATGCCGTTCGGGATCTGGCGCATCAGCACCTCTTGAGCCTGGTGAGGAGCAACATGTGGGAGGGGGGCAAGCCCCCTACCACATTGACCAGGTTCAGTCTGCACGATTTTTCGAGTATTTCAGGAGTTTCCAATGGCGAAGAAACCCAAGGCTGCCACCTTCATCAAAGACCCGCTCTGGTACAAGGACGCGGTGATCTACCAGGTTCACGTCAAATCCTATTTCGACTCCAACAACGACGGCATCGGTGACTTTCCCGGCCTGATCGCCAAGCTCGACTACATCGCCGACCTGGGTGTCAACACCATCTGGCTGCTGCCGTTCTACCCCTCGCCACGCCGCGATGACGGCTATGACATTGCCGAATACCGGGGCGTGCACAGCGACTACGGAACCATGGCCGATGCCCGGCGCTTTATCGCCGAAGCCCACAAGCGCGGGTTGCGGGTCATCACTGAGCTGGTGATCAACCACACCTCCGATCAGCACCCGTGGTTCCAGAGGGCACGCAAGGCCAAGCCGGGCTCGGCGGCGCGGGACTTCTACGTGTGGTCCGATGACGATCAGAAATACGACGGCACCCGCATCATTTTCCTCGACACCGAAAAGTCCAACTGGACCTGGGACCCGGTCGCCGGCCAGTACTTCTGGCACCGCTTCTATTCCCACCAGCCGGACCTCAATTTCGACAACCCGCAGGTGATGAAAGCCGTGCTGTCGGTGATGCGCTACTGGCTGGACATGGGCATCGACGGCCTGCGCCTGGACGCCATCCCCTACCTGATCGAGCGCGATGGCACCAACAACGAAAACCTGCCGGAAACCCACGACGTCCTCAAGCAGATCCGCGCCGAGATCGACGCCCATTACCCCGACCGCATGCTGCTCGCCGAGGCCAACCAGTGGCCGGAAGACACGCAGCTGTATTTCGGCGACCGCAAGGGCGATGACGGCGATGAATGCCACATGGCGTTCCACTTCCCGCTGATGCCGCGCATGTACATGGCGCTGGCCCAGGAGGATCGCTTCCCGATCACCGATATCCTGCGCCAGACCCCGGAGATCCCCGCCAATTGCCAATGGGCGATCTTCCTGCGCAACCACGATGAGCTGACCCTGGAAATGGTCACCGATAAAGAGCGCGACTACCTGTGGAACTACTACGCCGCTGACCGTCGCGCACGCATCAACCTGGGCATTCGCCGGCGCCTGGCGCCCCTGATGGAGCGCGACCGCCGCCGTGTGGAGTTGCTCAACAGCCTGCTGCTGTCGATGCCCGGCACCCCGACCCTGTATTACGGCGACGAAATCGGCATGGGCGACAATATCTACCTCGGCGACCGCGATGGCGTGCGCACGCCGATGCAATGGTCCATCGACCGCAACGGCGGTTTCTCCCGCGCCGACCCGGCCAGCCTGGTGCTGCCACCGATCATGGATCCGCAATATGGCTACCTGTCGGTCAACGTCGAAACCCAGGCCCAGGACCCGCACTCACTGTTGAACTGGACCCGCCGCATGCTGGCGGTGCGCAAGCAGTCCAAGGCGTTTGGGCGTGGCAGCCTGAAGATGCTCTCCCCAAGCAATCGCCGCATCCTGGCGTATACCCGCGAATTCACCGGCGAAGACGGGCGCACCGAGATCATCCTGTGTGTGGCCAACGTCTCGCGCAGCGCCCAGGCGGCCGAGCTGGACCTGTCGGCTTTTGCCGGCATGGTTCCGGTGGAGATGCTCGGCGGCAATGCGTTCCCGCCCATCGGCCAACTGAATTTCCTGCTGACCCTGGCGCCGTATGGCTTCTATTGGTTCGTGCTGGCGGCGGAAAACCAGATGCCCAGCTGGCACGTGGAGCCGGCGCAAAGCATGCCGGACTTCACCACCCTGGTGCTGAAAAAACGCATGGAAGAGCTGCTCGACGAACCGTGCCGCACCACCCTCGAACAGACCTCGCTGCCCGCCTGGCTGCCCAAGCGCCGTTGGTTTGCCGGCAAGGACACCGCCATCGACAGCGTACGCATCGCCTACGGTGTGCGCTTTGGCGACCCGCAGCACCCGGTCTTGCTCAGCGAGCTGGAAGTGACCGCCGGTGGCCAGGTCAGTCGGTATCAGCTGCCGTTCGGTTTTCTTGGCGAAGACCAGTTCACCAGCGCCTTGCCGCAACAGTTGGCCCTGGCCCGCGTCCGGCGAGTGCGTCAGGTCGGCCTGGTGACGGACGCCTTCAGCCTGGAGCACTTTATCCGCGCGGTGATCCAAGGTCTGCAGGCCGGTACCGTGTTGAACGGCAGCGACGGCGACCTGCGTTTTGAAGCCACGCCACACTTGGACACGCTGCAACTGACGGACGAGTCGCCGGTGCGTTACTTGTCTGCCGAGCAGTCCAACAGCTCGGTGGTGGTGGGCGAGAGCCTGGTGCTCAAGCTGATCCGCAAAGTCAGCGCCGGGGTGCACCCCGAGCTGGAAATGAGCGCCTACCTGACGCAGGCGGGTTATCCGAATATCTCGCCGCTGATGGGCTCGGTGATTCGCCATGATGGCGCCGGCCAGGACAACCTGCTGATGATCGCTCAGGGCTACTTGAGCAACCAGGGTGACGCATGGAGCTGGACCCAGAACAACCTGGAACGTGCCATTCGCGATGAACTGGCCGAGGCCATCTCCGAACAGGAACAGCATTACAACGCACTGGGCGAGCTGGCGGACTTCGCCGGGCTGCTCGGCCAGCGCCTGGGTGAAATGCACGGGGTGCTGGGGGCCAAAACGACCAATAAGGACTTCAAGCCCGAACCGACCAGCGCCAAGGATACCCAAGCCTGGGCCAAGGACGTTGGTGCGCAGATCGACCGTGCATTGCAATTGCTCAAGCTGCATCAAAGCCAATTGAACCCTGCCGATCAGGCGCTGGTCAGTGAATTGCTGGCGCAGAAAAAAGCCATCGGCGCGCATGTCCAGGCGCTGGCGAAAGCCACCTTGGGCGGGCTGCGCATTCGCGTCCACGGTGACTTGCACCTGGGCCAGGTGCTGGTGGTGAAGGGCGATGCCTACCTGATCGACTTTGAAGGCGAACCGGCGCGGCCGCTGCATGAACGGCGCGGCAAGCACAGCCCGTATAAAGATGTGAGCGGCGTGTTGCGCTCCTTTGACTACGCGGCGGCCATGGCCTTGAACGTACAAGGGGTGGATCACTCGCCCGCAGCGGACCAGGCGCGCAGGCGCGTGACCGATCGCTACCTGAAAGAGGCCCGCCAGGCATTTATCCAGGCTTATCAGGCCGCTGCGTCTACACTGGCGCATGACTGGCAGGATGCCAAGGGCCAGGACGCCGCGCTGACGTTGTTCAGCCTGGAGAAGGCCGCGTATGAGGTAGCGTACGAAGCGGAAAACCGCCCGACCTGGTTGCCGGTGCCCCTGCAGGGCTTGCACGGGTTGTTGAGCGGGATTACATCTAAATCGAACACTGCACGCGGTGGGGAGACGTCATGAGCTTTACGAGTAAAGAACCGCTGCAACCGAAGTTGACAGCCATGCCGGCGTCCAAGGACGTCGAAGCGCTGGTGCGCGCCGAGCACCACGACCCGTTTTCCATTCTCGGGCCACACGATGACGAGCAGGGCGGCCAATTTATCCGCGCGTTCCTGCCGGAAGCCTTGAGTGTCCAGGTGCTGAGCCGCGATGGCGGTGAACAGATCGGCAGCCTGGATGCGACCCAGGTGCCGGGCCTGTTCGTCGGGCAGTTCAACACCCGCCAGGCGTACTTGCTGAAAATCCAGTGGGCCGGTGGCGAGCAGATCACCGAAGACCCTTACAGCTTCCAGCAACTGTTGCTGGGGGAGATGGACCTGTACCTGTTCGCCGAAGGCAACCACCGTGACCTCAGCAGTTGCCTGGGGGCCCAGGTGACCAACGTCGATGGCGTAGACGGCGTGCGTTTTGCCGTGTGGGCACCGAATGCGCGGCGGGTTTCGGTGGTAGGAGACTTCAATATCTGGGACGGCCGCCGCCACCCGATGCGCCTGCGGCATCCGTCGGGCGTGTGGGAGATCTTCATTCCACGCCTGCAACCTGGCGCCGCCTACAAGTACGAAATCCTCGGTGCCCACGGGATTCTGCCGCTCAAGGCCGACCCGATGGCGCTGGCGACCCAGTTGCCACCCGATACCGCCTCGAAAGTCGCCGCGCCGTTGCAGGTGGACTGGCAGGACCACGAGTGGATGCAAGCGCGGGTCGAGCGCCAGAAGGCCACGGCGCCGCTGTCGATCTACGAGCTGCACGTGGGCTCCTGGCAGTGCGAGCTGGACGAGGCCGGCGAAGTGGCGCGCCAATACACCTGGCGCGAGCTGGCCGAGCGGTTGGTGCCGTATGTGCAGCAACTGGGCTTCACCCACGTTGAATTGATGCCGATCATGGAACACCCGTTCGGCGGTTCGTGGGGTTACCAGGCGCTTTCACAGTTCGCACCGACGGCGCGTTTTGGCTCGCCGGAGGACTTCGCCTATTTTATCAACGCGCTCCATCAGGCCGATATCGGCGTGATCCTCGACTGGGTGCCGGCGCATTTCCCTACCGACACCCATGGCCTGGCGCAATTCGACGGCACTGCGTTGTATGAATACGCCAACCCGCTGGAAGGCTTCCACCAGGACTGGGACACGCTGATCTACAACCTGGGCCGCACTGAGGTCCACGGCTTCATGCTGGCCTCGGCGCTGCATTGGCTCAAACACTTCCACATTGACGGGCTGCGGGTGGATGCGGTGGCGTCGATGCTGTACCGCGACTATTCGCGCAAGGCCGGCGAATGGGTGCCCAACCGCCATGGCGGGCGCGAGAACCTGGAAGCCATCGACTTCCTGCGCCATTTGAACGACGTGGTTGCACTGGAAGCGCCCGGCGCCCTGGTGATCGCCGAAGAGTCCACCGCCTGGCCCGGCGTCAGCCAGCCCACCCAACAGGGCGGCCTGGGCTTCAACTACAAGTGGAACATGGGCTGGATGCACGATTCTTTGCATTACATCCAGCAGGATCCGGTCTATCGCGCCCATCACCATAACGAGTTGAGCTTCGGCCTGGTGTATGCGTGGTCCGAGCTCTTCATCCTGCCGATTTCCCACGATGAAGTGGTGCACGGCAAGCACTCTCTGATCGACAAGATGCCCGGCGACCGTTGGCAGAAGTTTGCCAACCTGCGCGCCTACCTGGCGTTCATGTGGATGCATCCGGGCAAGAAGCTGCTGTTCATGGGCTGCGAATTCGGCCAGTGGCGCGAGTGGAACCACGACCAGCAACTGGACTGGTACTTGCTGCAGTACGCCGAGCACAAAGGCGTGCAAAAGCTGGTGGGTGACTTGAATCGCCTGTATCGCGAAGAGCCGGCCCTGCACGAGCAGGATGATGCGCCTCAGGGTTTCCAGTGGCTGATCGGCGACGACGCGATCAACAGCGTCTACGCCTGGCTGCGCTGGAGCAAGGACGGCAAGCCGGTGCTGGTGGTGGCCAATTTCACCCCGGTGCCCCGTGAGGCCTACAAGGTGGGCGTACCGTTTGGTGGGCGTTGGAGCGAGGTGATCAACAGTGACGCCGATACCTACGCGGGTTCCAATTACGGCAATGGCGGTGGCGTGTTCACCGAGGATGAGCCACGCCATGGGCAACCGGTGTCACTGTCGTTGAACCTGCCGCCGTTGGGGGTGCTGATTTTGCGGCCTGACGGGAGTTAAAGGCTCTACCCTGCTGGATTCAGTTGTCCACGCTGGTGGCAGGGTGCCACAATGGCGCCTTTGTCATGGCAGTCGAATCAGGCGAATTTCATGAATGGCCTTGGGCATGGGCGGGACCAGGATTGCTTTATAGAGGCACAGGTGCGAACCGACCGTTTGCACCAGTTGTTTCGCCAGTCATTTGCAGCCATTTTCGGCAGCTACATGGCAGCCGCCATGCTCTGCTGGCTGTGCTGGGAGCGCTTCGATCACACGTTGATGCTGGTGTGGCTGGTGGTGTTGGGCGCGTCGTCGCTGCTGCGGGTCAAGATGTTCCTGGACTGGTTCCGCTGCCCCAACAGCGAACGCACCCCGGACCGCTGGGAGCGCCGCTACTGGGTCACGCTGGTACTGTCCGCGGGCATTTGGGGGGCTGGGGCACTCGCGCTGATGCCCCCCGATGATCGGTTGTCCCAGGCGCTGGTGATGCTGTTCACCGTGGGGATGTCGGTCAGTGCGGTGTCGTGTTATTCGGCCTATCGCTATATGACCCTGGTGTCCATCGGCCTGGTGTTGCTGCCGTGCACCCTGTGGCTGTTGTTCCAGCCCACATCGATGCAAGTGGGCATCGGCATCGCGGTCCTGGTGTTTTCCACGTTTGTGGCCAGTGCCACGCGCAAATTGTCCGATGCACTGGAGAAAGCCTTTCGCCTGACCCGGCAAATGGAACGGGCCCATAACATCTCGACCCGTGCCGCACAGACCGATGAGCTGACCGGCCTGATGAACCGCCGGGCGTTTTTCGAACATGCGCAATTGCTGTATGCGCAATGCCGTCATAACCAGCAGCCGCTGTGCGTGCTGATGATGGACATGGACCACTTCAAGCAAATCAACGACACCTATGGGCACCAGGCCGGCGATCAGGTCTTGCGCCAGATTGGCGGGGTGATCAGTGCGTCGTTCCGCAAGGCCGATGTGTATGGTCGCTTGGGCGGCGAAGAGTTTGCCGTGTTGTTGCCCAATACGTCGTTGGACACCGCGCGCACTATTGCCGAGGACCTGATCAAGGCTATCGCCGGTTTGGCCGCCGAGCCGGTCAAGGGGCTGTCAGCCAGCCTTGGGGTGGCGTTCACCCATGCCGTGGACGAGGACCTGCACGGCCTGATGAACAGCGCCGACAAAGCGCTGTACCGGGCCAAGGCATTGGGCCGCAACCAGGTGGCCGTGGCGGAGTAGGGCGCGGCTCAGTCCTTGTGCATGGCCTTGATCAATACCCGCGAAACCTGCTCGGCAGAGTAAGGCTTGGGCAGGAACTCGAAGCCGTCATAGCCATTGTCTGCCAGCTCTTCGCTGTAGCCCGAGGTCAGTATCACCGGCAGGTCCGCTCGACGCTGGCGCAACAGCTTGGCCATGGCGACCCCGGTGATACCGGGCATGACCACGTCGGAGAAGATCACATCGAAGGCCCTCCCATCGTGCCCGGCAAGGGTCAGGGCCTGTTCGGCATCGGTCACCCAGGTGGCCTGGTAGCCCAGGTCTTGAAGAATCTGGCTGGCAAACCGCCCGATCTCCAGATTGTCCTCCACAATCAGCACCCGGCACTGTGATGTGTCGTGGGACGAAGCCGGCGCTTCCTCGCAGGGGAGTGGCAGTGCTGCTTCGGCTTCGACCTGGGGCAGATACAAGGTGAATACGCTGCCTTGGCCGGGCGTGCTGGTCACATCGATATTGCCCCCCGACTGCTTGGCGAAGCCGAAGACCTGCGACAGGCCCAGGCCGGTGCCTTTACCCACCGCCTTGGTGGTGAAGAACGGCTCGAAAATGCGTTCGACGGTGTCTTCGGGAATGCCGGGGCCGGTATCGGCGAGCGAAATGGCGACATACGCCTTACCCGACCCGGCGTCGCCGCGAATATGGGGCAACGGCTGTGCCCCGAGGACTTTCAGGGTCAGGGTGCCCTGGCCCTCCATTGCGTCCCGTGCATTGAGGGCGATGTTGATCAGTGCGGTTTCAAACTGGCTGGCATCGATCCGCGCAAAACACGGCTGCGAAGGCATCTCGACACGTACATGAATGCGCGCGCCTGTGACGCTCTCCAGCATCTCGCCGATGTTCTGAACGCGCTGGGCCACGTCGAAGACTTCCGGGTTCAGCGGTTGGCGGCGGGCAAAGGCGAGCAATTGGCTGGTCAACTTGCTGGCCCGCTCTACGGTATCCGCCACTGCGCCCATATAGCGCTGGCGACGCTGCTCCGACAGGTCTGGCTGACGCAGGAAGTCCACCGATGAGCGGATGATCGTCAGCAGGTTGTTGAAGTCATGGGCCACGCCGCCGGTGAGTTGGCCGATGGCTTCGAGTTTCTGCGACTGGCGCAGCGCGGCTTCGGCCTTGGCCAGCGCCAGGGTGCGTTCTTCGACGCGCTGTTCGAGAGTGGTGTTCAGTTCGGCATAGGCCGCCAGGCCCTTGCGCACATCGGCATCGGCACGCACGCGCTCGATATGCGCCCAGGAGCGCTCGGTGACTTCCCGCAACAGGGCCAGGTCGTAGGGTGACCAGGGGCGTGGGCTTTTGTCATGGACGGCCATCAGGGCGGTCAGGCGACCGTTCTTGATCAGCGGCATGCAGATCGTCGCCGTCACCCCCAGGGCCTGGAAGGTGGCGGACTCTGCGGGCGGCAACTCGCGCAGATTGTCGTGGATCACCAGGGGGTCGCCGGCGCGCAGGCATTTGACGGCCATCTCGCCGAACGCCGCCAGGCTGTAGCGGCCAATGATGCTGGGCGAGCCGGGCGCGGTCCAATTGTCTCGAATGGTAAAGCCGTCTTCATCGGCGTCCATGTCGGCGTAGGCGCAATTGCTCACCTGCAGGTGCTCGGCCAGCAACCGGGTGGTGCTGGTCATGATGGCTTCGGCATCGACGGCGTTGACCACCGCGTTGCCGATGGCGTCCAGCACCGCCAGGCGGCGTGCCAGGAACACCGTGGCGGTGGTCTCGGTGACGGTGTCGAGCATGCCGACCACCTTGCCTTGGGGATCGCGGATCGGGCTGTAGCAGAAGGTGAAGTACGCCTGCTCCCGCCTCGGGCCGCGTTCAATCACCAGGGGGAAGTTTTCGATATAGGTGGCGTGGCCCTCGAAGGCGGCGTTGGCGATGTGGCTGACGTCATCCCACACCTCGGCCCACACTTCGTTGAACGGGCGCCCCAACGCGTAGGGCTTGCTACCCAGGATCGGGATAAACGCATCGTTGTAGAGCGTGATCAGCTGCGGACCCCAGACAATCGCCTGGGGAAAGCTGGAGGCGAAGCACAGCGCCACGGTGGTCTTTAACACGTCCGGCCACTGTTCCAGCGGTCCTAGGGGCGTACTGGCCCAATCATGCTGACGGACTTGCTCAGCCATGTCGCTGCTGCTTTGCAGCCAATTCATCATTGGGAGAACACCTTGTATTCCGGAATCTTCAACGCGCCCGCAAGGATGTGGCGTAAAGCTACAGACCTGTCTGGTCGCTGCCAGTTCAGCACGATTATCCGCTAGATGGCATTTTGATGCTGTATTCGTTTGAAAGAGCGAAGGGCCGGGGGGTGGGCGATTGCCCAACCCTTATTGCGTGCCGAATAAAGCGGTCCAGTAGATGCCCGCGTCACTCTTCGGGTCCATGGCATAGGCTGCGCCCAATTCGCGAAACTGCGGGTTCATCAGGTTGGCGCAATGACCCGGGCTGGCGAGCCAGCCGTCGACCACCTTGCGCGGGGTGTCCAGGCCGGCGGCGATGTTTTCGCCGATGTTTTTCGCGATATACCCGGCCAGTTCCGCGCGGTCGCCAGGCGTGCGGCCGTCGTGGTCCAGGTGGTCGAAGAAATTGCCGTTGGCCATGTTGCGCGTGTGGCTGTTGGCGGCCCCGGCCAACGCCTCGTTCCACGACAATGGCGTGGTCGCGGTAAACGCCTGGGTGCCGCACTGGCGCGGTTGTGTACGGGCGGCATTGATCAGGTCGAGCAGCTTGCGGCCTTCGGTTTGCCAATCGCCCAGGCCGCTGGACAGCAACGGGCGGGCCAGCACGATGCGCCAGTCCTGGCCGCTGTTGCTCACGCCGATGTCGACGAATTGCGGGTCCAGCACCACCCGGCAGAAACTCTCGCGCACGGCTTTCATGGCTGCCTGGGCGTCCTTGGGCCCGGACAGGCTGATGGCCTGCACATTGACCATCGGGTACGCGGCCCGGGCCAGGGCCTGCTGCAGGTCGCCGACGTTATTGGCCGGCAGCACCAGCCGTGTATCGTTGGCCAACGGTGGCAGTTCCTGGGAACCCTGGTCGCCGCAGCGCTGCACCTGGCTGCGGTACTCGTTGATCTGTTGCACCAACTGACTTTCTTCATTCGCCATCGCGCTGGCGCAGAACACCGTACTGGCGGCCAGCGTCGTAAGACCCATCATCAATGACAGAACGCGCATGGACGTTACCCTTGAGCTTGAAAGTGCCCATGATGCGCGATGTAACCCCGTCTGGCGCAACGCCTTTTTTGTTTTTTTGCCTCAACGGGCATTCTGTGGGGCATTCACGGCGCGGATGCGGCCCGCTGTCATCGCGGTGGCCAGCAGGATCAAGCCCACGGCGACGGTGAAAGTCGCATGCAGGCCACTGGTCACGGATTGCGCGGTGGCGCGGGTGACATCCGGGGTCGCCCAGGCGAACACCGCCCCCAGGGCCGAGGTACCGAAGATCAGCCCGATATTGCGTGACAGGTTGAGCAAGCCTGCGACCGTACCTCGGCGCGCACCGTCTACATCGCACATCACCGCAGTATTGTTGGCGGCCTGGAACAGGCTATAGCCCGTCGTCAGAATCACCAGCCCCCCAAGGTAGGCGATCAATCCCGAGGCCAACGACAATAGTAATGCGCCGCAAACCAGGATGCCCAACCCGGCGAAAGTCATAAGGCGCCAGCCGTGGCGGTCGGTGAGGCGCCCCGCCGGTACACCGCTGAGCGCCGCGACACAGGGCCCGACGGCCATGGCCAGGCCCATCCATTGCGGGTCCAGCCCCAGCCCCTTGGACAGGTAGAAAGGGCCGACCACAAAGGTTGCCATGATCACCGCCGCTACTAACGCACTCATCGCGAGACTCGTGCGCAATGATGCTTCCTTCAACGGTGACCAGACGCTGGAAGGTGAGCCTGCTTGGCGTCGATCAACCGGCAAGTAGCGCCACGCGAGGCTGGCCGTGAGTAACCCCAAGGGCATGCCCACCAGAAACAGCGCGCGCCAGCCCCACACACTGAGCAATAACCCGCCAGCGGCGGGGCCCATGGCGGTACCGACGGCTGACATTGTGCCCAGCAGGCCCATCACCCGGCCGGTGCGTTCCTTGGGCACCGTGTCGCCGACCATCCCCAGCGCCATGGCCATCATGCTCGCCGCGCCCAAGCCCTGCAGGAGGCGTGCGGCAATCAGCCAGCCCAGCGAGGGCGCGCCTGCACACAGCCCACTGCCCAGCGCAAACAGCAGCAGCCCGGCGAGCAACAGCCGGCGACGGCCCAGGCGATCGCCCATTCGGCCGGCCATGACAATCACCGCCGTGATCGCCATCAGGTAGGCGAGCACCACCCACTGCACGGCATGAAATGACGCATCGAATGCCTGTACCAGGCTGGGCAGGCCGACATTGGCGATGCTGGTGCCGAGGGCGGCGAGCAACATGGACAGCGACAGGCTGGCAAGGCCGCCCCGTGAAGACGTATGCATGGAAGATTCCTTGGGTGGACGCAACTGTCAAAAATCTACGACCTCGCCTAACATGGCGGAAGACGCAGGGTTTGCAGTTAATACCTGCGTCAAACGCCTGCTAAGGAGCGCCCATGCCCGACTTTAATCTGCTGATCACCCTGGATGTCTTGCTGGCCGAAGGCAGTGTCGCCCGAGCGGCCAAGCGCTTGCAGTTGAGCCCCTCGGCCATGAGCCGGGCGCTGGCGCGCTTGCGTGAGACCACCGGCGATCCGCTGTTGGTCCGCGCCGGGCGCGGGCTGGTGCCGACGCCGCGGGCGCAGGCATTGCGTGAGCAGGTCAGCCGCCTGGTGCAGGACGCCCACGCAGTGCTGCGCCCGGCACACGCCCTGGACCTGGCCCAGGTGGAGCGCACGTTCACCTTGCGCACCAGTGAAGAGTTCGTCGAAAACTTCGGTCCCGCGTTGCTGGCGCGCATCGCACGGGAGGCGCCTGGTGTACGCCTGCGTTTCGTCAGCAAGACCGACAAGGACAGCAGGTTGCTGCGCGAAGGCAGCGTCGACCTGGAGACCGGTGTGGTCGACCCCGACGCCAGCCCCGAAGTGCTGACCCAGGCGCTGTTTCGCGACCGTTTGATTGGCGTGGTGCGCAGCGGCCATCCCCTGAGCCAGGGCGACATCAGTGCCGAGCGGTTTGCCCTGGGGCGGCACGTCTATGTCTCGCGGCGCGGGCAGGAGCGCGGCCAGATCGACGATGGGCTTGAAGCCCTGGGCTTGACGCGGCAGATCGGCACCATCGTCGCCGGGTTCGCCACGGCCATCGCCCTGGCCCGCGACACCGACCTGATTGCCAGCGTGCCCGAACGCTACACTGCCCATCAGCGCGAAGGCCTTTACAGCTTTGCGTTGCCGTTGACGCTGGCACCGTTCACCGTGGCGATGCTCTGGCATCCGCGGCTGGATGCCGACCTGGCCCACCGCTGGTTGCGCGGGTGCGTGCGTGAGGTGTGCGGGCACTGAACGGCCTGCAACAGGTACAATCGCCGCTGCCTTGACGCGAAACCCCAGGAATCTGCATGTTCAGCCTTACCCGCTATACCACACCGTGCCCCGAGCCCATCAATGCCCAGATCCTGCAGATGGTGGTGGACAACCTCACCGACATCAGCAGCGTCGCACTGCCGCCGAGCAACCTGCTCTACAACATCTACCAATACGCCATCGGCTTTGAGGTGCACCTGTACCTGGAGGCAGTGGGCGGGTCGAAGGGGATTGCCGTTGAGTTGATCGTGGCGATGCTCGAGGAGCAGGTGATTGGCTTTTGCCTGTACCTGCCGGTGAAAGACGATCCTGAAGCCTGTGGCATTGCCTTTATGGCGGTACAGGCCGGTTTCCGGCGTCAGGGGGTGGCGCGCGGGATGATGGCGGACGTGCTGGCGCGCTATCCCCATGCGGAGTTGGCCTGTGCCGTGGAGAAGGTAGCGGCCTTCGAGGCCATGGGGTTTGAAGTGCGGGGTGCGCGGGGCACCCAGGTGTTGATGAATACCCGGGACTACGGCACCGATGGCTTGATGGGCGTGTTGGATGTGGCGGCGATCTACAGTTCGCTGGAGGTACGCCAGATCCATACCTACCTGCTGCAAAAACATGGCAAGCGGGCGATGGTGGACGCCGAGAAACAGCGTGATCGGCACCTCGATCAACTGGCCCGCAAGGTCCAGCTGTTTGTGGCAGGGCGTTAGCCTGGCCTGGTTGGCTTTTTTTGTAGTGAGCGGGCTTCTGTGGTGAGCGGGCTTGCCCCGCGCTGGGCTGCGAAGCGGCCCCGATAAGAGCGCTGCAGTGTGCCAGGCAGATCCGGGGCTGTTTCTGGGGCCGCTTCGCAGCCCAGCGCGGGGCAAGCCCGCTCACCACAACAAGCCTGTTCACCACAACAAGTCTGCTCACCACAGCAAAGTTCGTTTACCACAGAAGCTTCTTCAGTCTTCAACGCCGTGGGCGGTTGACCATTGCCAGGATGGTCGCCAGCAACTCATCTTGCGCCTCTTCACGGCTGATCTCGCCACTGGCCGCAGCGTAGGACAACGCTTCCGCAGCGCCCAGCATCGCCCTTAATCCTGCCTGTGATACGTGGCCAAAGGGTTCCAATGCGGCACGGCATTTGTCGAGAAAAATCGCCTCGTACTTACGCTTGAGCGCTTCCAGCTCCGGCGAGCTGCTCAGTGCGGCAATCACCCCCGGAATTTCCCGGCCCTGCAATAACACGCAATCGACATAGCACGAGGCGATCACCCCGGCGCGTTCTTCCAAGGTCGCGCGGCTGGCGTCGAGGGCTTCGGCAAACACCTGGGTCTGACGCGCGTCGAAGTCTTCATACAGCGCGGCGAGCAGCCCGGCACGGGTGACGAAATGGTCGTAGACCACCGGTTTGGTGACGCCGGCCAGTTCCGCCAGGCGGCCCAGGGTCAGGGCTTCGGTGCCTTCCTCGCGCACCAGCTGCCAGGCCACCTCCAATAACTGACGCAGGCGATCTTCACGGGACAGGCGACGACGTGGGGCAGGGGATTCAGGGCTTGACATGCTTATATACCAAAAGTAACTTGTTGGCGTTAACTTACCAAAAGTAGCTTAAACCCAAACGGAGTCAAAGTCATGCACGCACTCATCGTCGTTGCCCATCACGACCCACAATCCCTCACCCACGCCGTGGCCGCGCAGGTGGCTGCCGGGCTGACTGCTGAGGGCCACACCTTCGAAATCGCCGACCTCGCCGCCGAAGGCTTCGACCCGCGCTACACCGCCGCCGATCACCGGGTACACCGCACCCAGGCCACGCCCCCGGCCGACGTGCTGGCGGAACAGGCGCGCATCGAGCGCGCCGATGCCTTGGTGCTGGCGTTCCCGATCTACTGGTGGTCGCTGCCGGGCCTGCTCAAGGGCTGGGTCGACCGTGTGTTCGTCAACGGCTGGGCGATCGACTACGGCCCGGATACCCCGGTGGTGAAAAAACTGCGGCATTTGCAGGTGCACTTGCTGGCCCTCGGCGGCGCGGATGACAGCGCGTTTGACCGTCATGGCTACGCCAAGGCGATGCGCACCCAAATCGACTACGGCATCTTCGATTACTGCGGGGCGAAGGTGGTGACGTCCGAGCTGTTGCTGGATTCGGAAGGCGGCGCGGCCCCGGCGCATCTGAAGACGGCGAAAGCGATCGGGCAGAGGCTGTTCGAGGCCGAGACGGTCGCCGGTTGATTCAACCTTCGCGAAACAGGTCGTGGGCGTCCAACAGGCGGTAGGCAATTTCCGGGTTTTTCTCCAGGCCCCGGCGAATCGCCGCCGGGATCGCTTGCCGGGTCTTGCGGCACATGCCTGGCAGCTCGTCGATGACGATCTGGATGCCGCGCATGCTCTTGACCTCGGTGTGCCCCAGCGCGATATGCACGCGGATGCCCAATAACTCGTGCATCCGCTGTTGCATGCGCTCCAGGTCTTGCAGGCTTTGCAGGTTTTCCAGGCGCTCGACCAGGCGTTTTTCTTCCTGGCGGGTCAGGCTGAGGATACGCAGGTCGGCGCCGGGGGCCTCCAGCAGCTGTTCACGGTCGCAGACACAGGCGCCGGGTGGGCAGGGTTGGCGAATGGTCATGATCCTTACCTCCCCATTCCGACGCCGTTGAGTCAGTCGCTCAACGCGACCCCAAGGCTGCCCAGGGCCTTCCAGTACCCAGGATAGGTCTTGGCCACGCAGTCCGGGTCCTGGATGCGGATCCCCGCGATTTTCAACCCCGCCAGGGCAAAGCACATGGCGATGCGGTGGTCGGCATGGGTGTCGATCAGGGCGTTGCACGACGTGCCGGCCAACGCCGGGTCGGCCGCGACCAGCAGGTCATCGCCTTCAATGCTGGCGAGGCCCGCACGGATCGCATTGAGGCCGTCATGCAGGGCCTGTACGCGATCGCATTCCTTGACCCGCAGGTTGGCCAGCTCCGTGAAGCGCACCGGGGTGTTGTTGAAGGCGGCCAGTACCGCCAGGGTCGGGATCGCGTCCTGCATCTGCGAACCCACCACGGTGGCCTGCATATTCGGGAACTGCGCGATCACCGCCTGGGCCTTGGCGTCCGGTTGGGTGAAGGCGTGGGCGGCCACGCCGATGTCGATGCGGCCACCGGTCAACACTTCGGCAGCCCACAAGTAGGTGGCGGCGGACGCGTCGGGTTCGATCAGGTAATCATGGGCGGTGTAGCCGGTGGGGGCCACGCGCCAGGTGGTGTCGTCGACCACCTCGACCTGGGCGCCGAAGGCCCGCATGCAGTCCAGGGTCAGGTCCACGTAGCCACGGGCACCGATGTCCTTGCCGGTCAGTGCCACTTCAATCGGCGCTTCGCCGCAGGCGGCGAGCATCAACAGGGCGGAGACATACTGGCTGGACAAGCCGCCGTCGATCTCGAAGCGCCTGGCCTGGACCGTGCCCACGCCGTGCACCGTCACCGGTGGGCAACCGGTCGGGCTGTCGACCTGGATACCGTTCCGGCCGAGGGTGGCCAGCAGCGGGCCGATCGGACGTTTCTGCATATACTCGTCGCCGTCCAGTACCACGGTGCCTTGCACGGTAGCCACGGCGGCCGTCAGGAAGCGCATGGCGGTGCCGGCATTGCCGAGGAACAACGGCTGCGCCGGCAATTGCAGCTTGCCGGTGCCGGTGACCACGAAGGTGGTGTCGTCCGGCTCGTCGATGGTCACGCCCATCTGGCGCAGGGCCACCGACATATGCCGGGTGTCATCGCTCTTCAGGGCGCCGCTCAGGCGGCTGGTGCCTTTGGCCAGGGCCGCCAGCAGCAAGGCACGGTTGGTAATGGATTTGGAGCCGGGGGGCGCGACCTTGCCATTCAGGGGGAAGTTGGGCGGTGTAACGGTCACGGTTTTCTGCGAACTCAAGGTGCAAGGCTCCTGATCAAGGCAAGGTGGTACGGAGTGGCCGACGGGCGGACCCGAATAATCGGCCAAAGGTGCGGTGCTTGTCGAGGTCTAGCGCTTGCTCAACCAGTAATCGTGCAGTGCCCGTGCGGCCGGTTCGATAGCGCTGACCCGTTGCTGATGCAGCTTCACATCCAGGTCGGCGGGCAACTCGAAGTTGTCCTGCTCGGCGCACCAGGAGATTTTCTCCAGGTTCGCTGCCTGCTCCGCGGGCAACTCAGGCCAATTGCCGATAGCGGCGCCACGGATATAACCAAAGCACCATTCTTCGGCGAGGGTCACGACTTGGTCCTGGTGTTCGGTTTCATCGAAGCGTGCCTTAAAGGCCTTGGCGTCAGTCGCCAGTTGTGCGGCCAGGGTGTTGATATGACGCACGCACAGGTCAAGGAACTGCTGGGCCTCTTCGGCGCTTTCCCACTCCGGGTTCTGCCCGCCCCAGATCGCCGGGAACCACTCGGCGATGTCCACCTGTGCCGGGCTGGACACCAGCGCGGTGAAGTAGCCGTCGAGTTCGGCCAGGTTCAGCACCGAATGGTCGTCGCCGTATTTCAACAGGGTTTCTTCGATGAATTCGAAATCGGCGGGGGCGAGGGGTTGGGTGTGCATGGGCATATCCTTTAAACGTCGAACGCCGCTGATGGGGCGGCTCAAAGCGCGAAGGATGGCGTGTGCCGGGGCTTTTATCCAGCGTCTTTTCCATCGCCGTTGCCAGTCCCGCTTTTGGCCGATGCGCCGTCACGTACCCTTGTTATAGTTCAGGCCTTATCACTCGCCAGCCAGGGATCACTGCCATGTCCGAATACCAAGCTTTCGTCGTCGAACTCAGCGGCAACGTAGCCCATGTGCAGATCAACCGCCCGGAAAAGATCAACGCGATGAACGCCGCGTTCTGGACCGAGATCATCGACATCTTCCAATGGATCGAAGACACCGACGCCGTACGCGCCGTGGTGCTCAGCGGTGCCGGCAAGCATTTTTCCTCGGGCATCGACCTGATGATGCTGGCCTCGGTGGCCAACGACTTCGGCAAGGATGTGGGCCGCAATGCGCGCCTGCTGCGGCGCAAGATCCTCGAGCTGCAAGCCTCGTTCAACGCCGTCGATAACTGCCGCAAGCCGGTACTGGCGGCGATCCAGGGTTACTGCATCGGTGGCGCCATCGACCTGATCAGCGCCTGCGACATGCGCTACGCGGCTGAAGACGCGCAATTCTCGATCAAGGAAATCGACATCGGCATGGCCGCCGACGTCGGCACCCTGCAACGCCTGCCACGCATCATCGGCGACGGCATGCTGCGTGAGCTGGCCTACACCGGTCGCACGTTCGGCGCCGAGGAAGCGCGCAGCATCGGTTTGGTCAATCGCGTGTATGCCGACCGGGACAGCCTGCTGGCCGGGGTGTTCGAGATCGCCCATGAAATCGCCGCCAAGTCGCCGATTGCGGTCACCGGCACCAAGGCCATGATCAGCTACATGCGTGACCATACGGTCAATGACGGTCTGGAATACGTTGCCACCTGGAACTCGGCTATGTTGCAATCCAACGACTTGCGCGTGGCCATCGCGGCCCATATGAGCAAGCAGAAACCCGAATTCGTGGATTGACTGACATGACCCCAGGCTGGATTACCACAACGCTGCTGGACAACGACGCCCCCGGCGGCTGGGCCGTCGCCCGCAGCCGCGAGGGCTTTTTGCATGATGCCAACGGCCCGCTGTTCCCTCGGGAATGGCTCAAGCGCCAGGAGCTATCGGTGTTTGCCGAACACGGCATCGGCCACCTCGACGGTGAGCCGGTGTACCTGCTGGAACTCGATTCGGCGGGCGAAGTGCCGGGTTGCAGCTGGCAGGGCCTGCGCGGCTTCATGCTGCAAGGTGATCACACCCTCTACAAAGTGCTGGGCTACGCCGCGCAGATCGGCACCTGGGCGCGGGAGCATCGGTTCTGCGGCAGTTGCGGCCAGGCCATGGTCCAGGTGCCACGGGAACGGGCGATGTATTGCCAGGCCTGCGACCTGCGCAGCTACCCACGGATTTCGCCGAGCATGATCGTGCTGGTGACCCGTGGCGACGAGATCCTGCTGGCGCGCTCGCCGCGTTTTGTCACCGGGGTCTACAGCACCTTGGCGGGCTTTGCCGAGCCGGGTGAGTCGGCCGAGGACTGCCTGATCCGCGAGGTGCGCGAAGAAGTGCAGGTGGAGGTCAGGAACATCCAGTACATGGGCAGCCAGTGCTGGCCGTTCCCCCATTCGATGATGCTGGGCTTCCATGCCGAGTACGCCGGTGGCGACATCGTGCCCCAGGCCGACGAGATCGAGGACGCGCAGTGGTTCAGCATCCATGACCTGCCGCCGCTGCCGGCTTCACGCTCGATTGCGCGTTACCTGATCGACCTTTATGTGGCCCGTCGCCTAGGCCACGCTGAACCAGTGCTGCCAGGCTAGGCGCACGGTCAGGCCGAGAACCACGGTGATAAACACCGGGCGAATGAATTTGGCGCCGCCGCTGATCGCGCTGCGGGCGCCAAAGAATGCGCCACCCATCACCGACACGCCCATCGCCAGGCCGACAATCCAATCCACCGAGCCGTTGAAGATAAACACCGACAGCGCCGCCGCGTTGCTGACGAAGTTCATGCTGCGCGCCACGCCGCTGGCCTTCACCAGGTCGATGGGGTGCAACAGCAGGGTGCTCACGGTCCAGAACGCACCGGTGCCGGGGCCCGCCACGCCGTCGTAGAAGCCCAGGCCGAAACCCTGGGCGCCTTGCCATTTCTTCTTGATCGGCGCGTCGGCGTCCAGCGGTGCCTTGGGCGTGCCACCAAACAGCAAATACACACCGCAAGCGAATACGATCACCGGCAGCATTTTGTTGAGGGTTTCGGCGGGCAGGTAGTGGGCAACCACCGCACCGGCCAGCGCACCGATCAAGGTGCCGACGATCGCATGCACCCACTGGCGCGGGTGGAACAGCTTGCGACGGTAGAAGGTGAAACTGGCCGTGGCCGAACCGAAGGTGGAGCTGAGCTTGTTGGTGCCCAGTACCAGGTGGGGCGGCATCCCGGCGGTGAGCAGCGCCGGGGTGGTAAGCAGGCCGCCGCCGCCGGCGATGGCGTCGATAAAGCCGGCGATAAAGGCCACGACGGCGAGAATGGCGAGGGTGGTGAGGTCTACGCTGAGTTCGAAAGGCATGGGAGGGCTTATGGTTGGCAGGGCGCTGTGCGAAGGGTCGCCATCTTACCCGCCTGATGTGCGCAGAACCAACTGTGGGAGCAAGCCCTCTCCCACAGTTGAACGGTGTTCATCTGGCTATTTGTGGGTTCCCATCCACTCCAGCGCCGTGCGCCACACGCAGATTCCGAGGAAATACGCGGACATCACCGACCACAACCCAAACGTCCACGGGTTGGTGTTGGGATAATCCACCACCATCAAGAAGCTGCAGAGCAACCAGATGGTGGTCACTGCGATATTGATCGGCATGAAGCGCTTGACCCGGAACGGGTGCAGGAACTTCATCGGCGTCACGGTCAGCAGGGCCAGGCCGATCACGGTCAGCAAGGTGACCCAGGCGTCCGGCTGGATGATGTATACGCACAAGGCCACCACGTTCCAGGCGGCGGGGAAGCCGACGAAGTAGTTGTCCTTGCTCTTCATGTTCACGTTGCAGAAGCAGAACAGCGATGAAACCAGGATCACCGACACCGTGAACAGGTGGGTAAAGTCCGGCAGGTCGATATAGCGGTAGATAAACAGGGCCGGAATAAACACATAGGTGAGGTAATCGATCACCAGGTCCAGTACCGAGCCGTCAAAGCTGGGCAATACCGTGCTGACATTCACCCGTCGCGCCAGGGAACCATCCACGCCGTCTACCACCAGGGCCAGGCCCAGCCAGAGCAGGCAGGCCTTGGGGGAGTTTTCCAGCAGCGCCAGGGTGGCCAGGAAGGCCAATACCACACCGGTGGCGGTAAAGCCGTGGGCGCCCCAGGCTTTGATTCTGGCTACATGCAGGGTCGATATCACGGGCGGTTCTCCAAAAGGTGAAACGGGGCAGCCGACAACGTGACGCTGTCGAGTCTGGCCGGGGAATGCAGGTATCGACCGGGAAGGGGGTCATAAGGTTCACCGCCCGGCGCATCACATAGCGTAGCAAGCGTAGGACGTTTCGGCATCAGCCTTGGCGAAACACCAGTGCCTTGAGGCCACTTTGCGTGTCGATATCCGGAAATTCCGGCGGGTTTTCCAGCCGTTCAATAAAGCGCAGGCCCGGTGCTTCGCGGGTGACGCCGTCGATCAGGAAGTCTTCGCCGAAGGCCGGGTCGTTCATGCACGCCAGGACAGTGCCCTGGGCCGTGAGTAAATCCGGCAGGCGACGCAGTACACGCTGGTAGTCCTTGGTCAGCAGGAAGCTGCCTTTCTGGAAGGACGGCGGGTCGATGATCACCAGGTCGTAGGGGCCGCTGTGGGTGACCTTGGCCCAGGATTTGAACAGGTCGTGGCCGAGGAAGGTGACCTTGCTCAGGTCATGACCGTTCAGGCGGTGGTTATCGCGGCCGCGGCTCAGGGCGCCACGGGCCATGTCCAGGTTCACCACGTGGCTGGCGCCGCCCTCGATGGCCGCGACCGAGAAGCCGCAGGTGTAGGCAAACAGGTTGAGCACCCGCTGGCCCTTGGCCTGTTCGCGCACCCAGTTGCGGCCGTAGCGCATGTCGAGGAACAGCCCGCTGTTCTGCTTTTTGCCCAGGTCGATGAGGTAACGCAGGCCGCCTTCGGTGATGGTCAGCTCGTCGATGGCTGCGCCCACCAGCCATTCCGTGGTGCTTTGCGGCAGGTAGCGGTGTTGCAGCGCCACGCTGTGGGCGCCGGATTGGCCCCAGTCGAAGTCGATCAACAGCTGTTTCAACCCCTCCAGGTGGGGCGCTTCGGGCTCTTTGAACAGCGCGACCAGCACCACGCCTTGCAGCCAGTCCACGGTCAATTGCTCCAGGCCCGGCCAGCAGCGGCCACGGCCATGGAACAGGCGCCGGGTTTCAGCCGGCGGGTTGGCCAGGGCGGTGAGCAGGTGGGCGTGCAGGGTAGCGAGTGCGTCTGGGTTCATCGTTGAGCGTCGGTCATTGAGCGGGCGGCATTTTAAACACACTGGTGAGGTTTCGGGTTGTTTGAGCACAACGTGCTGGGAAAAAGCCCATGGGCAGTGATTCATGCTCAAAATTCTGCAAGCTGCGCCTGATAACAGGCAAAAAATCCCCAGGCACCGACATAAACTGGAAAAAAAGCCCGGAGGTGCCCATGAACGGTTTCGCGAGTGCAGTGAATCACACAGCCCTGGATCAACCAGAGCTCGACGAATGGCGTGACGCGCTGGCGTCGCTGGTAGCCAATGCCGGCCCTGAGCGCGCTCGGCAGATCCTCGACCTGCTGGCCCGCGATGCCAGCGCTGCGCACATCGACTGGAAACCCCGCCACGGCACGCCCTACATCAATAGCATCAGCGTCGAGCAGCAACCGGCGTTTCCCGGCGACCTGGCCACCGAAGAGCGCCTGGCCTCGCTGGTACGCTGGAACGCCCTGGCCATGGTGGTGCGGGCCAACCAGGCCTATGGCGAGCTCGGTGGCCACATTGCCAGTTACGCCAGTGCGGCGGATTTGTTCGAGGTGGGTTTCAATCACTTTTTCCGCGCCCGCAATCACGACTTTGGCGGCGACCTGGTGTTCTACCAGCCGCATTCGGCCCCCGGCATTTATGCGCGCGCCTTCCTTGAAGGGCGCTTGAGCGCGGACGACCTGGCCCACTATCGCCAGGAACTCGGTGGCGCCAAGGCCGGGGCGCGTGGGCTGTGCAGCTACCCGCATCCGTGGTTGATGCCGGACTTCTGGCAGTTCCCCACCGGTTCCATGGGCATTGGCCCCATCAGTTCGATTTTCCAGGCGCGCTTCATGCGCTATCTGCAGCATCGCGGCCTGCAGGACACCGCCGAGCGTCACGTGTGGGGTGTCTTCGGCGACGGCGAGATGGACGAGCCGGAAAGCATGTCGGCCCTGACCCTGGCCGCGCGCGAAGGCCTCGACAACCTGACCTGGGTGGTCAACTGCAACCTGCAACGCCTCGACGGCCCGGTGCGTGGCAACGGGCGGATCATCGACGAGCTGGAGGCATTGTTCGCGGGGGCGGGCTGGAACGTGATCAAGTTGGTCTGGGGTTCGGACTGGGACCCCTTGCTCGCCAAGGACGCCGACGGCTCCCTGGTCAACACGTTGTCGAGCACCGTGGACGGCCAATTCCAGACCTTCGCCGCCAAGGACGGGGCCTACAACCGCGAACACTTCTTCGGCCAGAGCGCGGCGCTGGCCAGCCTGGTCGAGGGCATGAGCGATGAGCAGATCGACCGGCTCAAGCGTGGCGGCCACGACATGGTCAAGATCCATGCCGCCTATCACGCAGCGCGCCGGGTCAAGGGCAAGCCCACGGTGATCCTGGCCCAGACCAAAAAGGGTTTCGGCATGGGCGAGGCCGGGCAGGGCAAGATGACCACTCACCAGCAGAAGAAGCTCGATCGCGAGGCGCTGCTCGCGTTCCGCAACCGCTTCCAGTTGCCGCTGAGCGATGAACAGGCCGAGTCGCTGAGCTTCTTCAAGCCTGCGGATGACAGCCTCGAATTGCGCTACCTGCATCAGCGGCGCACGGCCCTGGGCGGCTACGTGCCCAGCCGTAGCAAGGCCGCAGCACCGGTGAACGTCCCGCCCGTGAGCGGTTACGCCGGTTTCGCCACGGCGGCCGACGGCAAGGAAATGTCCACCACCATGGCCTTCGTGCGCATGCTGACCAACCTGCTCAAGGACAAGGCGCTCGGGCCGCGCATCGTGCCCATCGTGGCGGATGAGGCGCGCACCTTCGGCATGGCCAACCTGTTCAAGCAGATCGGCATCTATTCCAGCGTCGGCCAGCGCTATGAGCCGGAAGACATCGGTTCGATCCTCAGCTACCGCGAAGCCACCGACGGGCAGATTCTTGAAGAAGGCATCAGCGAGGCCAGTGCCATCAGTTCCTGGGTCGCGGCGGCCACCAGCTATTCGGTGCATGGCCTGCGCATGCTGCCGTTCTACATCTATTACTCGATGTTCGGCTTCCAGCGCGTCGGCGACCTGATCTGGGCCGCCGCCGACCAGCGCGCCCGTGGCTTCCTGCTCGGTGCCACGGCCGGGCGGACCACACTCGGCGGTGAGGGCTTGCAGCACCAGGACGGCAGCAGCCATCTCACCGCCGCCACCGTGCCCAACTGCCGCGCCTACGATCCGGCGTTTGCCGGGGAATTTGCGGTGATCCTCGACCACGGCATGCGCCAGATGCTGGAACAGGATGTGGACGAGTTCTACTACGTGACCCTGATGAACGAAAACTACCCGCAGCCAAGCCTGCCCGCAGGCGTGGAGGCGGCGGTCATCAAGGGCCTGTATCGCCTGGAAGGCGCCGCTGACGCCTGGGTACGCCTGCTCGGTTCGGGCACCTTGCTGCGTGAAGCCCAGGCCGCCGCGCGGTTACTGGCTGAGGATTGGCACGTGGCGAGCGAGGTGTACAGCGTGACCAGTTTCAGCGAACTGGCACGGGAGGCGCGGGAAGTGGAACGCTGGAACCGCTTGCATCCGCAGGCCGGCAAGCGCGTCAGTCACCTGAATGACTGCTTGCCGGCAGGTGCGCCAGTGGTTGCCGTGTCCGACTACGTACGCGCAGTACCGCAGATGATTGCGTCCTATCTGGACTCGAGCTACACCGTGCTCGGCACCGACGGGTTTGGTCGCAGTGATACACGGGCGGCGCTGCGGGATTTCTTTGAGGTGGATCGGCATCACATCGTGCTGGCGGCGCTTACCGCGTTGGTGGAGCAGGGCAGTCTTGAGCGGCACGTGTGCCAGCAGGCGATTGAGCGGTATGGCTTGCAGGTGGATCGCGCAGCTTCCTGGACCTGCTGATTCCCTCGGCAGCTGCTACGACGGTCACATGCTGCTGGCGATGAGAGGCTGACCGAACACTTCGCGTATAAACCCCGGGGCGATATACCGCTCGTAATGCGCCTCGGACAGCAGGAAAAACTCCCGGTCAATGGCATCGCGCAAATCCGCCAGGCTGCGTTCGCGAAACTCCGGCAACAACGCCAAGCCATAGGCGTCCAGCCTGGAAATCACCCGCGCGCCCCGGGCAATCAGCTGGTACGCCCAGCAATACGGCGACTGGTGCGGCATAAAGCGAATCTTGCGGTCTTCCAGTTGTTGGCGCAGGCGCTGGGGGTCGAACACTTCCAGCTTGCTGGCCATCACCTGCACCAGCAATTGCTCAAGGCGCAGCCATACCGCCTGCTTTTCCTCGGCGTTGTAGCCATTCCACTGGATCACTTCATGGTGATAACGCTTGCAGCCCCGGCAGACCAGGTCGCCGTAAACGGTGGAGCACAGGCCGACGCAGGGGGTCTTGATGGTGTGAGGCATTTTCAAGCCTTTGAAGAAAGTGTAAGCGGGTTTTGTCGGTGTTTCTTTATTGCCAGGTGGACAACGATGCCCCCAGTCCACTGAGAGCACCCAGCATGAAAAACCCGATCAACGCTTCAGGTTATTGGCTAAGCGCCCTGATGGTTGCTGCCCTTGCCGGATGTACCAGCCCACCCCGTGAAAGAGTCACTGCCATGCACAAACCCCTGGTTTCCCTCGCCGTACTCAAGGCCAAACCCGGCAAGCAACAGGCCCTTAAAGCAGGCTTGTTGAACCTGATCGAGCCGACGCGCACCGAACCAGGCAACCTTGACTATGTGTTGTTCGAGCAGCGGGACGAACCCGGTACGTTCTACATGCGTGAGGCGTTCAAGGACCAGGCGGCACTCGATGCGCATTTTGCGACGCCATACTTCCAGCGCTTCGCCGCAGCGGCGGATGACTGGCTCGATGAGCCTTTGCAGTTGATCTTTCTGGAGCAGGTCTCGGACTGAACCCCGCCCATGGACCGTGATGCTACGGTCCATGGGGCTGCGGGGTTAATCCCAGCTTAATGCGCCGCCGGTCTGATACTCAATAACCCGAGTCTCAAAGAAATTCTTCTCTTTCTTCAAGTCCATGATCTCGCTCATCCATGGGAACGGGTTGGTCGTCCCCGGATACTCTTCCTTCAAGCCGATCTGCGACAGGCGGCGGTTAGCGATGAACTTGAGGTAATCCTCCATCATCGCCGCATTCATCCCCAGCACGCCACGCGGCATGGTATCCCGCGCATATTCAATCTCCAGCTGAGTCCCCTGCAGGATCATCTGGGTCGCTTCTTCCTTCATCTCGGCATCCCACAAGTGCGGGTTTTCGATCTTGATCTGGTTGATCACATCGATACCGAAGTTCAGGTG